>NZ_JBXWMT010000004.1:0-328027 GCF_059609985.1 Ruegeria sp. YTSA219
GGGCCGGAATTTGTCGCCCAGGCGGTCCGAGACTGGATCGCCGCCGTTGGCGCCAAGACGGCTTACATCGAACCTGGCAGCCCGTGGGAGAACGGATATTGTGAAAGCTTCAACGGCCGGGTCAGGGATGAGCTGCTCAACGGTGAGATCTTCTACAGCTTGCGCGAAGCTCAAATCCTGATCGAACAATGGAGGAAACACTACAACACAAAACGTCCCCACAGTGCACTGGGCTACCGCCCGTCAGCTCCCGAAACCATCATCTCAATGGATCACAGGCCAATGATGCACTAACAATCAAATTGAACCAGTCAGATGAGGCTGCTCAGCCCTTTTCAGGGCTTTTTCTGCCTGCTCTGCGTATTCCCAGTAAATTGCCGCGTGAATCCCAATAAAGCTGCCGCCCAATCTTGTTGACAACGTTCATCCAGAACGATGGCCTTCAATCGACGTGCCACAGGCTAATTGGCAGTAAGGCCACACGGCAGACCTTCGCCGCGCTTGCATCAACAAGCCCTACAAACGGCGGCAATAGCATCGGAAGCGGACTTTTAATCCAAGATGCAGTGGTGTGGAGCTTTGGACAGTGGCCATGCGGGACAAAGCCGCCATCGGGAAATAAAATCAAAATGGAAGCATTTCCTTATACGGCGGTCAATGCCCCCTCCCAATTTGTCCACTCATACGCAACAACATTAACCGAACGTGAACAATGTATTCTCAGAGTGTTCAACCGTTATCGTTCATACTTCCTTACTCAGGGCCGATCAATGCGTGCCCGGATGCACTGAAGGGGAACAGCATGATCAATACTGCCAATGAGGGTGCGCCTAGCATTCCTACAGCAATGCAATCCTCGCGCACCGTCTCAGGCGGTGAAATGTCAAACATCACGAATTCGAGCAACGGTCGCTTCCCTCCTATCGAAAATGCACTGTCTGAAATTATCAACAATAAGCGACTAGAAGAGGCAAAACGGGGCGTCTGATCTCTCAACAGAACGTCTGCGTATATCCCAAGTCACGTGGTGTTGTCTGGGATGTAGTGAAACCCGCTCCGGATCGGAGCGGGTTTTTTTATTTGTGATGTTGTTATGCCTGCTGGCTCGGGTCTATTTGACCTGATGATTGATTGGACAATCAGCAATCAGCTATCAAGACCAAGCAGAGTTTTTACGGCAGCTTCGACCTCATCCGTCACAGGCTTGTTGGCGGCAGCCTCCAACGCTTCACGCTCGGTCTGCGGTTGATTTTCTACAGCCTCAGTCAGCGCATCGACTTCTGCCACCGTATCGTTGTAGTCGACCGCAGCCTGCCGTTCGGCGCCTAGGTCTTCGGCCGTATCGAGGGCTCCCTGAAGTTCGTTATTGGCGTCCTTAAGCTCTGCTTCTATATCCGGATCTGTGCCCCCGGCATCGGCAAGAGCGTCCTCAAGCTCGTTCACGCGATCCTGCTTCTCCTGAACATCTGTCAGAGCCGCATCAAGGTCCTCTTCGATCTCAGAGACCGGGCGGTCCGGCGGGGTCATGCCATCCAGCTGTGCCTGTGTTTCCGCAAGCTCCTCACGCAATTCATCTCCGGCCAGAACCGCGTCACGAAATGCGGCGATGCGGCCCACACGGGAATTAGGAGAGGCGTTCTTGAGAGCATTCTCATTAGCGTTGGCGGCGTTCAGTGCGCCTAGTTCAGATGGGTGCACGCCCAGCAGATCCGCCATCTTGTACCCTTTCGGTTTCGGGGCGGGGCGAATTGCTTTGGTCACCTGATCCACTGGTTGACTTTTGCGTACGGTCTTTACGGCTGTGGATTTGGCTTTGGTCTTTTTGCCCCCAAACAGGTCTTTCAAGGAAAACTTGTTTTTTCCCGATGACTTTGACTTACCCGCGTTGGAAGATTTCTGGTTAGATTTTCCGGCCGCTTTATCACTATCGCTAATGGACGCACCAGATCCGCCATTACCGTTTCCACCACCATTGCCGTTTCCACCGCCGTTGCCATTGCCGCCGCCGTTTCCGTTACCGCCGCCGTTTCCCCCTTTGGCATAAGCAGCATCAGGAAACGCGACAGCTCCGACAATCGCGGTCGAGCCCAGCAGGGCGATGGCAATAGCAGAGGCTTTTAGCAGGTTGATCGGTTTGGTGTTCATATTGGTCCTCGTTCGTCAGGTGCGATTCTTGTCTGTCACGGTAATCAGCGGCGAGCAGACGCAAAAACTGGGTGTCGAAAACAGAGTCCGACACCCCTGATCTAAACCCATCATCGTTGAACCCACGCGTAACTGGCTGTTCACCGTAGGTTCACATAGAAATCGGTAGATTGAGCCGGCGTTTTCGCAGTAATGAGTGACAAGGATGAAAAAGCTTATTGCCATTGCCTGTCTACTTGCCTTTCTCCACCCCGGAGAGGGACAGGCTTCTGCACGTGAGTTGACGCAATCCGAGTTGCGCAAGGCGACAACCTCAGGCAGTGCCATTCGTTTGAAAAAAGTAATCAAAGGCGTTGAAAAGGCTTTTGGTGGAACGCCTGTTGACGCGCGCGCCTTTCAGGCTGACAGGCTATATTACCGTATTCTCGTCAAGAAACCGGATGGTAAAATCGTCAGTGTCATCGTCAACGCTCAGACGGGTGTTGTTGTCTCCAACCGATCCGTCGTTGGCCGCCAGATTTCTGAAGCTGCCCGCGCTGCGCCGGGTAAATCCGGCAAGGGCACTTCGCAGGGGAAATCTGCAAACAAAGGCAATAGCGGCGGTAACTCCGGTGGCAATGGTGGCGGTAATTCCGGTGGTAACGGTGGTGGTAATTCCGGTGGCAACGGCGGCGGTAACGGCGGTGGTAACTCCGGTGGTAATGGCGGAGGTAACGGCGGGGGCAAAAAGTAATGGTTATACTTCCATTCGCTCGCCTATAGTCCCTAAGTATGAGAGTATTGCTGGCAGAAGACGAACCGCACCTCTGCGAACAGATCAAAAAACTCCTGAACGCAGAAGGCCGCGTTGTGGATGTCGCCAATAGTGGGCTCGACGCCCTGCATCTGGGTGCGACCGAACCATATGACATGATCATCCTTGACCTCGGCCTTCCAGAGCGCGACGGCATTTCGATTCTGCGCGAATGGCGCAACGAGGGTGTCAAAACACCGGTGCTGATTCTGACTGCCCGCGATGGCTGGAGCGAAAGGGTCGACGGCCTGGATGCGGGCGCAGATGACTATATGACCAAACCGTTCCACATGCCCGAACTGGCCGCGCGTGTTCGCGCCATCCTGCGACGGCAAAGTGGACAGCTGAATCCCGTGATTGAAATGGGAAACGTCATTCTGGATACCCGTAACGGCCGGGTGACAGCCGATGGCGTGCCGGTTGACCTGACTGCTCAAGAAATCGCGGTGCTGACTTATCTGGCGCATAATTCTGGTCGGATGATTTCACGATCAGAACTTTCAGAGCATATCTATGAATACGATGGAGACCGGGATTCGAACACCATCGCCGTATTTGTTACCCGTCTGCGCAAGAAGCTTGGCACTGACCTGATCACAACCGTTCGGGGTCGTGGATATATGATCGATTCGGCCTGATGTTATCGCTGCGACAACGGGCATTGCTGGGGGGAATTGCATCTGGGGCAGTGTCTGTTGGCGTAGGTACACTGGCGGTTTTCTCATACATTGATGCACGGGTGTCCAACCGGTTCGACTCTGCGCTGCTGGATCGCCACACACAGCTGGTTGTCGGGCTGAATGTCACAACCGAAAACCCGGATGCCCTACGGGATCTGATATTTGACCCGGCTTATGGCACCCCCTATTCCGGACGGTACTGGCAGGTCAGCAGCGCCGACGGTGTGGTCTTCACCTCTCGCTCGCTGTTTGATGAGGTCATCGCGGAACCCCCCGGTATTCCTGACATCCCCACACTCTGGGACACAAGCGGTCCGGAGAATGAAGTGCTGCGCAGCGCTTTTCAGAAGATCACTTATGAAGATGGCACGGTATGGGGCGTCAGCGTCGCCGAAAGTCAGGCTCAGCTCGTGGCCGAGCGGCGCGCGGCGCAGAAAAGCCTGCTGCCGGTGTTTGGCCTAGTTGGCCTGATCGGTTTAGCCGGCTCGTTGTTTCTGATTTCAGTTGTTCTGGGACCATTGCGAAAGCTGCGTACGGATGTGGCCCATCGCTGGGATCAGGACGAAGACCTTAGGCCAACAGATTACCCCGAAGAGGTCTCGCCATTGGTCGAGGACCTGAACCAGCTGTTGCGTCGGAACCGCGAGATCGTCTCGGGTTCGCGCCGCCAGGCCGCAGATCTGGCACACGCATTGAAAACTCCTACAGCCATATTGCGCAATGAACTTGTGACATTGTCCGACACCGGAGCGGTGACAGATACCGCACAAGAGGCGCTGGACAGGATCGATGCTCAACTTGGTCGATCTCTGGCCAGGCTGCGGGCTTTGAACGCTGCGGACCTGACCCATTCGCGGACCGATCTGTCTAACTCCATCGAGCGCCTGGCGCGGCTTTTCTCGGCCATGGCGGACCGCGAAGGTAAATCACTGCAGATCGATGGCGATCCGGGTCTTTGGGTGCGCATGGATACGCAGGACATAGAAGAGATTTTGGGCAACCTTCTGGACAACGCAGTCAAATGGTGTCGAAGCGCGGTACGGCTGACCGCGAAACGTAAGCAGAAATGTATCGAAATCAGTATCGAGGATGACGGTCCCGGAATTCCAGAAGACGCCCACCGCGAAGCCTTGCGATCCGGCGGACGACTGGACACCTCGGTCGTTGGCAGCGGGCTTGGGCTGGCGATCGCGATCGACTTACTGAAAGCCTACGATGCCAGACTAGATCTGGACCGCTCTGAATCGCTGGGTGGGTTGGTGTGTCGGATTGTGATCCCGACCTGAAGTCGCCCGGAATCTGATCTGCAAAGTGTCGTTCGAACAATTCGCAACTTTAACTACCAATGGGCCCGAACCTGTCGTCTGACGATCTCAGTAGGTCATCGGGTTGGTTCAGACCGCACAAAGTCGGCCTAATGGACAAATCAGGCGTTCGGCTAGGTTCACATTTTCAGAAAAATGAAGGCGCATTTTTTTTGCGCATTGGATCGGGCGATCAAAAGTTACAGCCAAAATACTTCTGTGAAGGTAAACCGATAGGAAGAACTGCCGAAGACAATGTATTCAGTCAAAAAGCCAAATTGCTTAAGTGAGGGACTCTGTGACTTCTGAGAACACCTTAATTTACCTGTCTGACGACGACCTCGGGGGTTTAGGCATCCAACCTTCGGAAGTTGCCGATGCCATCGAGGCTGCTTTAATAGCCAAGGCAGACCGAAAGCTTCACACTTCTCCTAAGACAGTCATCTTGCCCGGCGATGGGCGCTACGCAATGTCTACTTTGGCAATGGGAGATGATGGATTCATCGTGACCAAGCAGGTTACAGTGTGTCCGGAAAACCCGGCGAGGGGTCTTCCCGCGATAAACGGTGCCATCATGGTTATGGATGCGCAAACCGGACTACTTCGCGCGGTCTTGGGAGCGAATTGGATTACGGCAATCAGAACTGCGGCTCTGTCAGTGGTGGCAGCGCGACGGCTTGCTGATCCTCATGCCGAGACGGTGGCTTTTGTGGGTGCGGGCGTGCAAGCTCACTCCCATCTAGCTGCGTTTTCAGAACTGTTTCCCTTGAAACGAATCCGCGTGTTCGGGCGTGGTAAAGAGAATGCCGACAAGCTTTGTCGTTATGCTCTGGGCATGGGCCTCGAAGCTGAAACATGCGCCGATGCCAAGGACGCTTTAAGTGATGCTGAACTGATAGTGACATCGATAACGTTGGACTATTCCATTGAACCCTTCTTGGATGCCCGATGGCTGAAGCCGACTGCCTTCGCAACCATAACTGATGCGTGCATCCCGTGGGTGCCGGCGCACATGACTGGTATTAAAACGGTAATTGTCGACGACCGTTTGCAGGAGCTGGAAAGCGACAAGCCGATGTTGCCATACGAGCAAATTGCTGGCGACTTGACGGAATTGGTCGCTGGCAAAGTCGACGTCCGAGCACGCAATAAACCGGCGGCTTTTGCTTTCAGAGGGATTTCACTGGGGGATTATGCTGCTTCGGTCCTCGCAGTTCGCCGGTTCACCGAAAAACCCGTGAAGTGAGGCCAAAGACATGAACACCCACTTTGTAATTAGATACCGGAATGGTCGCTTTGGGCTCAGATACGCCATTCTCTGCGATCAGTTCAATTAGTTGGTCGCAGCCCAAAGCGGGCATTCGCCACTGAGCTTTGCAATTTCAACTGCGCGGGACGGGAGTTACTATTGGTGCTGAAGGTTTGAACGCACGCTCCGAGCGCTTCGCCACGGCAAGAATGTAAGAAAGAAATTGACCGTGAAAAGCACGGCGGCTGAAACAGCACTCTTTAAGGAAGCAGGCGCCACCGCAAACTTTCGGGCAAAACAGGTTTAACCCAAGGTGTTTCCGGTGATGAAGGTGTACGAACTTTCGACCAGATCGATGACTACATCCAACTCTTCTGGTGTGGTCGGAGTATAGATCATGACAAAGCCACTCCATCCGGGGCGTTGATTGGCCCAAGGGTGTCCTACGGCCCAGCCAGCCTCAATTGCCCGTCGGGCCATTGCGGGGTGCAGCGAAGCGTGCAAGCTGCCATCAGGATGCATATGCGCAAACTCAAACCCACCGACGATAGAGTTCGGTTGAGACAACAACATGTCAGGATCAAGCTGAAAGCCAAGCGCGCCAGGTAATGATATGCGTGTTGGGCCAAGTGTGACCCCTGGGAATTGCGCAACTCGCTCCAGCAATAACTGGGCCAAATCGGCATTAATTTCGACACCAATCTGAGTATGCGGTACGCCGCTTGTCGTTTCGGGACGGGGCGAGGTGCGCTCCGGCAAGGAGCGCTCTTGCGCGGACGCCATTGAGCACATCAATACCACTACCGTCACAGCAACCGCCAATGTTCTCAGGTGCACATTCATCGTGTTGACCATCTGCCAATCAAAAAGATTGAGTGCTGAACGCAGTATCGGCGCCCTTGCACACATCATTCAGCCTTTAACGCTTCGATATTGATCAAGAGCTCTATTTCGTCGCTCACCGCTGGCGCAAATGCCCCAAGTCCGAATTCAGACCGCACGATAGTCGCCGTGGCAGCCAGCCCCAAGGTCGGCGTGCCCTCTTTTGGGCCAAACGGGTATGGCGCCGACTTGTTAAGCGTTGTTTCCAGAACAACAGGTTTGGTGACGCCATTCATGGTCAGGTCGCCAGAAATATTCGCGGAATTGTCCCCGGTCACTTCAATGCTGGTTGAGGCGAATGTGACCACGTCACCGTCACTCGCGCTAAAAAAGTCATCGGACATGAAGTGTTGCAAACGGGCATCCCAGCCCGTGATCATAGATTTTACAGGCATAGACACTGTGACAGATGACGCAGACGGATCATCTTCGTTGAACTCTATCTCACCGCTAAAACCTGAGAACATTCCATATGTTTCTGAGAACCCGATGTGGTTGTAGCTGAACAATACCTGGCTGTGTCCAGGATCCAGCTCGTAGGTGCCACTCTCGGACAATGCGGTTGTCGCGCCCATCGATAAGAGTACCACCAGCGGGGTTGCTGCCACTTTGAACATTGATACGCTCCCGTTTTGAAAAGACGTGTTTGTGGGATTTAGGTTTTGACCGACCATACTTTTAGAACAAAATGTTCTACTATGCAACAAGATGTTCTATAGGAGGGACGATTGAAAGAAGATCCTAGGCTGATCGCCACACGACAGACCGCGCTTGATGCCGCGCAAAAGATACTAATGGATGAGGGCGTGCTGCACGTAACTCATGGCGCAGTTTCGAAGGCAACGGGCATTTCGCGCAGCACACTTTACAGGCACTGGCCAGATGCGCGCAGTCTGCGTGATGCAGCATTCAGGCGCATCGCAACACCGCCGAACATACCACCCAAAACCGATGGCCCGCTGCGATCTGATCTGCGCTGGTTACTCGGAGTACTGATGGGAGCTTTGAATGACACACCATGGGGTCAAATCGCGCCTCAAGTTGTCGCTGCTGCGTCCACCGATGCAGAAGCGCGGTTGGTGATCACTGAATTTATGAAAGACAGGTTCGCAAGTGTTGAAGCAGTATTTGCAGCCGCAATAGGCCGCGGTGAGATCACCGCCGACGTTCCGGTTGACCAGCTTATAGAACTAGCAGTGGCTGCACCTTATTTCCGCAAACTCATACGTCACGAGGCACTGGACGAAGATTGGTTGGATCAACATGTTGATCTGCTTTGCAGTATAGCGAAAACCAATTCGGGACATTGAACATCGCCTGAATTTGCAGACAAAGCGACCAAGAAGCCTAACGATCTCCAAGATCGCGGTGAGGCTATGTTCGCTGCGTGACATCAGCACGTCGCATGGTCAAAACGAACCGCTACTCACAACGTTGATGTCTGTACCCTGATTTGTCGCTGCCGCTCATTCCTATTGCAACATGAACACCTTGGGCTCAGTGTTGCCATTCTCCGCAGCAAGCATGATAGGCCGCTAGCAGCCCAAAGCGGACCTTCAAGACAGGAATTTGCAGTTTCGTTGATGCGAGCCTACCCGCCGTTCGCTACTCCCGCATAAAAAGCATTC
Source organism: Ruegeria sp. YTSA219 (assembly GCF_059609985.1). Classification (NCBI taxonomy): domain Bacteria; kingdom Pseudomonadati; phylum Pseudomonadota; class Alphaproteobacteria; order Rhodobacterales; family Roseobacteraceae; genus Ruegeria; species Ruegeria sp. YTSA219. The sequence goes on from NZ_JBXWMT010000004.1 coordinate 8,682, forward strand.
ACAGTCTCGGTTAGCGGCCATTCAACAACGCTTGCCATGAATTGACTTTTGGTGCGAAGGAAGCTTTCGCTTGGATCTATGTTAGGCTCAGGATGCATTGATTTTCGCTGCGCTGCGTGATTCACAGCTCCAAATATGGAGCGACGACATGAGCGACCTTTATTGGCTGACAGACGAGCATATGGCCAAGCTTTCCCCTTTCTTCCCGAAGTCGCACGGTAGGCCACGGGTCGATGATAGAAGGGTGCTAAGCGGGATTATCTTCATCAATCGCAATGGGTTGCGTTGGCGAGATGTGCCCTGGGAATCCGGACCTCAAAAGACGCTCTACAGCCGGTGGAAGCGTTGGAGAGAGAAAGGCATCTTCGCACGGATGATGGCTGGTCTGGCTGCCGAGCACGGTGAAAAGAAGATGTTCATGATCGACGCCACATATCTAAAAGCCCATCGCACGGCGTCCAGCTTGGGCGTCAAAACGGGGGGCATGGCCGCCTGATTGGCAGAACCAAGGCGGCATGAATGCCAAGCTGCATGCTATTTGTGATAGCTAAGGTCGCCCGCTCAACCTGTTCGTTACCGCCGGCAGGTCAGCGATTACATCGATGCTCGGGCTCTGCTCAGCAGCATATTAAACGTGGATTGGCTGCTCGGGGATCGCGGCTATGACTCCGACTGGTTCCGTGAAGCGCTAAAAGACAAAAGGATACGCGCCTGCATCCCAGGCCGTATGCAACGCAAGACACCGGTCAAATACGACAAGCGCAGATACAAACGCCGCAACCGGATCGAGATCATGTTCGGCAGGCTCAAGGATTGAAGGCCCGTGGCGACACGTTATGACCGTAGTCCCAAGGTCTTCCTCTCAGCCTTCGCACTCGAGGCAACCGTTATGTACTGGTTATGAATCTTGACCCTAAGTAGAATTGGTCAAGTAGAGAACTCTGTCGGTTTCAGCGCCAAGCCTTGTTGCAACAAACGTCATTGAGCCGCCTGGCGCTCTTTTTCCGGCCAGAATTCATCTACCACGACATATGCGATGATTACAAAGAAGGCGGCGCTGGCAACTTGCAAAACTCGAATGATGCTCTTGACGTCAGCCTCGTCTGAAAACGGTGCAACCGACCCGCCATATACTATGAGAGCCGTTGTAATGGCTGAGCCGGCGGCGGCGGCGAGTGGGGCTTGAGATTTACCGAGTGCTCCGAGTGTCAGGCAAAAGAAAAAACACAGTAAAATGGGGGTGAGAATAACCGGCGCTATTACGTTTGTCTCATAGCAAATGATGGATACTGCCGCCCCAAGCAGGTTTGCCGTCAGCATAGCTTTTGCAACCGATTTACCCGCGGTAGGCATCGCTGCAAGTTGTTGGCTCAGCAGCGCGACAAAGAACAGAACCAGCAATGCAGACGCGCCGGAAACAAAAAATGCCATAGCAAACGGGACTGTGACAAGCGACATCCTGACTATGCGACGATTTGGGTCGAAGCTTGGCGGCGCTGCAGCTTTTTTTTGAGCCGCCGTTTGAGGTTCAGCGGGTATCAATACGAACATCAGTGTCGATACGAAGCCTGCGAACAGCAGGTTCAACGGTATCCAATACACGAGCACCAAAGCCAGGTCCTGTGATTGCAGAACCAGGTTCGGAATCATCAATGCGCCCATGAGAGCTATGACACCGGGTAATACTCCGGCGCCGGAAACTGACCACATGAAAGACAGGATTATTCCAATCGCCACCAGCATCAGAAATACAAGCGGATATGGTGAGAAGATCGACGACACCAGGAACGAAATGAACATCAACCCAATAGAGAAGACAAAGAGCTTCGCAAATGCTGTCAAAGGCAATGCGGCAGGTGCTTGCAGAAAAAGGGCGGCGAACACCGCCCCGACGACGGCAAGCGGCCACCCAAGAAATAGGCCCAATGAAAAGACGCCGGTAACACCCAGCGCAAGCCGGGTGACAGAGCGTTGGTCCTCAGTACGCATAGGACAGAATTGAAACCACGCGGATGTAGGTGCGACCTACGAGGTTCAGCAACGAGTTGTCGCTTAGGTACATGATCACATCGGCTTGCCCATTCAGTTGAAAGCGAAGGTCATCTTCGGCGCTTCCGGCTTCATAGCCAGGTAAAACGATCCTGACTGGGAATCTCTCAGGCTCGCGCAAAAAACCTTTAGTGCTTGGCGGGCTCGCCAATTGCCCGGGCACATCACCGCCACTTAGGGAAACAGCCGCACTAAAGCTCTCAATGACGCCCGGAATAACCTGACCTGGATGCATGTCCAACACTACATCAACCGGAGACCCTATCGAGGCTCTTCCTAGGTTGTTCTCGGAAAAATACGCCTCAATCCAGACGTCAGTTGCGTCCAGAAACGTCAACAGATCCTGGCCGGATCGCGCATATGTTCCGGGGGCTATCAGCAAATTAGAGATGACACCTGTCGCCGGAGCGCGCAACTCAGTCCACTCAAGGTTAAGCTCTGCATCCGCCAAGGCGGCCAACGCGCGCTGGATTTTCGGGTTTTCGATTCCGTCGTCACCAAGTCTCTGTTTTGCTTTTTCCAGATCTGCTTTTGCGTTCTCATAGTTTGCCTCGGACTCTGCCAGTTGCCCTCGCGCATCATCGGCCTTTGAGACGGCAATCAACCCTTTCTTTTCGAGCGCAAATACGCGTTCTGTTTGAATGCGCATCGTATCCAGATCGCTCTGCGCCCTTGCTAGTTTGGCCTGTGCCGCTCTTACTTCTGCCGAAGATGCACCGACTTCTTGAGTGGCTGCTTCGAGATCAGCTTCCGCCTTGTCGCGCTGAATTTCGTAGGGTCGCGCGTCGATCCGGACGAGGACATCTCCGGCCGAGACGATTTGACCATTTTCGACCAAGACTTCAGTCACAGTTCCAGTCACCTGCGGGACGATCTGGGTCGCCACGGCTTTTACTCTGGCGTTCCCGGTAAATGGCGTTTTCCGATCAGCGACCAGGTACCAGACAAGAAAAATCAGAATGACCGCCAGGGTTGTCCAAATTGTCTTCCTCATTTCGCCGCGCCTTCAGCAGTGCCCTCGGCTTCGGGCGAGGTATCAATCCAAACTTTGAATAGCTCATAGAAAACAGCGAAGAGAACCGGCCCCATAAAGACGCCGATCAAACCGTACGCCATCATACCTCCGAGAACACCGATGAGGATGACCAACATGGGAGTCTCAAGGCCTTTTGAAATGAACACGGGTCTTAGAAAACTGTCCATTATCATGACGGGAACGGCCAATATGGTGAAGATCAAAGCAGTCCCGCCGGACATGGAACTCCAAGCGTAGATAATTACCGGTATTAGAACCAATCCGGGCCCGATTTGGATAATCGAGAGTATCAGGCAGATGAATGCCAACGTGGCGGCCGAAGAAATCCCAAACAAAGCCAACAGTATCCAAACGCAGACCGCTTGAATGGCAGCTACGCCAATCACGCCTTTTGTAACGTTCCGAATTGTTGCGCCTGCCAGTGTTACGAATTCTCCACCGCGCGGAGCGAAAACACGGTTGGCAAAGCGCTGAAGACCTTGGACCATATTTGGCCCGGGGCTGAACAACGCCCCCATTATCAATACGGACAGAGCTAAGCCAAGAAGCCCGATGCCGATGCCCAACACCTTTCCAAACAGCGACTTGGTGATCTCAAGGATTTGCGCGCCATATTTCGTAAGCGCGCCGTCAAGATTGCGCTCAAACATCCCCCAGACATCGGAAATTTTGTCTCCAACCAATGGTAATTCCTTGAGGCCCTCGGGCGCAGGAGGGACTTTCAGCTCACCCTTGTCTGCTTGTTCCGCGAATTCAGCCCCTAGTTCTGCAGCACCAGACACCGCAGTTGCGACTGGCCCCAGGGTCAAAACAAGGCCCAGCAAAACCAAGATCGTTGTGGCAAGCTTTTTCCGACCTCCCAGCTTGGACTGCAGCCAATCAAATGCCGGGTAAAGCGCCACACAGAGGATAGTTGCCCAGATAACCACGCTTGCAAGCGGGGCCACCATGACCAAAGCGCTGTAGAGAAATAGTCCGAGAAAGAGCAATCGTATTGCCAGATCGACAATCTTTGCGTCCTGTGTCTTTTCCATTCCATCCCTCCATTTGTTTCTTGAATGTTATACTCAAAAAACATAATATGTATATTTTTTTAGTTTTAGTGATCATCTATCAGCTTGAAGACGCAAATGAATCCAGGCCGCAGCTTGAGATGCACAGACGGGCCAATGCCTGTGCAGGAACTCGGTTTGGCTCATTTGAGTGCAGTCTATTAGTCCGCTTTTTTGTCGTCTTGGGACAAGATTGTATCCGCCACTGTGGTCGCCGCGGTCACGAAGACACCGAGGCCCACGATGATGTAAATCATTGTGAAGATCTTCCCTGCCGCGGTTTCAGGTGAGAAGTCACCAAACCCCACAGTCGAAATCGTCACGACAGAAAAGTAGATTGAGTCGAGCCAACTCCAACCCTCGACAAAGTGGTAAAAGACCGAGGCCCATAAAATCATTCCAACCGTGAAGGCAAGAATGCCTTTCACTCTACCGTCTTTGAAAGCGACGCCTATCCCACGTGTTATTCTAGTTAGTGAGTTCATCCTGTCCTCGTCGTTTGAAGAATTCACATATAACAGTAATTAGATAAATGTGGGAAATCGAGGAAATCTGGCTGCCAATAGCTTGGGGATGCGTCGAGCCGCTGAAGTCGCAACCCCTGCAACGTGTCCAGTTCTGGTCGGTCAAACTCACTTCAAGCCAGCTGATTGGAAGCTGGGTCAGCGGTACAAAAGTTATTTTGTCATCTACCCGTGATTTAGCTGTCCGACCAAATCAGCGAGAGTTATCAGCTGTACGGTCAAGATCATTCAGAGGTCGGGAAATTTACCGACCATATAATCCATTAACCTAACAAATAAATGGTTTAGGTTGCCCAACGTATGAATCGGAACATTAGGAGAAAAGCGTGCGATACGTTGCAAAAGGTGTATTGGTTTGTTGCGCTGTCGCGTTTGTGGCTGTGTTAGCAGCTTGGCTTTTCCTGTCTTCTACGTTGTTTTCTTCTGTAAGGACCACCTTCGTTGAAAACCTGATCTCCAAGAAACTTGGTCAGGACGTCATCATAGAGGATGAAGTGCGTCTGGGCCTTGGCCGGCACTTGCAGGTGTCAGCGGCGGGGCTGGTACTACCCGGTTCGCGGAGAGCGAACGAGAATCTGGCAGCAATCGACGAACTTGAGTTCGAAATTTCCACGCGCGACCTCTGGAACAGTAATCTATCGCTGAGCAACCTTTTTCTCTCGGGCGTTCACCTGAACCTGATCACAGGCAAAGACGGCGTCGGAAACTGGCAGTCCCTTTCCCAATCAGATGTAGAAGCCGGGCAAGCTGCTAAGTCTCCGAAAATGCCGTTGGCTGGAGTTCTAACGGACCATAAAATTGACCTGACCGATATCACCGTTTTTTACCAAAACGATCTAAACGGGCTTGAGCTGGATCTGCAGCTTTCTGAGCTGCTTCTAAAACGCGATACGGAAACCGACGTTGCGACCGCAGTTGGGGCCGGTTCGCTAAACGGAGAGAGGTTTGATCTGTACGCGACATTCCCTGCGGAAGACCCGTTTCAGGTAGCGGTGAACTTCGAACAGATTTCGATTACCGCAGAGGAATCCCCCATAGAAGACGGGCTGCAAGTGAAGACGACCCTAGAGGTTGTAGAACTTGGCCAGCTTCTCGATATCCTGAAGCTTGACCGTGTCCTGGAAGGTTCAGGAAGTATTGGTGCAACATTCAAATCGGTCGACGGCGTTGCTCGGATTGATGATCTAAGTGTTTTGACGGAGTTGGATGGCGGGCAAAGCCTCTCGCTGACAGGACAAATCGGAGAATTGGGAAATCCGGAAGACGTATCGTTGACAACCCGCATTCGGTTGTATCCTGAAGATGCTGAACCAGCCCCCGCCGCATCGCGGTATGATCTTAAACTTATCGCGGTCGACATGGTTATCGACAGCGTCCCCGGGCAGATTCCGCAGCGGCAAATGGTCATTAAGACCAACGGATTCACATTGGACACGTCTGGCGAGGGCCCGCCTCCGATCAAGTTCTCCGAACTTTCCAGAACACCAGAAGGCAGCTTAAGGGTCGGAAGCATCAACTTGAGAATTGGGGACCCGGCTGATCCGTTTATCATTTTGGACGGTTCGGTCGATGACGCGCTGCAGTTACAAGGAATATCTGCAGAAGGTCTAATGGATATTCCGGCAAGCAGTTTGATCTCACCAGAACTGTTAGGACCGGACGACCAACTCGGCAGATTTTCCGGCGACTTTCATTTGAATGGCGACATCAATCAGCTATCGCTGACGAATTTAGATGGAAAGACAAGTGAAACAGAAGTCTGGAACCTCGAAGTACATGGCACTGTCAAGAATGTACTCAAATTTGAGGACCTGGATTTGGCAATCGATGTTGAAGTCCCATCAGGTGCAGACCTTTTGGAGGCACTATCGCTTGAACGCGTGGAAACCGGACAGGCTCGCCTTGAGATTGACCTCGCTAGCGAAGGCTCCGATTGGAACGCGAGTGCCAATGTCGAGATTTCTGAATCTGTCCTGGAAATTGTCGCCGATCTTGATGATGCAACAAGTGATCCTGTGCTGAAGGGTTCCATAGAGAGTGACCTGATAAAGATAGATCATATTCGAACGATCATTCAGGCCGCTGCACAGTTGCGGAAGCTAGGCGGTTCGGAGCCCGACGAGGAAGACGCCAATCAAGAAGCAGATGACGCTGGCCCTTTGAGAGATGTGACGCTTAAACCAATTGGGCGTTCAGTTCTCTTGTCCGGTATGGATATGGATGTCGACATTGACCTTCGGCACATAGAGGGTGCCAAAGGCATTAGCAGATTGCAGAGCGAACTGACGCTTAACAAAAATGAGCTTAAAGCTGGGCCTTTGAAATTTGAATACGGAGGCGCTCATTTCGACGTCAGCGGGCAAATGGATCTATCGAACGACGCGCACCTGCTCACGTTGACCGGCAAGGCAGGCGGCTGGCAGCTGGATGACATTCTTCACGGACTGAACTTCAAAAAAGGTGCAAGCGGTACGATTTATGCAGATTTTTCGGTGTCAGGAGGAACCGATTCACCCAAGCACTTTGTCAACAGCATGAACGGCAACGCCACAGTTTCATTACGTGATGGCTCGATCGAGACCCAGCTTTTGGATTTGGCGGGGCTGGGTGTGCTACCTTGGGTGTTTACCAAAGAAAAACAAAAGGTTGCTCCGATCGTGTGCTTGCGCGCGCCGATTAGTATCTCCAATGGAAGTATTTCGACGAAACAAACCACCTTGGAAACGGATCATGTCCAAGTTGTCGTTTTTGGCGGGGTCGATGTGGCTGGCAAGGTCTTGGATTTAGATCTACAGCCCCGCAAGATTGGCGAACCTCTTTCGAAAAGCCCCTGGCCAGTGACTCTAAAAGGCCCGCTAGCTAAGCCGAAAATCAAGGTCAAGGACGGCCCGAAGCGACTGAAACGATCAGATGGTGCAGACAAAATGCCTGCCAAAAGAAAACTCTGCGTCCCGGATATTTTGCAACTGCAGTAGTAGTAGTGGAGGCAGTTGGTTCAGGAATAAATCTAGAATTAAAGAAAGATGGCAGTGCTCCCGAAAATGGATTTCCGCTTTGAGACCAAAGTGGACACCAAAGAAAATGCCAGGCGACGCCAACAAGTAGCGTCGCCCGATAGTCGTGGCCGTCGCTTTATTCTACCAATTTCAGATCACCAGGACGCCAGGTTTTGTCGAACCAAGGCTCGAGCGGTCCGTAGAGGCGCATCATCACGTTGAAGCTTTGCCCTGGCATGGTTTGCGCCCAGTTGTTCTCCCAACCTTCTGGGGCTTTTGGTCCCATATGTGCTCACTTCAGACAGCTTTTTCAAGAGACCAACTCAGGCTCTTGGTAATATTGCTTACACAATGCGACCACAGACAGCCGGATGGGTCACTTGGTTAACCGATCTTCTGAGTATACGTGAGGGTCAATGATCGCGACTATGTCGTTTCCACTGTCCTCCAAGCCAAGTCTTTCGCAAAGCCGTGCAGAGGGAATGTTACCCGGAGCGATGCCTGTCTTGAACCCTGTGGCGCCAAGCTTTTCATGCGAGTGTATTAGTGCTATCGCCCCCAAGACTTTTGCAATGCCCTCGCCCATGCGTTCAGGTTTGGTCGAGAGTTGCCCCCATTGTGCGCGACTATGCAGCCGACTGCTGGAGGGATGACACAGAACTGAACCCGCAGTTGCGACTGGAGCACCTGATCGATCAACGACGACCATAGCAAACCCGGGACGAGACAATCCGCGCATCACCGGCCCTATTGGCGGTAGAACACCATGGCTCAACGCGACTTCCGCGAAAGCTTCAAGCCATTCTGGTGGAGAGCTGCGATCAATCACTCGTATGGTTAAATCCTCGGGCAAAGCATGAGTTGCGACCACTTGGCGAGCGGCTTCGACACAGTTCAGACCGCCAAGATAGCAAGCAATCGTGTCGGTTTTTAAACCCTCGCTTTCAATTCGTTCTCGCGCCGTCGCCACCTCCTCACGCGGTATGCTTTCTATCGCCGTGATGCCAAGAATTCGGGCCATTGCGACGGCATCATCCAACGCCCCGCTATACTCGTTGGCAATCTGTATACCACGCCCATGGCTACAAAACCGAGGGTCATCACCCAACAGCTGCATAAGATGCTCGCCCATGGTTGACATGCGTCGCTGTGCTTCACTTCCGAATACTTCCATGAGATCTCCCTTGAAGTACCACATGACAGTTCTGAGATGATCGTTTGATAGGGGTCGTGTCGTCAAGCGGACGTCACGCGCAAGACTGCGACACAAAGAGGATTTTGGGAAAGGGCGAATTGCAGCTATGTCCGCAGGGCCGCCGTTCGTTCCTCATTGTGAACTGGATGTGTCGCAAACTTTTGCAACGACCATAGGCAGTCAACTACCGGACACACCTATTCTGCGATCTCGGCAAACAGCCGAAAGCCCGACGTGGTAGTGCTGGGGAATTGCCGCTTCCGGATCATTTTGGCGACCTCGATGCCGTCCAAAGTAGCTGATGCGGATCTGAACGATTTGAACCCACACATATGCCGTACACGACACTTGATAAACCGATGATCCTGTTCGATTAGGTTATTCAAATACTTGGACCTGACCGTTTGGATTTTGGCTGGGCAGCCAAACCGATTAAGGATTTTGTTCACCACTCGAATGCCAGCCGCGTTGGCGCCGCTTTTGTCGATGACGATCTTGCTCGGGATTCCATTTGAAGACAGCGCTTTGGCAAAGAACCTTGCTGCTGCTGGACGGTTCCTGCGCTCAGACAACATGAAATCAAGAGTATTCCCAGCTTTGTCGATGGCCCGATAGAGGTACATCCAGTTGCCGCGAACACGAATATAGGTTTCGTCCATGCGCCATGAACTCGGCGTTGGACGCTTCTTTGACAGCGCACGAGCTGCGACGATAGGCGAGTATTTCACCACCCACCTATTCAAAGTGGCATGGTCAACTCGGACACCGCGCTCAGCCATGATCTCTTCCAAGTCACGATAGGACACCGTGTACCGCAGATAGAAGAAAACAGCGTACAAAACTGCATCCTTGGGGAAATGACAGCCCTTTAACGAGATCATGCTCAAATAACCTGTTCGAAAATTATTCGACCAGTAAAAACCTCAGATCATGCATGCTCGTCAACTAGACCCCAGAGTTTGCGACACATCCTGTTTTTCAGTCATGCCCTTATCTCCTGGTCGAGTGAAAGAACAAAACCAGACCCTATTTGAGAACTTGCTGATAAAAGAAAAATGATAAATAAACCGAGCTAACGCAAATTTTTCTTGGTGGTAAATGCCGTCCAACCAGATAAGTCTAACCTGGCTGCGTAGCTTTGAAGCCGCGGCCCGACATTTGAATTTTACCAGTGCAAGCGTCGAATTGGGGCTGACGCAGGCTGCCGTCAGCCTGCACATCCGATCATTGGAACAGCAGTTGCAGCACAAGTTATTTGTGAGGCGCGCAAGACATCTGTCTCTCACAGAGATTGGTCAGGCTTATTGCTCAACTGTCCGGCAGGCGCTTGCTGATATCGATATGGCCTCGGCAAACCTTTTCGGGTCGATGGCGACGAAGACAGTTACGATCAAGGCGCCGATATCGACCGCTTCACTTTGGCTTGCGCCCCGTCTTCCGTCGTTCAAGAAAGACCACCCGACGATAAATCTTCGCCTTGTGACAAATATCTGGACAGAGACCACCAATTTAGAAGAGATCGACGTAGAGCTACGCTTGGGTCGTGGCAACTGGACCGACGCACTCTCCGATAAGCTCTCTGATGAAACGATCGTCCCGATATGCGCCAAAGGCCGGAAGAACAGTGCAAAGCAAGTGCAGGATCTGCTGTCTGGTCCATTTGTTCACATATTGGGCCATGAAGGCCATTGGGAACGATACTTGAGCGCATATGACTGCACCAAGCCGCAAGACGCCCCGCAATACCTGGTAGACACAACCATTTCGGCGCTGCAACTTGTCGCGAGTGGCGGTGGCTATGCCCTAGTGTTCTCGCGACTGGTCAATACCGAAAATGGGCTCGCCTCGGGCGTTCGATTTGCCGGCAAACCGCTGCCACATCCGGATGCACATTTCCTAATGCAACCTGTTTCCAAAAAAGCTGTACGACCAGAGGTCGAGATCTTTGTGGACTGGTTGCGTAAGCAGTTTAAAGAAGATGCTTGATCTTGGGATGAAAACAGATTTTGCAGCGAGAGGGACGGTTTTGTCGACCACGATCTGCAACGGAATGCCTTTGTTGGCCAATGCCTCCGCGAAGAATTGCTTGGCCGCCGCGGTATCGCGACTTTCAGACGGCATAAAATCAAGGGTTTCGCCGTCGCGATCAACCGCCCGATACCTATACATCCAATGGCCGCGCACTTTGAGATAGGTTTCGTCCATGCGCCATGAAACTGCACCAGGGCGCTTACGTTTATGCGTCTCAATCTTGACCTGGGGCGAGAATTTCACCACCCAATCTGCTGATTGACTCACGCATCATGCCGGTCGGGGTTATTCCAGGCAATCAAGTTGAAAAGTTTGCGGCAGAGCCTGCAGGAGAAATTCCACTTGACTAAATCGGCAACGCGGTGCTTCAGGTGCCACTAAGATGCGTTGAAAGATTAACTGCCGGGATTGCGGGTTTCTGCCAGCTCGTGAACAGGTGCCATTTGGTCGGGTGACCGATTTCAATGGCCAAAAAGTGCTGCATAGAGTCCGAATGCTCCGACGGCGATGAGGCTGAGTGCCCAAACGACATCAAGATTGAACCATGTCTTTGAGAGGAACCTGAGCCCCAGCCAAAGGTAGATCACAACTGCGATGGTGCCGCCAGCAATTGTCATCGACAACGTGTGTACTGCTGCAACAAGAAACGCAGTCGTCACGTTGCTGCTCATAAGTGTTTGTGCTGCGGCATGACCGGTTTCGTTCGCTCCAATCGCACAGATGCCCAGAAAAATCGGCACCAGCATCAAACCAGCCCCATGCGCCATCGCAGCGAGGAATGACCAGAGCGCCAACCGGGCAGGGTGCACGCGCGCCAGAATTCTCGGATGTCTTCGGTTGATCAGCAGATAGAGGCCCATGGCGATAACCAAAAGCCCGGCGACCACGCGGATTTGAACTTCCCACTGAACAAGGAACATCATCAGTGAGAATGGCAACAAGATGCCAATCATCGCGAGGAAATGCCCCGTGGCCAACATTGCCAGCGCTTTTGGCAGGGCGCTGTGCTTTCGCTCCATCAACGCCGCCGTAACGGCCAACGGCCAACCCATGCCGGGGTTGATACCGTGGTAGAGTCCAGAAAAAATGACAGCCCACCAAAGGGCTGTCATTGTTGTTATGTCGCCCATTTCTTAGACGGACGGATAGCAGAAGCTGTCGGTCGAACAGTCACCGCCTTCTAGGCGAATTTGGTGGCTGCGCAGACCTTTGGGGAAGTCGACATAAAAGTCATTGTTCAGAGTCAGCCCCCCGTTTTCGCCCACATCGGCCATCACCATTTGTCCGCCTTCGTCGTCGGGATAGAATTGGTTGTCCCAGGTGGAATAAAGCGAGTTGGTCCAGTAGACGCGCTTGCCGTCGCGGCTGATTTCTACCATTTGCGGGCCATAGGCAAAATCCTTGCCGTTGGAGTGCTTGGTGCCGCGGGCGATGCCGCCCAGCTCGACTTTTCCGGTCAGCTTCGGGTTCATCGGGTCGCTGACATCGTATTGATGCATCTCGCCCAGCCCCCAGCACGCAACATAGAGGTATTTGTCGTCTAGGCTCAGGTCGATATCGGTGACCAGCGGCGGCACGGCCTCGAACCCTTGCAACAGTGGCGGCAGGTTCTCGGGCTTTTCGGGGCGCGGGTCGATGGTGATCGTTTTCTTGGACTGCCATTTGCCGTCGTCACCGCGCCACCATGTGAAAATTGCGCCTTGCAGGTTGGTGGTGTCCACCACGACACCACAGAAACCATAAGATTTTGTCGGGTCATGCGCAGGGCGAATTTCCAGTGCCATCTGGTAATTGTCGCCGAAATCCATCGTCTGGATATTCTTGCGCGCGCGCAAGTCCCAGAAGTGGATCGAATGGCCATACTTGTTCGACAACAGGTCCTCGGGCACCACACCGTTTTCAAACTGCGGCGGCAAACCCCATTCGGAACTAACCATGTAGTCCTGCGGCAGATTCCACCAGAAATCATAGTGCTTGTCCTGCTTGCCGCGATCCATCTCGTATTGCCCGATTATTTCGAACGTCTCGCAATCCATGATGAAGATGCCCGGAGGTCCGTCTGTACCGTCTTCGCCGCCACCTCCAAGGCAGGAAACATAGATCCCTTCGGGACCGCAATGGATGGTGTGCGGGCGCGAATAACCGGTTTTTGCAAATAGTTCTTCGGGTTCGATCGTCTTGTGGATCTTGGCCTTCAACGGGTCTTTCACGTCGATGACGTAAATACGTGAGGATCGGATTCCAGGTACGATCAGATAACGTCGTTCCAGAAAGGCGTGCCCGGTCAGAGGAGACAGAGATGACGAACAGGCGTTCCAGCCGAAATGGTGAAATTCGTCGCCTTTGTTGGGAACAATGACCTGATGTACGATCTGGCCATAGGTGTCGGAGTCCGGTTTGAGGTCAATGACCGCGATGCCATCAGATTGCGATCCGTCCGGGCTGAGCATTACAGTGAAGGCGTAGTTTTCCACCGGTGCCTGCATTGCAAGCTTAGGCGAGGCGTGAAACGTTGGATCTGGTCTCAGGTTCATTTGGTTTCCTCCGGTTTGTTGAATTTTTCCTATTCTCAGTGTCATCCTTTTGGCCAAAAGGGCCCTTAGTTATTCGTTTCCTTATGTATCCGTTACGTTGCACAGCTGGATTGCGCCACTGACCTTCTTGGACAAGCCTTTCAGTTTCTCGCCGATCTCGATGCGGTATTCGGTGCGGAACCGGCGAATGGGGCCAACCGCACCAATACTGAACGTAGCTCCGATGTTGCCGATCGATACCGGTGCCGCAACGCTGGCAATTCCGATGTCGATTTCCTGATCACAATCGGCAAAGCCGCGTTCGCTAATTATCTCGAATTCGCGGCGTAGCTCATCTTCGGACGTCTTGGTGTGTTCAGTATACGCCTTCAGGCTCCCTGACATGATGCTTTCGCGAAATTCCGGTTCCGCAAAGGCGGCAATGGCTTTCGAGCACGAGCAGGCATGCATGGGACGTACGCCCAAGCCCGGATGAATGAAGGCACGAGCGGGATCATCGGGTGTTTCTACGTGGATGATTTCAACTTTGTTGTCGCGAAAGCGCGCAAGAAAAACCGTTTCATTAAAATTTGTCGCTGCGAGGCGCATGAGGGGGGCTGCACAGCGTCGGACATCGGCATCGGACTTTCCAAGCAAGGCAATCCTGATCATCCGCTCGCCAATGATGTATTTTCCGTCATCAGAGGGTTCGTCGAGGAGATTTTGTTCAACAAGTGACTGAATGAGCCGGTAACATGTGGGCTTGGGCAGATCGGTTGCACGTTGAACCTCTGCCACCGAAACAGGGCGTCCGGCGACTGCGATGATTTCAAGTATCTGGATCAGACGTTCTAGGTGCATGTTAATGAAATTCTCACAAAACGAGACTGTGTATCGAATGATGGGAATCTTTCGTCCAAACGCAAGTATAATCTTTGGGAAATCTATTTGCGGACAATGGCGGTGGCTGCGATTGAGACCGAAAAATTCCTTGAGATCATTGAGGTGGAGCTAGATGGATCACAGGCTGGCGAAGCCCTGATAGAGATCTATGCGACGGGGACTGTAGCTATTACCAACCCGGCCGAGGCCGAAATTGACTGAACCGGTTTCGCGTCGGATAGGGCGGGATAGGCCCAACGCTATACAAAGGTTACGACCTGTTGGCGCGGTTCAGATCATTAGTGTCGACCCTATGCATGCACCTAAGTAGATCCGTGCGGTTGTTGAATTCTGGCAAGGAAAGTTACCGACTTCATCTTTACTGAAGTTAATTAAAGCTAATTGAGTTTGACTGATATCGCCCTCTAGCTGCATTCTGCTCTGAATCGGAATTGCCGAATTTGGAGCCAGACGTGACCACTTCTGAACCTGATCGCGTCGTTTCAGTCGGCGAGCAATGCTCGGCTGCCAGATGTGAACCGTCGGTAATCCTTGAATGTGCCGCTACCGGAGACGTAGCGCTAACCGCCACGCTGCATGAGAAAATCGGCATGTGTGTTCGAACCAAAGGCCCGTCGGGTTCATGGTAAAAAGCCAACTAACCTGTGCGGAAAAATAATGAAAAAGTGACAACTGGGAGGAACCTTATGTCATTACCTGAACCATTTACGGATCTAGAGATAGAAACGGCGGATGCCGGTTTCTATGAGAATTACAGCGTACCGATTGCGCTGATCAGCAAGGGCATCATGGTTGCCCTTGTACTGTGGGCGCTTGTCTTCCCGGCCAATGCCAACAGCACCCTCGGTAGCTGGAATGGCAAGCTGCTGGAAATCTTCAACAGCTTCTACATTGTCATCGTCGGCCTGTTTGCCATCTTCCTGGTGATTGTGGCGATCCTGCCGTCGACAGGGAAGCGGGTGATGGGAACACCTGGCGAAAAGCCCGAGTTCTCGAACTTCTCGTGGTTCTCGATGATGTTTGGTGCCGGTCTGGGTGTCGGCCTGATGGTCTTTGCGACCGCTGAACCGCTGGGCCTGTGGGGATCAAACCCCGATGTCGTGTCCGGTGCAGTTGCTGGCAACGATCCCGAATCCGTTCAGTCGGCCTATCGGTATACCTTCCTGCACTATGGCTTCCACGCCTGGGCGATCTACGTGGTGACCGGCCTGTCACTGGCCTATTACGCCTATACCCGTAATATGCCTCTGACCATTCGTGCGGCTCTTACACCGCTGTTCGGACGTCTGATGAACGGTTTTCTCGGACACGTTGTTGACGTTCTGGGTGTTGTGGCAACGATCCTGGGCGTTTCTGTGACGATCGGGTTTGGTGTCAGCCAGTTCATTGACGGTCTTTATGCCATCACCGGCATGGAGTGGATCATGGATCTGGGCGGAGATGTTCCCACGCCAAGCAAGGTTGGACTGATTGCAGGTCTGGTCGTCATCATGGGTCTGTCGATTATTTCGGCGGTTTCGGGTGTGGGACGCGGTGTTAAATACCTCTCGAACCTGAACCTTGTCCTGTCGATCATCCTGTTGGGCACGTTCGTGATCTTCGGGTCCTTCGTCTTTGCCATGACCACATATGGTACGGCCCTGGTTGACTACCTTCTGCACTTCCTTTCGCTGAGCTTTGGTGCATATGGTCCGTTGTCGACCGAAGCCTTTGCGGCGGCTCTTCCGGCCGAAGCGCAGGCGCATGCGGACGCCCTGATGGGTGGCGCTACCAATGCCTGGGGCAGCTTTGACGGCTTCAAGAGCGGTCTGGAAGGCGCAGCTGCGGAGTTGGACGAAGCAACTTTGGCCGCAGCTTATGCAGCGGGCGAGCAGGGCCGTCAATTCGGCTGGCAGTCTGGCTGGACCACGTTCTACTGGGCCTGGTGGATTGCGTTCTCGCCGTTTGTGGGCCTGTTCCTGGCGCGTATCTCCAAAGGTCGCTCCGTGCGTGAGTTCATTCTGGGCTGTGTCTTCGCACCGGCACTGGTGTGCTTCGCCTGGATGACAGTACTGGGTGGCACCGCGATTGATCTGGAACTGGCCGGTGCCGCAGAAGGCGCGATCATTGGTGCCTCGAACACCAACAAGCTGTTCGTGACTCTGTCCTACATGATCGACGGAGGGCTGCTGTCCATGCTGAACGTCATGTGCGTGATCCTGATCATGACCTTCCTGGTGACCTCAGCTGACTCGGGCATTCTGGTGATGAACACCATCATGTCCGGCGGCAGCCAGGAGACCGGCATCAAGCACCGCATCATCTGGGGGGTGATCCTGACGGCTGTGATCGGCGCGCTGATCCTTGCTGCAGGGGAAAACAACCCGATGGATGCGTTGCGCAACGCGATGATCATCGGTGCATTGCCATTTACCATGGTGATGGCCCTGATGATGGTCTCGCTGACCAAAGCGCTTTACCGCGACGGACAGCGTGACAAGCATGCTGACGCAAGCACACAGGCTGCCGAGTAATCAACCTATAGCGTTACGAACCTTGCGCCGCCCCTTTGATCGGGGGCGGCGTTTTCGTGCAGCGGTGGGTTAAGTTCTGACCAGTGTTTCGTGCCAGACGTCAGACAGGCAGCATATTTGCAGAAGCAGCACAAATGCTACTGCGCGCACACGGTATGCCAGATCGGTGGTGATGCCTGGGCCATAATCCGCCTCTTCGCTGCAATCAGAGACGAACATTACCCGTTGCACGAGCTAGACTTGCGGCATTGTCAGTGCTGTCTCGAAGAACTGGTACGAATTGATCTCGTACAGTTTGGACGAAAAATTGCTATCGGAATTGGAGTCGGCACCTAAAGAACGGTGCTGCCGCTTATGTGAATCCGGCGATTCAGACCTCGGTCAGGTGCTTTCTGACAGTTGGATCAATCCTATTACTTTGAATTGGGTAAATGCCACAAGCTGCGATCGCCTCGCGCGCAGTTACGCGTTCGTGCAGACGTTTCCAGATTGTTTTGGCTGCGTATGGATGGGGGTATGGGCGCCAAGCAACGCCCATGGTCATCCCTCGCAAATACTTCAGTTGCTGGCGATGCGCCGAGTACAAGATTGTATTGGAAACGCTGCCTTCGCGCGCGAGCTCGTGTTCGGTCACGAATATCCTGTTCCCGCGCATAGTTACAAAGCCAGCGTAGCGCGAAATCTGATGCATGCTCTTGTCTGGAGACGTGGCAATTTCACGGGACCGGATCGTGATTAGCCCTTCAACTTCCTGAATGCGGATCAATGAACAGAAGATTTTTCCTTCCCAAGATGGCGTGCAGAAATAGGAATGATAAAAACCTATGTAGCGCCTCAGGTTCTTCTGTTGCCCCCGGAAGGGTTCCAAAAACGCATCTGTGGGCGTTTTCCCAACTTGTGGCAGGACGCCTCTTAGCATTCGTTCGAAGCTTGCAGTTTCCTCGAAAAGCTGTGCTTCGGTCAGGTCGAAATGACGTGCAATGCGGCGCATGTTATGGGCAGAGGGCAGGCTGGAGCCATTCAAATAGCGATTGAATTGCTGTCTATTGACGCCGATTTCGCGGCAAATCTGCGAAATGTTTCCATGCTCTGCGCACAACGATCGTAAGTTGGCAGAAAAATACTCGGGCACAAGAAAAACCTTTCGCGTTTAGACGCTATATCACTGCAAGCTGCGTCAACTCGCATAAGATTGCACAATTTGATTTATCTGCAAATCGGTTTCTTCTTCAGCATCAGATCGTAACAGACAAGCTTCAGATGCCAATCGAAACAATCGAAAACACATGGATCACACTCGCCGATGGGCGACGGCTTGCGGCGCGCCTCTGGTTGCCCGAGACAGGCCCCACACCGGCCATTCTGGAATATCTGCCATATCGCAAACGTGACGGCACCGCGCCCAGAGACGAAACAACACACACGGTTTTTGCAAAGGCGGGCTATGCCTGTATTCGGGTCGACATAGCTGGCACCGGGGACAGCGAAGGGCAATTCGACGACGAATACTCGGAACAGGAACTGCATGATGGTGAGCAAGTCATAGCCTGGATTGCCGCGCAGGATTGGTGTGACGGCAATGTCGGGATGATTGGGATATCTTGGGGCGGGTTTAATGGTCTGCAGCTGGCCTTCAGGCAACCACCTGCACTGAAAGCCATCGTCAGTGTCGCTTCGACTGTGGATCGATATGCCGATGACATCCATTTCATGGGTGGGTGCCTGCTGAGTGACAACATGAATTGGGGCAGTCAGATGTTTGCCTATCTGACGCGCCCAGCAGATCCAGAGCTTCGAGCAGATTGGCGACAGGACTGGCTTGCCCGACTGCAAAACGTCCCATTCTCTTCTGCAGATTGGCTGCGACATCAGACGCGCGACCCATATTGGAAGCACGGCTCAGTTTGCGAGGATTGGACCGCGATCCAAACCCCTGTCTTGGCGATTACAGGCTGGGCAGATGCTTACGTCAATTCGCCTCCGGCTTTGGCAGCCAACCTGACGGCGCCAACCAAAGCTATCATTGGGCCGTGGGAACACCGCTATCCGCACATCTCAAAGCTTGATCCCGCAGATTTTCATTCCGAAGTCGTTGGATGGTTTGACCGCTGGCTGAAGGGACAACAAAACGGCGCCGAGGATTTGCCTGCCTATCGGACTTACATGCAGGAACACTTCAATCCGACTGCGCAAAACGGTCCTCGGAAAGGTCGTTGGATTGCAGAGACGGCATGGCCGTCACCTCATGTCTCAGAACGGGTCTGGCATCTGGTTCCTGGAGGGTTTTCGCGGGACCCGGTGGTTGGTGCGGTCGCTGTCGCATCGCCTTGCTATGTTGGTGAAGACAGCGGGTATTTTTGCGCGGGCATGCGTATCGACAATGAACTTGCAGGGGATCAGGCCGGTGATGATGCCTTATCGGTCTGTTTTGACAGCTCGCAGCTGCAAGCACCGCTCGAGCTGCTGGGTCGGGCAAAGCTAAAGTTTCAGTTTTCAGTGGATCAGCCTGTTGCCCAGCTTGTCGCGCGGCTGTGTGATGTTTCACCCGAAGGTGTGTCACAGCGGATCAGCTATCGTCCGTTGAACCTGTGTCACTACCACAGTCATGAGACGCCGCAGGTCCTGCAACCAGGTGAGCTCTACGAGGCTGAAATCACGCTGAACGAATGTGCGCACCATTTGCGCGAGGGCCACGTTTTGCGACTGGCGTTGTCGACGTCTTATTGGCCGATTGTCTGGCCAGCACCTCAATCGGCCACGGTAACTTTACACTTGCTGGATTGTGCTCTTCATCTGCCGGTGCGCGAAGTTGCGCATGAAATTCAAGCCTCTGAACCCGGCCCGGCGCAGGCGTATCCGGTTCTGGCAGCTGAGCAGTTGCGTTTACCTTCAGCGCAATCAGAACGCACGGTGACGGAAAGCGGTTGCGTGGTTCTGGAGACGTTTGATGACTATGGTAAAACGCGCGATCCCTACCACGATCTGATTGTTGGTAGCGACGTACGCATGCTTTACCGCATTCACCCCGATGATCCGACAACCGCGTATTTCGAGACCGCTTGGAGTTTTTCGTTCGAGCGCGAAGAATGGCAGGTCGCCATCACGACCGAGTGCCGCATGACCTGTGACACCGAGAATTTCTATCTCTACAGCAAACTACGCGCCACTGAAGGCGCAAATGAAATCGAAGTCCTAACAAGGGAATGGTCCGAAACCGTTCCACGCGGACTTCTCTGACTTAATCTAAGGGAGGATACTATGAAGATCGAATGGACAAAGGCCAATGTTGGTCGCCGGAGGTTTCTGAAAGGCGCAACAGCGCTTGGGGCCGCTACAGCGCTTCCGATGGGGTGGGCGAACCGCGCGTTTGCAGCAGATGACGGTGTTCTGCGGGTGCGGGCTTATGGTGATGCACAGAACATGGATCCAGCACATTCCGTTGGTGTCGTTGAAGAAGAAGTGCATGCCTCCATCTACAACAAGCTGATCCAGTACAAGCCGGGCGAGGAATGGGGCTGGCAGATGGATGCGGCAACTATGATCGAGCAGGTTGACCCGACCCATATCAAGTTCGCATTGCGTGACGATATTGGATTCACCAACGGATTTGGCGCGATGACTGCTGAAGACGTCAAATTCAGCATGGAACGGATCGTGGACGACACGACCGACAGTCCGAATAAGCCCGACCTAGGGCCATTCAGCCATGTTGAAGTGACAGGAGACCGAGAAGGGACAATCGTTCTGAACAGCCCGTTTGCCCCGATCTGGTCGATTGCCTTGCCTTATATTACTGGCAACATCGTCTCGAAGGCAGCGGTCGAAGCCGCCGGTGGCCGGATCGGTGCTGATCCGGTTGCCGAATCCGGTCCTTACCTACGCGACAGCTGGTCGCCCAAGGAAAAGACTGTTCTTAAGCGCAACCCCGACTGGAAAGGGGACGCGCCCACTTGGGACACCGTCGAGATCTATCCGATCGATGATGAAAACACCGCCGAGATCGCTTTTGAGGCAGGTGAACTGGATGTAACCCGCGTGTCGCTGGGCTCGGTCGAGCGTTATCGCGCTGGTGTTCCCAATGGTGGATCGTTGGTTGAGAAGCCCTCGCTCTACTATGTCTGGATGGGCATGAACGTTGAGCATCCAAAGCTGCAAAATCAAAAACTGCGGCAGGCGATTCAGCACGCGGTGGACGTACCCAGCATTCTGGAGGCCGCATATTTTGGTGCTGCTGAACCGGCTACCGGCATCATCGCACCGGGCCTTGCTGGCCATCGGCCATCTTCGCTTGTACCACCTGAGGCGAACTTCGAGAAAGCCGCGCAGTTGCTCGCGGAATCCGGTGAAACCAATGTCACGCTAACCCTCGATACGTTGAACAAGACGACCTTTACAACAACTGCACAGATTATTCAGGCGACGCTGGCACAGATCGGAATCACGGTTGAGGTTAACGTTCTGGAATCAGGGGCATTCTGGGCGTCTGGTGACAATGAGAACCTACAGCTTGTTCTGAACCGTTTCTCGATGACGCCTGATCCGTATTATGCGACGTCGTGGTTCACACCAGAACAGATCGGGAAATGGAACTGGGAACGGTTTAACAGCCCGGAATTTAACGAAATCCATGAATCTGCGGCTGCTGAAACGGACATCGCAAAGCGAGCTGAAATGTATCAGCGTGCGCAGGATCTGATGGAAGAAAGCGGTGCTTATCGCTTTATCACTCACGAGGCGACACCGGTTATTCACAGCGCACGCGTCATTCCAGCGCTGCGGCCAGATGGCCTGTCCCTGCTTCGCTATTTTGGCAAGGCGACCTGATCTCCCCAGGTCGACTAGGTGCGGCGGGTGCATAACGCTCGCCGTACCAACACCAACGCCATCAAGCCAAAAGGAGCCAGTTGGCCATGCTGAAATTCGCAACCCGTCGGTTCGGGCTGTCGCTGCTTATCCTGTTCGTGGCGGTCACCGTCATGTTCCTGATGATCCGCGCCGTGCCAGGCGACCCGGTCCAAATCATGCTCGGCCCACGCGCCACGCCCGAGCTTCAGGCCCAACTCACAGTAGCGTTGGGGTTGGACCAGCCAATCTGGAAACAGCTTTTGATTTTTTACGGAAACCTCTTGCAGGGAGACTTGGGAACCGATGTCTTTTCGGGTCGTTCCGTGACTGACATCGTGTTCCAGCAACTACCATTCACATTGGAACTGATTTTCGCGTCGATCCTGTGGTCAGCTACGCTGGGCATCGCACTCGGCGCCTATGCGGCTGCGCATCCCAATACGTTGATCGACCGGGTTGCCGCCGCGATATCTGTTAGTTTTGTGGCCGCTCCGGCCTTTGTTGTCGCGCTCTTGGCTCTTTTGGTTTTTGCAGTGCATCTACAGTGGTTTCCCGCGATCGGTGCCGGGGAAGGCTTCTTTGACCGTCTTGACCATCTGGTCCTGCCCGCCTTTGCCATCGGGCTCAGTTGGGTTGGCTATATTGCCCGGTTGGTACGCGCGTCGATGCTGGAGGTTATGGGTGAAAGCCATGTCCGCACGGCCCGAGCCTTTGGTATCGCCGAACGTCGCGTGGTCATGGTGTACGCGCTGCGGATCGCCATTTTGCCCGTGGTTACCGTGATCGGTGTTGGGATGGGTTTTCTTCTCAGCTCGGCGGTTTTCGCTGAAATCGTCTTTGCCCGACCTGGTTTGGGCAAACTGGTCATCGACAGCATTACGACCCGAAACTACCCGATTGTGATGGGCTCTGTCCTAGTATCAACAGCTTTGTTCGTGGTGTCGACCGCATTGGCCGATCTGATCAATGCGCTGCTTGATCCACGCGCGCGCACGGCTCATTGAGGAGGCAGGCACATGGAAAAATCTCGTTCCGAAATGGGCCAGATCATAGTCGGCGTTGCGCGCGACCCGCTTGGTCTCATGGGCTTAATCATCGTCGGTGTCATCGTTTTCTGCGCAATCTTTGCGTATTGGATCGTACCCTATGATCCGATTGCGATGGATATCAAATCCCGCTTGCAGGGACCGTCTATGGCACACCTGCTGGGCACAGATCAGTTAGGGCGCGATACGTTTTCGCGGGTCATCGCGGGGGGCCAAGTTGCGCTCAAGGTGGCATTGCCCGCCGTGTTCGGAGCAATGGCGATTGGCCTGACACTGGGCATGATTGCAGGGTATGGGCCGAAATGGCTCGATAATCTTCTAATGCTTTTCTTCGATACCATCCGTTCCTTTCCGACAGTGATGTTCGCGCTGGCTGTTGTGGCCCTGATCGGGCCCAGTCTGCAGACGGTCGTGTTTGTCGTCATGGCGACCTCGATCCCAACCTATGGGCGTGTCGCGCGGACCCAAACGCTGACATTGCGCAATTCCGAATTCATCTTGGCCGAACGGTCGATGGGGGCCAGCATGGCGCGCATTCTGGGTGTGCATATGCTGCCCAACATCATTGGCGTTCTGGCTGTGTTGGCGGCAATGGATATCCCTACAGTCATCGCGCTTGAGGCCGGCCTGTCCTTCCTGGGTCTGGGCGTTAAGCCTCCGACCCCGAGCTGGGGTGCTTTGCTTAAGGATGGCTATTCCCTGATCCGCCAAACTCCTTGGTTGGTTGTTGGCGGAGGTCTGCCGATCATTCTGGCAACGCTTGGCTTCACGTTTCTGGGTGAAAGCCTGCGCGATGTAGTTGACCCGAAACTGAGGAAACAGCGATGACCGAGACACTTCTGGAAATCGACCAGCTTTGCGTCGATTACGAAACAGGCCGTGGCGACCTCAGGGCATTGAGGGACATCACATTCAACGTCAACAAAGGCGAAATCGTTGGCATCGTGGGAGAGTCCGGTTGTGGTAAATCCACATTGATCTCATCCATTCTGCGTTTGACCGCGCCCAATACCCGGTTCCGTGAAGGAGAAATTAGGTTCAAGGGGAAGGATTTGCTGCAAGCTTCTGATCGGCACATGCGGGACCTGCGCGGGGCGGATATATCCATCGTCTTTCAGGATCCGATGCAAACGCACAACCCGGTTCTGACTATCGGTCAGCAGATGCTGGATATTCAGCACCGATCCAGACAGTCCAAGGCTGACAAGTTGGCGCACGCGGCCAAAATGTTGGGCGCTGTTGGCATTCCTGACCCTGAGGCGCGTCTGGCGCAATATCCGCATGAATTCTCTGGCGGGATGCGTCAACGGATCGCCATCGCGATGGCGTTGATGTCCGAACCTGATCTTTTGATTGCGGATGAGCCGACAACTGCACTGGATGCGACACTGGAGGTGCAGATCATTGAGCGCCTGCAAGAGCTGCAGCGCGAGTTTCACTGTGCCATCCTGTTCATCTCGCACCATTTGGGCGTGATCGCAGAACTCTGCGACCGGGTTGTTGTGATGTATGCTGGCGCAGTTGTTGAAAGCGGGGACGTGCGGGAGATTTTTCACAATCCTAAACACCCTTACACACGCCGACTGATCGAATGCGACCCCGGTCACATCAAAGAGCGAGCCCGTGTATTGCCAACCATTCCCGGTGAAGTGCCCGACTTGGCCAACCTGCCGGGGGGCTGCATTTTCAGGGATCGTTGTGATCAGGCCATGGCGCGCTGCGCCACCGAAGTGCCGCCACTGGATCAGTTGAAAGAAGGCCATCACGCTGCGTGCTGGCTGAACCATCAGGAGGTCGCATCATGAGCTTGCTGAACGTTGTGGACCTCAATACCAGCTATGGCCCGGTCAATGTACTGGCGGGTGTCAGCTTTACCGTAGAACCCGGAGAGACTTACGCGCTGGTTGGTGAAAGTGGGTCTGGTAAAACCACGGTCATTCGCGCCATTGCCGGGCTAGCACCTGCGCAAGATGGCTCGGTCACCTTCGAAGGTCAGGAAATTCGGGGTGCACCCGAAAGTGTTATGCGCCCGTTGCGCAAAGACATGGCGATGATGTTTCAAGACCCGGTTGGAAGCCTGTCGCCGCGTCTGACCATCCGCAGTCTGATTACCGAGCCTTACCGCATTCAGGGCATGAAGGACCGTGACATGGACGCCGAAGCCAAGCGCCTGTTGGAAATGGTCAACTTGCCCACGCATTTCGCGGACCGCTATCCTTATCAGCTATCTGGTGGCCAAGCTCGGCGTGTGGGTGTGGCACGTGCACTGGCACTGGAACCCAAATTGATCCTTGCGGATGAGCCCACTGCAGGTCTCGATGTGTCGGTTCAGGGCGAGCTGCTGAACCTGCTCAACGACCTGCGCGAAAGGCTGGGGCTTGCGATGGTGATTATCACGCATAACCTTAGCGTCGTACGCCATGTGGCTGACAGAATGGGCATCATGTATTTGGGCCGATTGGTTGAAGAAGGTACAACCGAGGCCATCTTTAACGAGCCGCGCCATCCCTATACCCGCTGCCTGCTGAGTGCCAACCCAGAGCCGGACCCGGATGCGCGGTTGGAACGGATCGCTCTTAAAGGTGAGCCCCCCAGTTTGCTCAAACGCCCGTCCGGTTGTGAGTTCCGCGAGCGTTGTCCCTTTGCCAAGGATATCTGCACCCAGACTCCGGAATGGGAAGTAAATGGCGGCCACGGGCTGCGTTGTCTGGCCCCGCTGTCGTAGTAGGAAACCCAATGCCAAGCACACTATATTTTAACGGCACAATCCTGACTATGGATGCACAGAACTCCTCTCCCGAGGCTGTTCTGACCGAGGGCAAAAGAATTCAGGCCGTCGGTGCTGAAGCAGATCTGCGCGCACGCATGCCGGCTGACTCACATGAGTATAACCTTCAAGGTCGTACACTGATGCCGGCGTTTATCGACCCGCACGGGCATTTCCCGGATCCAGGGTTCATACGGCTGTTCCGTGTCGACTTATCGTCGCCCCCTTTAGGGGACTGCAAGCACATGGCGCAGGCGTTGAACAGGATTCGGGAAAAGGCTGGCGAGACGCCCGAGGGTGAATGGGTCATGGGGGTGTTGTTTGATAATACTGCCATTCGCGAAGGCCGCATGCCTACGCGGGCTGAGCTGGACGATGTATCACAGCGTCATCCAATCTGGGTTATTCATGCGTCGGGGCACTGTGGCGTAGCCAATTCTGTTGCCCTTCAGAGGCGCGGGTTAACCTGTCAAACACCTGATCCAGAAGGCGGCCGCTTTGGCCGTGATCCTGAGACCGGAGCCCTGACGGGATTGATCGAAGGATTATCGGCCATGGGCGAGATGGGCGATACTGATTTCCTGATCGACCGCGAAAGGTTCTGGCAAGGCTTTGAGGCCTGTCGTGACGAATACCTATCCTATGGTGTGACCTATGCCCAAAACGCCTGGGCGTCGCAAACCATGTTGGAACACTTTGCCAGCCAGCCCGCGGATCTGGATCCGGGAATAGACATTGAGCTCTTACCCGTCGGAAGTCTGGAACCCGAATTGTCCGAGCATTGGATAGGTACGAACTGGCCCGGCAACCCGCATTTCACACTGGGTCCGCGCAAATTGTTCACGGACGGGGCTTTTCAGTTGCAGACCGCGTTTTTGTCTACCCCGTATTTCAAGCCGTCCGATCCCTGTCACCCTTGTGGGATGGTTTACACCTCACAAGAACAGTTAGATGCCGACGTCAGAAAACTCCATAGCAAGGGCTTGCAAATGCATTGCCACTGCAATGGTGATGCCGGTGCCGAGATGTTCATAGATGCGGTGGAAAAGGCGCTTGTTGTGCATCCTCGCCAAGATCATCGCCACACCATTATCCACGGTCAGGCTCTGCGGGATGATCAGTTGGAGCGTATGGTCCAGCTTGGACTTACCGTCAGTTTCTTTCCGGCTCATATACATTTTTGGGGTGATCGCCACTACGATACATTCTTGGGGCCGCAGCGCTCCGAGCGGATATCCCCTGCGGCGTCTGCTGAGCGGTTTGGCTTACGATATACAATCCACAATGATGCTTCGGTCACGCCGACGCGTCCGATCCATCTGGCCCACTGTGCGGTAAATCGAAAATCCGTTTCTGGCCGCGTGCTCGGTGAAGATCAGAAGATCAGCGTTCTGTCAGCCTTACGCGCTCAGACCATCGACGCTGCTTGGCAAGTCTTCAAGGACGAGCAGCGCGGTTCTGTCGAACCGGGTAAAGTTGCTGACTTTGTTGTCCTTTCGCGTAATCCACTGCACGATCCGGACCGCCTGACAGATACGCGGGTGCTTGAAACGATCCGCAATGGCCAAAGTGTTTTTGCTGCACCCCATGCCGAACAAGAAATCGAGCACACATGATGGCGACCAAGCGTATTGCGATCGCGGGTTTTCAGCATGAAACTAATTGCTTTGGTGTGACGCAGGCCGGTCTGCACGAGTTTGAGATGGCCGATTCCTGGCCCGGCATGTTGCACGGTGAGCAGGTGATATCGGAAACGTTTGGCATGAACCTACCTATCGCCGGTTTTGCGAAGGCTGCAGCGGCAGCAGGATTTGAAGTCGCACCAACCCTGTGGTGTTCTGCCGAGCCGTCTGCACATGTAACCGATCACGCATTCGAAACAATTTGCGAGATGTTGTTGGATCGCATCCGGGATGTGGGTGACATTGATGGCGTTTATCTCGATCTCCATGGGGCAATGGTCACCGAAAGCCTCGCTGACGGTGAGGGAGAGCTTCTGCGTCGTGTACGTGAAGTTGTGGGCTTCGAAGTGCCAGTGGTCGCAAGTTTGGACCTTCACGCCAACATCTCGGCTGAGATGGTCGACAATGCAGACTATTTGTCTGTTTTTAGAACCTATCCCCACTTGGATATGGCGGAAACGGGCGCACGATGCGTTCTTGTCCTGCAGCGGTTGCTAGCGGGCGAAACGCTCTACAAGGCTTTCCAACCGGTGCCTTACCTCATCCCTCTGCATGCGCAACATACGGGCTCCAAGCCATTCAGCGAGATCTATCAATTGCCGAAAAGATTTGAGAAGCAGGAAATTCTGGCAGAAATCGCCCTTGGCTTCACCGCTGCGGACTTCTCAGACACAGGCCCATCATGTCTTGCCTACGCGGCCACAGCCCAGAAAGCTGCTGCTGCCGCGGAAGAAGTCGTGCATTTGTTCGTATCTCGCGAAGCCGATCTTGATTGTTCAATGTTGTCTCTAGAGGAAACGGTTTCGATATGTCGCGAGAGGCGGGGAAAACCCATTGTTGTCGCAGATGTCCAGGACAACGCTGGTGCGGGCGGGACATCAGATACTACTGGCCTGCTGGCAGCACTGATTGAGGGCGGGACAAAGAGTGTCTTAATGGGTCTGTTCCATGACCCTGAAAGTGCAAAACAAGCCCATGAGGCAGGAGAAGGTGCACGGGTAAAACTTGCGGTCGGTGCAAAGTCCAACTTGGCTGGGCACGTTCCAGTCAAAGCAGAGTTTGAAGTTCTGGCTTTGGGTGATGGCCTTTGTCGCTATACCGGAAAAATGTATGGCGGTGGGATAGCTACGCTGGGCGAGACAGCTGCCCTACGTTTGGTTGGGCACGAGGCAAGTATTGACCTTGTTGTCACAAGTATACGGAACCAATGTCTTGATCGCGCACATTTTA
Source organism: Ruegeria sp. YTSA219 (assembly GCF_059609985.1). Taxonomy (NCBI): domain Bacteria; kingdom Pseudomonadati; phylum Pseudomonadota; class Alphaproteobacteria; order Rhodobacterales; family Roseobacteraceae; genus Ruegeria; species Ruegeria sp. YTSA219. The sequence continues at coordinate 37,064 of NZ_JBXWMT010000004.1, forward strand.
CTCATATCGGACTAGACCCAAAGAACTACGCGGTTATCTGTGTAAAAAGCACCGTACATTTCCGAGCGGACTTCGAACCTATTGCAGGAAATATCTGTTCCGTTTCTTCGCCAGGTGCCTTTCTCTGCAACCTGGAAGAAATCCCCTACACTTGTATCTCCAGAAGGCTGGTTAACACTCGCTGCGCTACCGTTGCCTCAACTGGCACAGGCTAGCGAATTCCGCTGATCTTGCGGGTCCATTATCATCTGTGAAGCGCGCCTTTTGCGGGCTGTGTGGGGTTTTGAGCGAGGCAGTTAACTGCCTCGCATTGTGCCCTTATTCTCGACGGCCAAATTCTAGGAGGTGATTTCGGCCAAGAGAATTTCAGCTCTCTGCCAGCAGACAATAGATAATCATCGTCATCCGCTCGGTTGGAATGTGAAACCAGGCGAACTTCTCAAAGACGGATAACGGATTTTGCGCCAGGACTTCATCCATGAACATGCCCTGATCGACGAGGGGTTTCATCGTGTCCTTGATCGCAAGCATCAAATCGACCGAAGCCTGCATGTCGAACTTGTTATGTACGTGTATCTTCGCGACCTAAACCCATCTCCTTGATCCGGCTGTCTGGATGTAGACTCCGTTCCTAGTGAGGATGTTTCGATCAGAGCCTGCGGATTTCCGATCAGATCACAGGCAATTTCAAAGACCGCATGGTACTTTCCTTTTCAACATAAGTTCCATTTCTTTCCCGCGCAGGGTATGTCAGGCCTGACCCAGCGAACCTGGTTCGTGAAAATGATAGAGGTCGTGAAGCAAACTATGGTCGGTGAATTGAGTTCCGAGCAGGCCGTGCGCGGCGCGATCCAGACGCATTCGAGGCGCGTCTGGCGGTTTGGGCTTGCCCTGTCGGGTGCTTCCGAAGTGGCCGATGATCTGTTGCAGGCTACTTGCCTGCGTGCGCTTGAACGCCACCACCAGGTCACGTCATTTGAGCGGTTGGACAGTTGGTTGATGACGATCTGCCGTTCAATCTGGTTGAATGAGCTGCGTGCCCGCTCGGTCCGAAAAGCGCAGGCACTGTCGTTGACCCCAGAGTCAGAGCTGATTGCATCCGGACCGGACTCGGAAACGAATATATTCGCCGCCGAAGTGTTTACCCAAGTGATGCAGTTGCCAGAAGCACAGCGAGAAACGGTGATGCTGGTCTATGTCGAAGGCTATAGCTACCGCGAGGCCGCAGCATTGCTGGAGGTGCCAATAGGAACGATCATGAGCAGGCTGTCCAATGCGCGACAAAAACTGAAAGTCGTGATGCAGCATGAGGCGGCAGATGCCGTTCGACGGAGTCGCAAATGAAGTTTTCCGATGAAGTTCTCAAAGCGTACCTGGAAGGCAAAGCGAATGAAGCCGAGGCTCAGGCGATAGAAGCTGCGGTTGCGGCCGAACCCGAGCTTGAGGCGCGCCTGATGGAGCTTGATCCATTCGCACCGGTGGTACAAGCGGTGTTTGAACATGTCCCGGCCGAGATGCCCCAGGTGGTTTTGCCTGACCCAAATGCCGAGATAAAAACCAGTGGCGGTCCTCTGCGCCTGTTGGCAGTAGCTGCATCTGTCGCGGTGATTTCTGTGTCGGCCACATATTGGGTAACCAGGCCTCAGCCCATGGGGTGGGCTGAGCAGGCGGCGATCTATCAATCACTATATGCGGCGGACACGATCGCGGGGATGGACAGCTCGGAACAGGCGTTGACAACTCAGTTTGATCAGGCCGAGGCACAGCTGGGTCTGTCCTTGAGACGTGACACTCTTGAGGCGTTGCCGGGGATGGAATTGAAGCGTGCGCAGGTGTTGTCCTTCAGGGGCAAACCGTTGGTTCAAGTGGTCTTTGCGAATGAACAGGGCCAGCCTTTTGCCTTCTGTGTCATTCGTCAGGGTGAAGGCGCGCCAAGCAAGGATTTGAAAGAGGCAGTGCTCAGCGGGTTGGCGACGGCGACCTGGTCCAAAGACGGTTATGGCTATATGTTGATTGGTGACAGCGATCAGACTGACCTGGAAAGTAAGCTGGATATTCTAACCGCGACCTTTGCAAGCTGAGGTCGCGTCAAAAACGCCTTGTGAACCTGCGGAAATACCAGAAATATAGCGGACATGACCACCACACCCGTCATTCCCGATCCGGATGAGGACGAGGACCCCCTCGGCCCGCGCAGCATCTATGATGATGACGACGCTGATGAGGATGATCTGTGGTTCCTGCCACCTGACGAAGAGGCTGTCGAGGATTTCCTGCCGCCCGGTCCAAGGGTCGACCGCAGTCTTTTGTTTGATCCCAGGGACTGGCGTGCGGCGCAGGCAGATCTGTCGTTGGAACTGGCCGACCTGGCAGTTAGTTTCGGCGCCTTGGACGAACGTTTGCGCGCCGGCCCGGATGGGTGGACACACCGGCTGGCGCTGATGGATGTATCCGATTTGGGATGGTGGACCGGAGACCGGATCAGCGTTGATCGGCTGGCGCTTTGGACCGGGCTTCGGATTGGTGCAACCGGGGATGATGTGCAGGCCCTGTACCGCGCGGGTTGGGCCGTACGGCGGCTAACATCCGGCGCCGCGCCATCGGATGGCGGGTGGGAGACCGGCCTGACAGCCTTTTTAGATCGTATTGCGCAGGGGATTGACGAAGTCCCCGAAGCCATCGCCGATCTTGCCGAAGTCATGCGCAATTCCGAGGGGCTGCACCCGGTGACGCAGGCCGCCATCGGTTTTCATGCCTGGCGGGCCCTGTCTCAAGGCATCGGACAGGATACCGAGGCTGCAATCATTGCCGCCCGTCATGCGGCCAAGATGGGGCGGGGCGGGGCTGTGTTCATGCCCTTGGTTCTGTCGGGTCCGGGTGCGTTGAGAGGTGTTGGTGAACCATCAGAAAAGCTTGCTGCCTGGATCAGGGGAACAGGGCAGGCGGTATTGTCCGCCTTGCTGCACCTGGACCGGGTCAGCGCCTGGGAGCAGCGCGCCAGAGAGACCACTGCAGAGTTGAGCGGGCGCACACCACCAAGACTGATCGACGTGTTTACGGCCTGGCCAATGGTTTCGGCCCCATTGGCGGAAGAGCTGACTAAAGCCTCACGCGCTGCGGTTCAGCGCAACATTGACCGTTTCAGCCGGAGGGGCTTGATCCGCGAGGTGACAGGGCAGGGACGTTACAGAGTTTGGACAGCGGCGCTGTAGTCCAAACAGGGCCATCAGACCAAAATGCCCGGTCTGCCGCATTGAATACCAGCTTCCGCAGGTTTTTGCCTGTGCAGATGTGAATGCCCGTCCCATTTTTGCCCCCGCATTACTGGCTAGTGGGAACAGGTCTGAGGGCGGCAAAGTGTTTGGCCGGGTCGTATATATGTCAAAAGTGGTTCTTAAATCAAAAGTTTAACTCGCAATTTGTGAAAACTATTCTTGGTTGACGGTGTGGATGGCAAGCCACCTCAGGAGCAGTACTCCTTCGAAGGGTCCGGGCAGTGCTGTTGTCGAACAAACCATCATTTTAAATTGGGCTGCTGAAACATTGTCCGGCCTATTGCCGTCAGCAGAGGATCGGCTAGAGGTAGGTGAACGTGTTATTGGCGAAGGTATGGATCCGCCATCCGATCTGGAGGATTTGGCACAGGTCGAATAGTGACCGAGAATGCCCCGCTCCGCGACCCGCCGCCAATTCCGAGGCATGCCGATGCACCGTCTGAAAAAAGGCCTGACCAAATGAAGATCCAGGAAAACCGAACCTTTTCACAGCTCGAGGTCGGAGACGAAGCCCAGCTGACACGATTGTGCACGGTTGACGATCTTTACGCCTTCGCCTCGGCATCGGGGGATCACAATCCTCTGCATCTGGCGGCCTATGATGGTGACGGCGACGGCCACCCCGAGGCGGTGGCCCCTGCGCTTTGGCCCGCCGGTCTGGTGGCTGCCGTCTTGGGGAATATTTTGCCGGGTGCGGGAACCCAGACCCGAGCGGCCAATCTACGGTTTCACGCGATCGTTCTGGCCGGAGATGAGTTGACCGCAGTTGTTCGGGTTACAGAAAAATCCGACGATGGTGATGTTATCTGCACCGCCGAGGTTCGGCGTGTTGGCGACAGCACCCTGGTCCTGAGCGGAGATGTCCGAGTCACGCCGCCCGCAAAGCATATGGAATTCGATTCGATCGAGGTGCCGGGACTTATCGTTCAACGCCACCGCCATTTCGAAGCGTTACTGGCGAAAGCCAGACCCCTTGACCCGATGCCAACTGCTGTTGTTGCACCTGAAGAGCCAAACTCATTGGGGGGTGCTTTGCTGGGGTATAGCAACAGCATTATCACGCCGATCCTTGTGGGTGATCCCGGCAAAATCGCTGCCGCAGCCGAGGCACTGGGTGCCGATCTGTCCGGATTTGAAATTATCGAGGCCTATGGCCACCAAGCCGCCGCCCATCGCGCGGTTGACCTGGTGGTTGAGGGCAGGGCGCAAACACTGATGAAGGGGCATTTGCACACCGATGACCTGTTGCGCGCGGTTCTGCGCCGCGAAAACGGGTTGAGAACCGGGCGAAGGCTGTCACATATATTCGTTATGGATGTTCCAGGGATGTCGCGTCCGATCATGGTCACTGACGCGGCCGTGAATATTGCCCCTGACCTCGAAACCAAGGCTGATATTGTTCAGAATGCGATCCATCTGGCACATTCCATCGGGATTGAGACCCCAAAGGTAGGCGTGCTTTCAGCCATTGAGACGATCAACCCGCGCATGGCGTCGTCAGTTGATGCCGCCTTGCTGTCGAAGATGGCCGAACGGGGTCAGATCACAGGAGGGTTGGTTGACGGCCCCTTGGCTATGGACAACGCGGTCGATCTGAATGCGGCACGCACCAAAGGGATTACGTCCGAGGTGGCTGGTGCTGCGGACATTCTTGTCGCCCCAAACATAGAAGCAGGCAATATGGTGGCGAAACAGCTGACATTCATCTCTCATGCCGAGGCGGCAGGGATCGTGGTCGGGGCTGCTGCACCGATTATCCTGACCTCGCGTTCGGATGATGACGACTCGCGTTTGGCGTCCTGCGCGGTGGCGGCGCTTCATGCATATGCAAGTAAAGGCAAACTCCATGGCTGACCATGTTCTGGCACTGAACGCCGGGTCCTCATCACTGAAATTCGCGCTGTACGAACTGGTTGATGACAACCGTCCCAGCATGCGGTGGCGCGGACAAATAGAACGTTTAGGTGATGCACCACGCCTATTGGCCCAGTCGGCAGGCGGCAGATCAGTAGATCGTCCCCTGTCGAGCACCAAAAGCCATGATGAAGCAATCCACGCATTTCTTGAAATGGCGCGGGAATATCTTCCTGACATTCATGTGTGCGCGATAGGTCATCGCGTAGTGCATGGGGGCACGGTCTATTCCGAGCCTGTGCGCGTGGATGACACCGTCATCAACACTTTAGAAGGGTTTATTCCCTTTGCTCCTTTGCATCAGCCCTACAGTCTTGCGGGTATTCGCGCAGCCAGCGCTGCCTTCCCCGGAACAACTCAGGTTGCCTGTTTTGACACGGCGTTTCATCGCACCCATCCGTGGGTAAACGACACCTTTGCCTTGCCGAAAAGCTACTATGACAAAGGCGTTCGCCGCTATGGGTTCCATGGGCTGAGCTATGACTACATTTCGAACAAGCTGAAAGAAACGGCACCGGGTCTGTATGATGGCCGTGTGGTTATCGCCCATCTTGGAAACGGGGCATCCATGTGTGCGGTTTCAGGTGGGCGCGCTGTGGCTTCGACCATGGGGTTCTCGGCGCTTGACGGGTTGCCGATGGGCACGCGCTGCGGTCAGCTGGATCCAGGTGTCGTGCTGTATATGCTGCAGCAGGACGGAATGACCGCAGAAGAGATTGCCGAAATGTTGTACAGAAAATCCGGCCTGCTGGGCCTGTCGGGGATATCATCGGATATGCGCACGTTGTTGGCCGCTGATACGCCCGAAGCCCGAAAGGCAATCGACTATTACGTCTTCCGAATCCGGCGAGAGCTTGGCGCCCTGTCCGCCGCACTTGAGGGGATTGATGCGCTTGTCTTCACCGGTGGCGTTGGTGAGAACGCGGCCCAGATCCGGCAGATGGTGTGTGATGGAATGCGATGGATCGGGATCGAAATGGATCACGCCAGGAATGCCGATGGTGGAACAGTTCTGTCCACGGATTTCAGCCGTGTCCGGATTCTGACGATCCCCACAAATGAGGAGATGGTGATCGCGCGGGCTGCGGTAAATTTTCTGGAATAGGTCTTATTCGTTTGGCGTTTCTTTCCGGCGCCGGGCGTATTTCAGCAGCATGCTCAGCAAGGCCGTGATGGCTTCGGGCGCCAGTACGCCAACCGGGTCGCGGCGAATTCCGGCTACGGTGTTTTGGACCTCGGCCAGGGAATCCCTGATTTCGGATTCAATGTCTTGCAGCGCCATATCCCGAAGTTCGACTGCGGCCGAGGCATCGCCGTGTTGGTTTATCGAATTGGCGAGCAGAACCAGAATCAAAGCAAGTACCAGATTGGTCCCCGCCACAAGTATCGCAGCAACGGGTTTCGACAGGATCGCGGAAAGCCAAAAAAATCCGGCGAGATTCAGCATGATGATCGCCAGGCCCACCGCCACTCCGGCGGCTATGTAAAACCCGGCCCGTTTCACGGAGATCGCAAGCTGTGCGCGTGCGATCAAGCGTTCAGCGCGCAAAATGACTGAGACATTGCGGGATATGCGGCTCATGGGCGTCTCCTAGCGTGACCGGCCAAGCATGTAGCCTAGGGCAAAAATACCAGCGGCAAACAGAATTGATTTTCTGTGCGGCAGATCTTCGAATTCCTCAAGTATATCGTCAAGCTGTGTGGACCAGGATTCGAGGTTATCTGTAAGCCGGTCGGCGATGGTTTCGCGCGGCGGGGCGTCAGCCCCTTTATCTGGCGAAGCGTTTTTTGCCGGTGGCTGCTCGGCAAGCTGCCGTCGCAACTCTGCGATCTCTACTTCAAGCTCGGCTTTTGTCACCATTGCTCAGGCTCCTTCCCGGCGGACCACTATCTGCGTGCCAGTATCGCCCATGGTAGACTGATTTTCCGATTTAGTAAAAGGGGCTTATCGGGTTCAAAGCCGGTGCCAGCGCGCCTATGCGCCAATGTCAATAATCCGCAACCAGCAGGAAATCCGGGATGGCGTCTTCCTCGATTGTCGCAAAGCGAGGGATCGGCTGTTCGAAGACGTTGTCGGTTCGGTCGTCATTGACGGTAGACACTTCGCCAATCAAACAATCGCCTTTTTCCGCCCAGAACGCGTGCCAGATACCCGGCATCAAGGTCACGCTTTGACCGGGCTTTAGCCGCAGCAGTTCGCCAGGTTGAAGCGTCACAGGGCAGCTGTCGCTGGGCACGGTCACAGGGGTATCGCGGTCAATGCCGCCCTGAGGGTCTGAGGCGTAGATTTCCATCACCAGATCGCCACCGCCCCGGTTGATGATATCCTCGGCTTTGACGATGTGCCGGTGCATCGGCGAAAGCTGCTTGTCCCGCGACACCAGCAGTTTCTCGGCATAGAGCATGCCTTGCCCCTTGTTCAGATCGCTGACATCGCCATTGCGTAGGGTGAACAGGAACAGGCCAAGTTCGTCAAACTGACCCTGGCCATAGTCGGTTATGTCCCACCCAAGCCCGCGTTCACGGATACCGGCGGCCTGTTCGCTGCGCATTTTCTCGGGCGACCAATCCGCAAAGGGCGGGAGCACCGCGCCAAAGGAACGGATAAAGGCCTCGGCCTCGGATTTGATTTCGTTGATGTCTGATCGTTTCATCGGCTTCTTCGTTGGGTCAGAGTTCATGTGCCCAGGGCGGGTTTGCCCCGGCGCGCGCGACAGTTACAGCGGCGACTTCCGCCCCTTTCGAAAGGGCTACGCGCAGGGCGTTTGCTGGCAATGTGCGCAATTCGGATTTTGTTAAGTGGCCTGATTGATCTAGGGCGGACAAGACGCCTGCGTTGAAAGTGTCACCGGCGCCAACGGTGTCGACGACCTCGACCTTTTTTACGGGAACAGAAACGTCGGACCCGTCTGCAAGATACCCGATCGCGCCTTCGCTGCCCCGGGTGACGATCACCACCGAAGGTCCTGCCTGCAGCAACAGCGGAACTTTTTCAGCAAGGCTTTCTGGGCCCGGAATGATCCAGTTCAGATCTTCGTCCGAGACCTTGACGATATCCGCTTGCGCAATCATGCGGTTCAGCCGGGTGCGATACCGGGTCTGATCCCGGATGAAATCCGGGCGAATGTTTGGGTCCAACATGACGGCGCGCTCTGATCCAAAGCGGTCAAGCACCGCCGCATAGGCATCTGCGCAAGGCTCGCATGCCAGACTGATCCCGCCCAGATACAGCGCCGAGACCGAGGGCAGATGGGTTGGCATATCCTCTGGCGTCAACATCCGTCCGGCCGAGTTTTCATCGACGAAACTGTAGGCTGCCTGCCCATCCTTGAGCTGTACAAATGCCAATGTAGTCGGGCGGTCCGAATGGATTACCCGGTCGGAGTCAACATGGCTGGCCTTGAGGGCGGCCATAAGCTGTTGCCCGAACATGTCAGAGGAAAGCCCGGTCAGCAGACCCACCGGCGTATCCAATCGACCCAGGGCAATAGCCGTGTTGAAAATCGCACCGCCAGAATGGGGCACAAACCCCAGTTCGCCCGAGATCGTGGGCGTCTCGATCATATCGATCAGGGCTTCACCACAGCATAGGATCATGCCGGGACCTTTCTGTTTCTGAAACGTGCGGTCAGACTACCGCCTTAGCGCATTTTTACAGAAATTGTTAGCGCCAACAATGCCAAATTCATCCTGTTCCGAGACATACAGGTTCATGGATCGGCGCAACTCGCTGAACCGGCCTCCGGCATTAAAGGCGTCTCGGAAGGCGTCCTTGAACAGCCAGCGGTTCTTTTCGGCCACGCCACCCACAAGGAACACGCCACCGGCAGGCATCATGACGACCGCCAGATCGCCCATGACCGCGCCTAGATGTGTGGTGAACATATGCGCGGCCTTGACGGCATGGGCATCGGTTCCGTCGCGTGCATCCTGAAGGATATCGCGCGCGGTTCGGGGCTCGGCCTTTGCCCGACCCCCTGCCAGTTCGATGGCCTGATAAAGGATCGGCAAACCCGTACCGCTGAGGAACATTTCCGCCTCAAGTGTCAGGGTGTCGTCAAAAAAACACTCGGGGGCCACCTGCCGCGCGGCGTTGAATATTTCGACCTCGTCCTGACTTCGGGGCGAGAGGCCGATATGGCCGCCTTCGCCGGACACCGTGTGATAGCGGCCATTCGAATATAGCAGCGATCCGACACCTAGCCCGGTTCCAGGCCCGACGACCAGACGAGTGCCGGTCGGCGGATGCTTGGCCCCTTGCAAGACTTCAACATTGTCATGGGAAATTTCGGCAACAGACCACGCAGCGGCAGTGAAGTCGTTGATCACAAAGGTATGTCGGGCGCCCGTTGCCCGGGCGATATCATCCTCTGACAGATCAAGTTGGGCGTTGGTCAGCCTGATTGTACCGTTGCGGACAGGTCCTGCCCCGGCGGCAACCACGGCCCGTGGGTCGGTTCCGATCTCGTCGCGCAGGCTATGAAAGGCCTCAAGCAATTCGGGCAGTTTGCCGGTGGGGTATTTGCGCAGGTCCGTCAGTTCACCATTGGTGATAACGCCAAGCCGCGTATTGGTGCCGCCGATATCGGCCACGAGGTTCCAATGGTCGTGCATGGCCCCAGCCGGTTGCGCCAGCGGTAAGGACACTGTGCTTCCCGTCAGGGCGTTTTGTACTGCGGTATAGGACGCCTTGGGTGTGCGCTCCATCGTCTGAAAGTCCACATCCACAAGGCCAAACCTCTTCTCATATCCCAGCGCCCATTCGTAATTGTCCAGCAGGGACCAGATGAAGTAGCCCTTGATCGGCACGCCCTGTGCCAAGGCGTCCTGTACCGCCGAAAGATGTTGGTTCAGATAGTCGATCCGGTCGCTATCCTGCTGCCGTTCGGGGCTGGCCATGCCATTTTCCGTCACCAGAATCGGCAGGTCCCCGGTGTAATCCTGCTTGGTGCGGGTCAGAAACCGGGTCAGGGCGGCGGGTTCGATCTCCCACCCCATCTGAGTTTTGGGCAGCGGTCCGGCGATTTCCTGCAGACTGGGCCAGGTGGTCTCCGAAGGCGCAATCAACTTGCGGGTATAGTAGTTCAGACCACACCAATCGACCGGCGTACCGATGATGTCGAAATCATCCTGCCAGCCAGCGGGCAGGTAGGGCTCTAACCCCTCCAGAACGTTGTCTGGATAGGCCTTGTTGAAAACGCCGCCCAGAAAGAACCGGTTGTAGATGCCGTCATACAGATCAGCCGCGCGGCGCGCTTCGGGGCTGTCATCTGCGGGTTCGGCCCATTCCAGGTTGAAAACCGCGCCCAGGTTGGACATGCCAAGGCCCCGCATCGCGTCGATGGCGCTGCCATGGGCCAGAAGGACGTGGTGCATCGCGCGGGCGGTTGCACGGATGTCGCGAAGACCCGGGGCGTGATGGCCTTCGAAATGGCTCAGCCAGCTGACGCACCACGGCTCATTTATGGGGGCGACGCTGTACATCCGATCGCCGATGCGGCCCATGATGACCTCGGTGAAATCGGCGAACCACCCGGCGATATCTCGATTGCGCCAGCCGCCCAGATCGGCCAGAAACGAAGGTAGTTCCCAATGGTAAAGCGTGGCGCAGGGGCGGATACCGCGTTCCAGCAGCGCATCGGCCAGCCGATCATAGTAATCCAGCCCGGCCTCATTCACCTGACCACGGCCTTCGGGCAGAACCCGCGCCCAGCTGGTTGAAAACCGGTAGCAATCAAAGCCGCCATCGCGCACCAGATCCAGATCCTGCGGGAACCGGTTCAGGTGGTCACAGGCCAGATCCCCGTTTTCATTTCGCACAACATTGCCGGGGGTCCTGGCAAAGGTATCCCAATGGGTTTGCCCGGCCCCTCCCTGTGCGTGGCCTTCGATCTGATAGGCCGAGGTTGCGACGCCAAAGAGGAAATCTTTGGGGAAATCAGTGCGGTTGTATTTCATATTCAGAACCTGTTGGGGGCGGGACCGGTCGAGCCGCCAACTACCAGCTCAGCCTCCAGCAATCTAGTTTTGGCCGGGTCTTCGGGCGCATTTATTCGTTCGATCAGCATTTCGGCAGCTATTTCACCGGCCAACCGAACCGAGGATCGCGTGGCGGTGAAGATCGGTACATCCTGCCCGTTTTTCAGATAGGACAGGTCGTCATCATGGGCGATCACCGAAACATCGCGGCCCATCTGCAGCCCTGCTTCGTTCAATGCCCGCCGAACTCCGATGGCCGAAATCATTGACGAAACCAGGATGGCGGTCGGAGGGTTCTTAAGTTGAGCCATATCGCGCGCTTCGTGGTGGCCATATACCTCTGTCATCTCGGCGCTGCGCATCAATTCAGGGTCCGGTGACAGACCGGCTTGATTCAGGGCCTGCAGGTAACCGGCCCGGCGGCGTTGGGCGAAATCCATATCTTCAAGTCCGTTGATAAGGGCGATCCGTCGATGCCCCAGGTCGATCAGAAACTGGGTGGCGCGCTTGAACGAGCTTTTGTTGTTCACATCAACCCAGTCATAGGGTGCGTCTATTCCAGTGGATCGTCCGTGCACAATGAAGGGCGCGCCCATGCGATTGAGGACTTCAATCCGCTGCTCGTTCACCTTGGGGCCCTGCAGAACGACACCGTCCACGGCACCACGCTGAAACAGGTCGCGATAGGCGCGTTCAATAGATGTGTCGTCGGCGCTAGTGAACATCATGTCATAGCCGTGTTCAGCATATCTACGAGCAGCCCCGGCGACAAAATCGCCAAAGATTGGGTTAACCATTTCATGCTGGGATGAGCTGGGAATCACGTGCCCGATCACGTGTGATCGACCTGTCGCAAGACCCTTGGCTCTGCTGTTCGGGCGGTACCCGTGTTTTGTTGCGGCGGCCTGAACCCTTGTGCGCGTGGCTTCGCTGACCTCGGGGTATCCGTTCAGCGCGCGGCTGACGGTTGTTTGAGACAAACCAAGGATTTCAGAGAGCTGCTTTAGGTTCATATTTGTTCAAAGCGCCTACAAATTACTGCGTATTCCTGTTTTTGCGGGCATTTTCGCTGGTGGTCAACAGATTTCACGAACATCTTGTTTGATATTTATATTTATAGGCCTTCGCAAAGCAATCGTTGACAGGTGAAGGCTGTTAGCGCATAAACTCACTCCAGCCAAAGCGCTTTGGATATTTGAGACCAAAGGCGCGAGATATCGTTGGGAGGAGAAATTCATGAAACACTCGCTTTATGCTGGCGTCGCCGCATTTACCCTGATCGGGGGCGTCGCACAGGCCGACAAGGTTACCGTATTCGGCCCGTGGCTGGGGCCGGACCAAGAGAATGTCGAAAAGGTTCTGGATGGGTTCGCGGCGGCGACCGGGCATGAGTACAGCTATGTCGGCTCGGACAGCTTTGAGCAGCAAATCAGAATTGATGCCGAAGCCGGATCGGCGCCCAACGTAGCAGTGTTCCCTCAGCCCGGTCTGGCGTCAGATATGGCCAAGGCGGGTTTCCTGACTCCCCTGAGTGAAGGAACCGCGGATTGGATTCGCGACAACTATGCGGCTGGTCAGTCCTGGGTGGATCTGGGAACCTACCAAGGTCCGGACGGGCAGGATCACCTATATGGCTTCTTCTACAAGGTCGACGTGAAGTCGCTGGTTTGGTTCGTGCCGGAAAACTTCGAAGATGCCGGTTATGAGATTCCGACTACGATGGAAGAGCTCAAGGCGCTGTCCGATCAGATCGTTGCAGATGGCGAAACGCCATGGTGCATCGGGCTGGGTTCCGGCGGAGCGACAGGTTGGCCAGCGACTGACTGGGTTGAAGACATGATGCTGCGCACGTTGCCGCCCGAAGATTATGACGCCTGGGTCGCCAACAAATTGAAATTTAACGATCCTAAGGTTGTCGCCGCGATTGAAGAATTCGGAGCGTTTGCGCGCAACGATGATTACGTGGCCGGCGGAGCCGGCGCGGTCGCAACGACTGACTTTCGTGACAGCCCGAAGGGCATGTTCAGCTCGCCTCCGCAATGCTACATGCACCGTCAGGCTTCGTTCATTCCGGCCTTCTTCCCTGAAGGCACGGTTGTGGGCGAGGATGCCGATTTCTTCTATTTCCCGGCCTATGAAGGTAAGGATCTCGGCAGCCCGGTCCTTGGGGCCGGAACAGTTTGGGCAATCACCAATGACAGCCCGGGCGCGCATGCGCTGATGAAATACCTGGAGACACCCGAGGCGCATGAAGCCTGGATGGCTCTGACCGGGTTCCTGACGCCGCACAAAGGCGTCGATACCTCGGTCTTCTCAGACCCAACGCTGAAGAAGATGAACGACATTCTTCTTGGTGCAACGACGTTCCGGTTTGACGGTTCTGACCTGATGCCGGGCGGCGTGGGTGCAGGCACCTTCTGGACTGGTATGGTCGACTATACGGGCGGAACACCTGCCCAGGACGTCGCCGACGAAATCCAATCCTCGTGGGACGCGCTGGACTAAAGCGTCTGAGATTGGGCAACCCGCTCTGCCGGGTTGCCCGAACCTATCGTCGCAAGGGAGAGCGGCATGCACCCGGCATTTCAGGGCCTGCTGACCATCGCCATCGGCGTGTCAGGTTGCGTGGGCTACTTCTATCTATCCAATCAGTTTCTGGACAAAGTTCTGTTCCCGCCTCGGGGGCCGGATGCTGGCCGGAATATCAACCGCGCGAACATGATCCGGCCTTGGTTGTTTCTGTTCCCAGCGCTGGCTGCTTTGGGCTTGTATCTGGCCTATCCGGTTGTCGAAACCCTACGCCTGTCACTGACTGATCGTGTCCCAGGCGGCGGCTACAAATGGGTCGGGCTGGACAACTATATCCAGATGGCCAAGGAGCCCAAGTTTTGGGAAGCCATGCGCAACAACATGTTATGGCTGATCGTGGTGCCTGCAATGTCGACAGCGTTCGGCCTATTGGTGGCTCAGCTGACCGACCGCATCCGCTGGGGCAACATCGCCAAGTCTCTGATTTTCATGCCGATGGCCATCTCGTTCGTGGGGGCCTCGGTGATCTGGAAGCTGGTCTATGACACCCGTCCGGTTGAGCAGGACCAGATCGGGATGCTGAACGCGCTTTACATCTTTTTCGGAGGGGTCGAGCCGCAGACATGGTTGACCATCCCCTTCTGGAACAGCTTTTTTCTTATGGTTGTGCTGGTCTGGATTCAGACTGGTTTTGCCATGGTCATCCTGTCAGCCGCCCTGCGCGGCATTCCCGAGGAAACCATCGAAGCTGCCATTCTGGATGGGGCCAATCCGTTCCAGATTTTCTTCCGTATCAAGGTGCCGCAGATCAAGACCACCATCCTGGTGGTCTGGACCACGATCACCATCACCGTGCTCAAGGTCTTTGACATCGTGTTTGCCATGACAAACGGCCAGTGGGAAACGCAGGTTCTGGCCAATTACATGTATGACAAGCTGTTCCGCACCAATGACTGGGGCGTGGGCTCGGCTTCGGCCATGGTGATCATGCTGCTGGTGGCACCGATCCTTGTCTGGAATGTGCGCAATGCGCGCAAAGAGATGGAGTAGGCCATGAGCGAAATAGCAGGAACCAAACCCGCCCTTCGCTGGGCTGTCCATGCCTCGGTTCTTTTACTGGTCGTGCTCTGGGTGGTGCCGACGCTGGGGCTGTTGATCTCATCCTTTCGTACTGCCGACCAGATTGCCACAAGCGGCTGGTGGCGGTCGTTGTTCCCATCCGAGCAGAACCTGACCCTGCGCGCTGCAGCACCTGAAACTCAGGTGCTGGAGAATGGCGTTTACGTGATCGAAGGCAACCTGTTCGAGGCGGGCACACAGGCGGCGATCTCAAAATGGGGCACCAGTTCCCGGGCGATTGATGATTTTGTACCCGGTGACACGGCAGAGCTGCGCAAGGGTGGCACGATCACGGTGGATGCCGACGGCAAATACCGGATGGAAAACACCGAAGAGTTCACCGGCAGTCGCGGCACGCGCGTCTTTGTGACTGCGGAACTGCCTCCCGAGTTCACCCTGGCCAATTACCACAAGGTCCTGCTTGCTGAAGACAGCACTGACAGTATGGGGCGGGCGTTTTTTAACACGCTGACGGTCACGATACCGGCGACGATCATTCCGATCCTAGTAGCCGCCTTTGCCGCTTATGCGCTGGCTTGGATGGATTTCCCAGGTCGGGCACTGTTAATCGCCGCGGTTGTTGGCCTGTTGGTGGTGCCGCTGCAACTGGCACT
Source organism: Ruegeria sp. YTSA219 (assembly GCF_059609985.1). Taxonomy (NCBI): domain Bacteria; kingdom Pseudomonadati; phylum Pseudomonadota; class Alphaproteobacteria; order Rhodobacterales; family Roseobacteraceae; genus Ruegeria; species Ruegeria sp. YTSA219. The sequence continues at coordinate 52,494 of NZ_JBXWMT010000004.1, forward strand.
GATCCCACTGCTGAAATTTCACCTGAGCATCGGAATTGAGAAAGGCTATCTGGGCGTCTGGATGGCCCATACCGGGTTCGGGATGCCATTGGCCATCTACCTGTTGCGCAACTACATGGCCGGGCTGCCGCGCGATCTGATCGAAAACGCACGTGTAGACGGCGCGACCGAGTTCCAGATCTTTACCAAACTGATCCTGCCACTCAGCTTTCCGGCATTGGCGTCTTTTGCCATCTTCCAATTTCTCTGGACTTGGAATGATCTGTTGGTTGCCAAAGTGTTCCTAATCGATGCGTCCGGCCAGACCACAGTGATGACAAACCGGATTGTCGAGCTGCTTGGAACGCGGGGTGGAAACTGGGAAATCCTTGCCACGGCGGCGTTCGTCTCGATCGCTGTGCCGTTGGCTGTTTTCTTCGCAATGCAAAAATACCTGGTCCGTGGTCTGCTGGCCGGGTCGGTCAAATAGAGGCGTCTGATGAACGTGCAGAACACAGCAGAACTTTCCAATGCAACCAAGGTGGCCGCTGACTGGTGGCGTGGTGGCGTCATCTATCAGATCTATCCGCGCAGCTTTCAGGACAGCAATGGTGACGGGATCGGAGACCTGAAAGGCATCACCCAGCGATTGGGGTACATTGCCTCTCTGGGCGTTGATGCGATCTGGATTTCGCCCTTCTTCAAATCTCCGATGAAGGATTTCGGCTATGACGTAAGCGACTATCGCGATGTTGATCCGATGTTCGGCACGATGGAGGATTTTCGGGAGCTTCTGGACCAGGCCCATGCCAAAGGGTTGAAGGTGATGATTGATCTGGTTCTGTCGCATACGTCAGATCAGCACCCCTGGTTCAGCGAAAGCCGCGCCAGCCGTGAAAACGCCAAGTCCGACTGGTATGTCTGGGCCGATCCAAAACCGGACGGTACGCCGCCGAACAACTGGTTGTCGATTTTCGGGGGCTCGGCCTGGCAGTGGGACTCGCGACGTTTGCAGTATTATTTGCACAACTTCCTCACCTCGCAGCCGGATCTGAACTTTCACTGTCCGGATGTGCAGGACGCATTGCTGGACGTCGCAAGGTTCTGGCTTGATCTGGGTGTCGATGGGTTTCGTCTGGATACAATCAACTTCTACTTCCACGACAAACAGTTGCGCGACAATCCCGCCTTGCCCGTGGATCAGCGCAATGCCTCAATCGCGCCGATGGTGAATCCGTATAACCATCAGGACCACCTGTTCTCCAAAAGCCAGCCCGAGAACATTGCCTTTCTGGAACGCCTGCGGGCCCTGACCGATCAATATGAAGGTCGCGCCTGTCTGGGCGAGGTGGGCGACGCACAGCGTGGGCTTGAGATAATGGGCGAATACACCAGCGGTAATAAGCGCATGCACATGTGCTATGCGTTCGAGTTCCTTGAAAAGCGCGCTTTGACTGCCAGCTATGCACAGCAGGTATTTGATCAGCTCGAGGACAAAGCAGGTGATGCCTGGCCTTGCTGGGCATTTTCGAACCATGACGTGGAACGTCACGCGTCGCGCTGGGGGCTGGACGAGGCAGCTATCCGGCAGCGTGCGGTTCTGATGATGTGCCTGCGCGGCTCGGCCTGCTTGTATCAAGGCGAAGAGTTGGGCCTGCCCGAGGCCGACGTGGCCTTTGACGATCTGCAAGACCCGTATGGCGTCGAATTCTGGCCCGAGTTCAAGGGCCGCGACGGATGCCGGACGCCGATGGTTTGGGCTGCGCAGGATGAACAATCGGGCTTTAGCACCGGCAAGCCTTGGTTGCCTGTCAGTGACCCTCAGGCCGAGCGTGCCGTGGATCGATCAGAGGCCGAGCCCGAATCTATGCTTCACCATTATCGTCGTGCGATTGCATTCCGCCATGCCCATTCGGCTTTGATGTTGGGGGCGCAAAAGAACATGACGCAGATCGGGACCGTTCTGGCCTTCACGCGTGAAGATCATGCAGAAGAGGTGTTCTGCGCATTTAACCTCGGTACCGAACGTTCTGAAGTAATCTTGCCAGGCGGGAACTGGCGCGTGATCGGAGAAGAGTTGGGTGGCGTCGCGGGAACGGGGACAGTGTCTCTGGGTGCTGCACAATTCTGCCTGCTGTTGAGGGAGAAGGAATAAACCATGTCAGAGCTAAACCTCACAGATGTCGCCAAAACCTATGGCAATGTGGATGTTCTGAAGAACATCAATCTTGAGATTGAGCGGGGCGAGTTGATCGTTTTTGTCGGGCCTTCGGGCTGTGGCAAATCCACCTTGCTGCGCATGGTCGCCGGGTTGGAAAAGATCTCGGGCGGAACGCTCGAGATTGAAGGGCAGGTGATGAACGATGTGCCGCCAGCACAGCGAGGCATCGCGATGGTGTTCCAAAGCTATGCGCTGTACCCACATATGACCGTTCGCGAAAACATGGCCTTTGCGCTGAAGATAGCCAAAATGCCGGCGGCTGAAGTTGGCGCCGCGGTCGATCGGGCGGCCCGCATCCTACAGCTTGAACCTTATCTGGACCGGTTGCCCAAAGCGCTATCCGGCGGTCAGCGTCAGCGTGTCGCAATCGGGCGCGCCATTGTGCGTGACCCCAAGGTTTACCTGTTCGACGAACCGCTTTCGAACCTGGACGCGGCGCTGCGTGTCGCCACCCGGATCGAAATCGCCCGTCTGAAAGAGGCGATGCCGGACAGCACGATGATCTATGTCACCCATGATCAGGTCGAAGCGATGACCCTGGCCAGCCGTATCGTTGTGCTAGCCAACAAAGGGATCGCCCAAGTTGGCACGCCGCTGGAGCTGTATGAGACGCCAGACAACGAGTTTGTCGCGCAATTCATCGGCTCCCCGGCAATGAACCTGATGTCGGGGGTCATTACCGCGACCGGCGCACAGACAGTCGTCAAGCTGGACGGTGGCGGCACGGCGATATCAGCGGTACCAACCGAGGCTGGAGACGAAGGCAAGCAGGTGAATATCGGCGTCCGCCCCGAGGATTTTGTGTCCGTGGACAGCGACCCAATCCTTGAAGGGGTCGTAGACTTTACCGAGGCTTTGGGCGAGGTGACGCTGTTATACTTCGCGGTCGAGGATGGGACGGATGCCCTTATTGCCAAGCTTCCGGGCGTTCAGAAGAATATGCGGGGCAAAACTGTGATGGTCTCTGCGAACCCTGACAAGGTTCATTTGTTCCATCAGGGGGTTTCCATGCGGAAATAACCCTTTCCAACACGGTTCTTGACAAGACCCCTGATGCTGTTTCAACTTGATTGAAACGTTTCATTTTGTGGTAGAACCGTGGAAATGCGAGTTTCAGCGCAGTTATACACAGTCCGGCAGGTTGGGGATTTGGCGGCCCAGCTTGACTTGGTGCGTGCCTGCGGGTTCACCGATATTGAAACGGTCGGGTTCCACGATCTTACCCCCAAGCAGGTTACCAATGTGGTTAGACAGGCTGGTTTCACCGTTCGATCGGCCCATTTTGACTGGGAAGAATTTGAAACACGGCTTGATGACATTCTTAGAATGCTTGAAGCTTTGGAATGCCCTGTGGCGGTCATGCCTTGGCTGTCGCCCAAGGCTCGGCCCGGCACCGCCGAGGGGTGGAAGGCAGTGTCGGGCCGGTTGGCGAAATGGGCTGATGCCCTGTCTGCCGACGGTGTGCGCCTTGCCTATCATAACCACGATTTTGACCTTGTCGATCTTGGGCAGGGCTCGCCATTGGATATGGTCCTGTCGCATGAGGCCATTGGATGGCAGCCGGATATCGGTTGGCTGTATTCGGCGCTTTCTGACCCCGCTGCACTGCTGAGCCGTTATTCCGACCGGATCGTTTCCGTCCATGCTAAAGACGTTGATCCATTGGCCGGACAAGGCGACGAGCGCTGGCGAAATCTGGGGCAGGGGGTTGTGGACTGGCCTCTGGTCCTGCGTGTTCTGGCTGACAGTCCCTGCGCTGACCTTTTTGTGGAACATGACGAAACTGCCGATCACGCGCAAACATTGCAGACGGGACATGACCTGTTGATGCGAATGCGCAGCGTTGAGGTGACATAGTGGCGCGCGCGACGATCAAGTCGATTGCAAAGCAGACGGGGTTTTCTGTCGGAACCGTCTCGAACGCGCTGCGTGGTGCGGAAACCGTCAAGAAAGAAACGCGGCAGCAGATTCAGTCCGCCGCCGAACAGCTTGGATACCGGGTCAATCTGGACGGGCTGAAGCTGCGGACAAAAAAGTCCTATCGCATCGGCGTTCTGGTCAGCGTGTCACCTGATTCAGATGAAGAATGGGAAGGTGTCGAATTCACACGCATTGTCGCGGGTATTTCGCGGGCTTTGAAAGGGTCGCGTTATGAACTTGGCGTTCACAGCGTGGCGGGCCTGCAGGGAACGATGGCGACGCTGAAGGAAATCGTTCAGAACGGATTGGCAGACGGGGTGATATTCTCGGGTACGCGCCACGCCGATCCGCGCATTGCCTATCTGCAACAGAATGGTTTCCCCTTTGTCACCATGGGTATGAGCGACAGCGGCAGATCACATGCCTATGTCGATATCGACAGTCAGGCAGCAGGTCACGATGCAACGCAACGACTGCTAGCCTTGGGGCATCGCCGGATTGCCCTGGTGAACCCTCCGGATGACCTGGTTTATGCGACGCAACGCCGAACGGGCTATGCCCAGGCGTTCAGAGCGTCCGGTCTGGCCTTTGACCCGGCCCTGATCTTCAGCGGGCCTACGACCGCACGAACGGGGTATAATGCCTTTGAGGCTTTGATGCGGCTACCCGACAGGCCAACCGCGATCATCTGCGCGAACGAAGCCATGACCCTGGGTGTGCTTTCTGCTGCCCATGCGGCGGGTGTTGAGGTCGGTCGCGAACTGACCGTGATCTCGACCGATGATCTGCAACTTAGCCGTTATTTTGTCCCTCCGCCCAGCACCTATTACGTCCCTATTGAGGAAACCAGTCGATTGCTGGGTGAGTATATGCTCAAGGCTTTGGACGGGGTTGACCCGTCCGAAACACAAAAAAAGATCAGGGCCATTTTGATCGAGCGGCAACCTGACACAGTCGCGCCGGAAGCGGCGCTAAACACCTGAACCAACAAAGGAGTAACCGGAGATGTTAAGAAACCTATTTGCCGCCGCCGCCCTGACCGCGCTTGCCGCGCCTGCTGTGTTTGCAGCGGATCTTGAAGGGCGCGTACTTAAGATCGGAACAGATGCCACCTATCCGCCCATGGAGACGGTCGATGAGTCCACGGGTCAGATTGTGGGATTTGATGTCGATGTCATGAATGCGATCTGTGAAAAGGTGAACTGCGTCCCGAATTTCGTAAATACAGCCTGGGATGGTATCTTTGCCGCGCTTCAGCAAGGGGAGTTCGACCTCGTGATCTCGGGCGTCTCGATCACGCCTGAACGCGAAGAAAACATGGATTTTTCCGAGCCTTATATCATTGTAAGTCAGGCGATCCTGCTGCAGGTCGACAATGCTGACATGACGTTGGATGACTTCAAAGCAGGTGGTCAGAAGCTAGCCGCGCAGACTGGCACCACCAATGCCCAGCTGGCCGAAGAACTGGTGGGACGCGAGAATGTCAGCCTGTATGACAATTTCTCTGCTGCGATCCTGGCGTTGCAGAATGCTGACGTACAGGGGGTAATCATTGATGGAACCTCGGCATCGGCATATGAACAGGAATTTGCCGGGGAATTGGCTGTAGGCATCACAGGCCTTCAGTCTGATCCGCTGGGTATTGTGTTTCAGGAAGGTGACGCAACCGTTGACGCCATAAACGAAGGGCTGGCCGCCATTCAGGCTGACGGTACGATGGACGCATTGGTTGCCAAATACTGGGGCACTGATTGAGCCGTTGAAACCCTTTCTGACCCGGCGGGAAAACCTGCCGGGTCACGCATAACCCGAGGGACGCCATGATCCGCCTAAGCTCGATCCGGCCGAGTAATCTTGTTTTGCTCGCCGCTGCCCCGTTCATCATCTACCTGTTTGCCTCATCCTCGAAATATCTGAGGTCATTGGTTGCCATTTTGGGGATTGGTGAAAATGCGGGGCCCATTTTTGTTGGGTTTCTTCTGATACTGGCCGTGGCCATATTGGCCTATCTCTCGGCGCGCCGCATCCGGTTTCAAACCATCGCGCCGAACTGGTTGAGGATTGCGGCGGTTTTGGCAATCCCGGCCTCGGCCGGGTTGGCGATCCTTGGACTTTTCCAGCCTCAGGTGCTGATGCCCTTTGCGGAATCCGTCTTCTTTAATGCGCTCAGCGAAAATACGTCTGAGTTCATTGACCGATCTTCGCAACCTTGGGTCTTGTTTCCCGAGATCGTCGCAAAGGTGCAAATGAGACTACAGGCCCTGCTGGTAGGGTTTGCGATGGTGGTCGCGGTGATCCCTCTGACGGCCCGTTTCCCACGATCCATGAAAGCCTATGTTCAGATTGGACTCGAACTGCTGACCGGGCTGGTTTTGTTTTACCTGTTGTTTCTTGCGCATTGGCAATTTGCGACCGGGGTCGCGATAACGTTCCGTGCAGCGATCTTTGCCTATATCTTTGCGGCCATTATGGGTCTGGTCTGGGTCGGTTTGCAGTCCTTCAAGCCCAAAGCTCGGACAACCGTTGTCTATGGGTCCATCAGCCTGACACTATTGGCCGTGTCGGCGTTCTTTTTTATGCAACCAAAGGTGAGCTTTGTTCTGGTTGGCAGTACAGAAGCAAGAATTGCCATTGTTCGGGGTACGCCGCAGGCCCAGGCGGATTTGATCCGGTTCGGAGAGTTCGACGGAGGTGAAGGCCAACAGTATCGCATTCGCAGCGCCCCCGATGCCGCCTCTGCGCTGGATCAGATCACAACCGTCGACAGCGTATCTGGTGCTTTTGTTCCGGCCGGCGTTCATACGCAGGGCTATCCGGTGATCTGGCAATCCAGTTTTCTGCCGGACAAGTTTCGTAACCCGGCGCTGACTTTTGCGGTTTTCGGGTTTTTGCTTCTGACACTGACGGTCGGAGGCGCACAGCATAAGCTACATCCGCTGGCTGTAGGGGCCGAGTTTTTTGTCGATACCATTCGCGGCATTCCAATGCTGGTCATCATCCTCTATATCGGCTTGCCGCTTGCCGGTGCGGTCAAGGATGCGACAGGTGGCGGCATCGACATGACCAACATGACCCGCGGCATCATCGCCATTTCCATAGGGTATTCGGCCTATATGGCCGAGATTTTCCGATCAGGGATCGAGGCCATCCCACGAGGTCAGATCGAAGCAGGCGGCTCGCTTGGGCTGTCCCGCTGGCAGACTGCCCGGCTTATTATCCTGCCCCAGGCATTGCGCATAGTGACGCCACCTTTGGGCAATGAATTTATCGCGATGATCAAGGATACCTCATTGCTGTCCATCCTGTCAGTCCGCGACATGACTCAGCGCATGCGCGAGTTTCAGGCCTCAAGTTTTCTGCCCTTCGCACCATTCAACACAGCGGCGATCCTCTATGTCGTGGTGACGCTTGGTTGCGCTAGTTTCCTCAAATGGATCGAACGCCGCAGCGCACGGGAAAACCGATGAGCAGGCTTGAGCTGGGCGTTTGCTATTACCCCGAGCAATGGGACAAATCGCAGTGGCGCGACGATGCTAAGCGCATGGTCGATATGGGATTGGATTGGGTTCGGATTGCTGAGTTTACCTGGGGCCTGATCGAGCCGGAAAGAGGCCGGTTCGAATGGGGCTGGCTGGACGAGGTGATTGGAATTCTGGGCGATGCCGGTTTGCGCGTGATGATGTCGACGCCTACGGCTGCACCTCCGAAATGGCTAGTGGATGACTGCCCTGAGATCCTGCCAGTGGGGCCGGATGGCCGGGTGCGTGGGTTCGGGTCGCGCCGACATTATTGTTTTTCCAGCGATATCTACCTGTCCGAGGCCCGTCGGATCACCACGGAATATGCCCGTCGATATGGCGAAAATCCATTTGTTCGTGCCTGGCAGATCGACAATGAATATAACGATCACGATACGGTTCTGAGCTATTCCAATGCCGCTCGCACCGGTTTTCGCAGATGGTTGCAAGACCGCTATGGCACGATTGAGGCGCTTAACCGAACATGGGGGACAGTGTTTTGGGGGTCGCTCTATTCCGATTTTGATCAGATCGAACTGCCTATAAGTTTGGTGGCCAGCCCGAACCCGACCCATGCTCTGGATTTTGCCCGCTATTCTTCGGATCGGGTGCGGGATTTCAATCGTGCTCAGGCGGATATTCTGCGCAAGTTTGCGCCGGGCCGCGATATTACCCATAATTTCATGGCAGGCAGCTTTGAGTTCGACCATCACGCTGTTGCGGCGGATCTGGATGTAGTCGGTTTTGACAGCTATCCGCTTGGCAACCTGTTGGGATCGTCGCTGTCTGATGAAGACAAACGTCGATACCTGCGAACAGGCGCGCCGGACTATCAGGGGTTTCACTGCGATTTGTATCGCAGCCAGGGCAGGGGCCGAATGTGGGTTCTGGAACAACAGCCCGGCCCGGTGGACTGGGCCGAAAAGAACCCCTCACCAGCGGATGGGATGGTCAGGCTTTGGACGTGGGCCGCTTTTGCCCACGGTGCACAGGCAGTGATGTTCTTCCGATGGCGTCAGGCGAAGTTCGCGCAGGAACAATTCCACACGGCGCTTCTGCGATCGGATGGCAGCCCGGATCAGGCCGCGCTTGAACTGGCGCAGGTTGCAAAAGAGCGTGCTGCCCTGCCGGAAGTCACCCGGCAGAAGGCAGCCGTGGCAATTCTGTTGGATTACGAATCCATCTGGGCTGCAGATATCCTGCCGCATGACGACGCATTCCCGAATGCCGGGATTTTCCGGGTTTGGTATGCTGGCCTGCGTGCATTGGGGGTCGATCTGGATTTCGTTGGTCCCGATGATGATCTGACGGGGTATTCATTGATCGTATTGCCGCAAAACATGATCATCTCGCCAGATCTGGCAAAGAGATTGCACCACAGCCAGGCCAAATTGCTGATCGGTGCCCGTGCGGGCAGCAAGACTGTGGACATGTGGACCCCTGAAAATCTCGCTCCCGGAGAGTTGGCCGATCTTGCAGGGATAAAAGTCATACGCGTCGAATCCCTGCCGGATCTGGCCGGTGAATCCGTAAGCCTCGAGAGCACCGGAACCTTTGATTTTAAAGGCTGGCGGGAAGTCATCGAGACCGAAAATCAGGTAATCGCGCATTTCGTAAGTGCTTACAGGGCTGGCAGCCCGGCGATTGTGCAATCGGACCGGGCTATGTATCTGGCGATGATCCCAAACGGGCCGTTGCTACGGGCGATCCTGATTAAAGCGCTGACATGGGCGGGCCTTCCGATACGGGAATGTGGCCCGGACCTTCGTGTTACACAGCGGGGTGACCTCGGCTTTGGGTTCAACTTCGGGGCTGCCGCACAGGTTCTGCCGGATGACGAAAATCGGCAATATATTGTTGGTACTTCAGAAATCCCATCCTATGGTGTCTCAGTCTGGAAGTGGAAGTAAACCAGAGCTTGCGGACATGATTGCAAACTGGACCTATGAATTCTGCAAACTGTCCCTTTTGGACTGACAGCTTTGCAGCAACCCTCTAGCCTGTGATTGCATAACAATAGGACTGAAAGTCCAACTATGGGAGAATCGAATATGGCCGAACGGAAAAACCTTTCCAGACGTACTATCTTGAAGAGCGCAGGGGCGGCAGCACTTGCTGCACCGCTGTACAGCAAAAGCGCGCTGGCGTCCTCGGGTGAGATCAACATCTTGATGTGGTCCGATTACCTGCCGCCAGCATTCTTGCAGGAATTCGAGACACTGACCGGAATTAAGGTGAACTATACAGGTATCGGGTCGAACGAAGAAATCATCAACAAGATGAAGGCCACCAAGGGTCAGGGTTTCGACATCGTGTCGCCGACCAATAACCGGTCTTTGCAGTGGGAACCGCTTGAGCTGTTGCAGCCTTTTGACATGAATAAGGTTCCGATTGATCTGGTGAACCCGGCGATGGCCGCGATTGGTACAGATGCCTGGAACTTTGCCGACTCGGGCGTGCACTGGTTGCCGCATATCTGGGGCACCGAAGGCATCGCATATCGGACTGACCTGTGGCTGCCTGAAGGTGATGCACCGTCCTATGGCGATGTCTGGTCCGAAGCAAACGCAGGTAAGACCATGGGCCGCGCGCACTCGATGATGCTGGGCGCAGGCCTGTACATGGAGCGCGCAGGCGAGATGGAGCCCGGTTCCGTCTGGGCCGCTTATGGCGACGAAGATACCATGCGCAAGGTTTGGGGTCAGATCGCAGATTGGTGCATCGAACGTAAGAACCGCATCAAGTTGATCTGGAACGACGCCGACACACAGAAAAACGGTCTGTTGAACGAAGGCGTGATTGTTGGCCAGACATGGGATGGCCCGCCGCTTGCACTTAAATCTGCAGGTGAGCCCGTGCATTATCAGGCTCCGGTTGAAGGGGCGATGGCCTGGGTTGATGGTATGGCAATTCCAACAGGTGCTGCCAATATCGACCAGATCTATGCCTTCATCGACTTTGCCTACCAGGCCAAACCGGCCGGTGTTGCGATCGACAGCCACGGGTACAACTCGCCCGTTCTGGGTGCCGACCAATATTCGGGCGACACCTACAAGAAGAACTTCGCCGAAGCCTATCCGGGCGACTCGCTGGCCAACCTCAACCCGTGGCCGGCCGAAGCGCCTTGGTATGCGGAAACCCGGACCGAGTTCGTCAACAAGTTCAAAAGCGCCTGATAGCTTTTCAAAGAAGTGCCCTCCGCTAAACGCGGGGGGCTCCCAACCCGCACGCCACTGCGTGACGGAACCCATTTGGGTGCGCACCACCAGCGCATCAATCGGAGATACCAAAAATGAGTGCAGGGGTCGGTGTAGATCTTGAAAACCTGTGGATCCGTTTCGGCGATTTTGTCGCGGTGCGGGACGCAAATGTGAACATAAACGGGGGCGATTTCTTTTCGTTCCTGGGACCATCCGGTTGCGGCAAGACAACGATTTTGCGCGCTGTTTCGGGGTTTCTGGACCCCAGCGAGGGTAAGGTTCTGATCGGTGGTAATGACATGCGCGGCATCGGGCCCAACAAGCGCCCGACTGCCCTGATCTTTCAGAACCTCGCGCTGTTCCCCCTGATGAAAGTCTGGGAAAACATCACTTTCTCGATGGAGATCAAAGGCGCCAGCGCGGCCGAGCGCCGCAAGCGGGCCGATGAGCTGTTGGACATGATCGCGCTGCCGGGACAGGGTGACAAGCTGCCCAGCGAGCTTTCGGGTGGTCAGCGTCAGCGCGTGGCGATTGCCCGCGCCCTATGTGCCGAACCCGATGTACTGCTGCTGGACGAACCGCTTTCGGCGCTGGACCTCAAGCTGCGCCAGCATATGCGCACCGAGCTGCGCGAGATTCAGAAGCGTGTCGGTATCACCTTCATCTATATCACCCACGACCAGGGCGAAGCGCTGACCATGTCGGACAATATCGCCGTAATGCGTGCAGGAGTGATCGACCAGATTGCCGATGGCAAGACAATTTACAATGACCCCAACACGGCTTTTGCGGCCTCGTTCGTGGGCGAAAACAACGTTTTCCGCGGCAAGATCAAGCAAGTCATGGGAGATGAGGCGCTGATTGCAACCAACCGATCCGGCGATCTGGTTGCACGGATTTCCACTGTAAATCAGGGCAAGCTGAAAGAAGGCGATGACGCGATGATGTTCATTCGCCCCGAGGCGCTGGCGATTGCCCCGGACGGTGCAGTGGGCGACCATTTTGTAACCGCCCGTGTGAACCATGAAGAATTCGAAGGTAACGCCTTCAATATTTTCACCGAAGGCGATGGCGGCAAGGAAATTAAGGTATCGCTGCCCAATCTAGGCCAATCTTTCGATGACCATACCGGGCAGACCATCACGTTGGAATATCAGACCCATAATGCGGTTCTGGTTCCAGCGGGTGAGCTGGCCGCGGAATAAGGGGATAAAAATATGCCCCATTTTCTGAAAGAATTCTTCAACCGCAACGGCACCGGCATGGGATTGATGATACTCGGTTTGGTCCTGTTCTGGACCATCGGCCTGATCATCCTGCCGCAGCTGTCGATGCTGGATTTCTCATTCCGGCCAAACCTGCCCCCGCCCGAGATCGGGGGGCCAAAAGATGTCTATACGCTGGAGAACTACAAATACCTGATCTATGGCCCGGAAGGCGGCAGCCAGGACTATAACGCCGTCGATCTGAGGGTGTTTTTCCGCACCCTTCTGGCCGCGGTATGCGTTACGATCTTCAACCTGATCCTGTGCTATCCGATCGCCTATTATCTGGGTCAGTCCAAGGGCAGTCACATCCGCATCTTTGCGATCATGCTGATCATCCCCTACTGGATCAATGAGATCCTGCGCGCCTTTGCCCTGCGAATCATCTTTGGCGAAACCGGTGTACTGAACACGCTGTTCACTGGGCTGGGGGTCTGGGATATGCCGTTTGATTTCATCCGCAATGACATCGCGCTCTATGCGGGGCTGGGCTATGCCTATATCTTGCTGATGATCTTCCCGATGTATAACGTCATAGAAAGTCTGGATAAAAACCAGATCGAGGCGGCGCGAGATTTGGGAGCCCCCTGGTGGCGTATCCATTGGCGCGTGGTCATTCCCTATGCCAAGCCAGGGATCAGTTCGGGCTGTACTATGGTGTTCATGCTGTCCGCGGGTGCGCTGGCCGCGCCGCAAATTCTGGGCGGGCCGTCCTCCCTGTGGTTCACGCAGCTGATCTATCAGCAGTTCAACGACAACAATGACTGGCCGCAGGGTGCCGCCTACGCCATCGTTCTGCTGGTGACCTGTATCTTGTTCGTGCTGGCCGTCATGCGCCTGTTCAAGGTGAATATGGGGGATATCGGGAAATGAATTTGTCCTTCCTCCGTGTAAGCATCTGGGTCTATCTGGTGCTGTTCTTCCTTTACCTTCTGGGTCCGCTGGTGATCATGTCGGTCACGGCCTTCAACTCGTCCGAATTCCCAAGGATGACACCGTGGGAGTGTCTGACCTTCCAGTGGTTTGGCGAATTGTTTCAGGACCAACGTATCCTGAACGGCATCAAGAACTCACTGATCATCGGCGCCGGAACGGTGGTTCTATCGGTGGCGATGGGTCTTGCGGGCGCGCTGATGCTGACGCAGATCTGGCCGAAACTGCGCGCGACCTACTATACGGTCATCATCGCGCCGATCCTGATCCCGGGCGTTGTTCTGGGTATCTCGACACTGGTGTTCTGGGACCGGATCAACCGGATGTTGGGCTTGGGTGCCGACAGTTTCCTGTCAAACGGGATATTCCTGACGGTGATCGGCCAATCCACCTTTATCGCCAGCTATTGCATGCTGGTGCTGGTGGCACGGTTGCAGCGCTATGATATGGCGCTGACCGAGGCCGCGCTGGATCTGGGTGCAACCCATGCTCAGGCGTTCCGCAAGATCATGCTCCCGTTCATGCGTCCGGCGATTGCCAGCGCGGCAGTGCTGGCGTTCTTGGCCTCGTTCGAGAACTACAACACCACCACCTTCACCTTTGGTGAATACCCCACGCTGACCATCGAACTGGCACAGAAGGTGCGCTATGGCATCACGCCCTCGATCTCGGCGCTGGCCTTCATCATCGTGGCGCTGACGGTGTTCTTTGCCCTGCTGAACGAGGCCAAGCTGAAGCGACAGGAACTGGTGGCTGCTGCACGCAAGAACGCCACGGTCGAGGAACTGGCGGGTAAAATCAAGCTTCCCAGCTTCTTTGCCGGGAACCTTGCTGCGGTTCTGCTGGTTGTCTTTGCGGTTGCCACGATCACTGTGGTCGGAACCGCAACCGCCTATAATCCGGCTCAGTGTGTCGCAGATGTCAAAGAGCAAAAGCGCCTTGAAGCTGACCTGCGTATTCAAGAGCTGCGCAATCAGCGCGAAGAACAGCGCAAAAAGCGCGAGGCGGAAGCGGCTGAGCAAGAGGGAGAGGGTGCGCAGGAATCGGCCCCGAAACCCTCGAATAACAGCGGTTTCGGCAATGTGTTTGCGCCGAATACTCTGGGTGACGAAGAAGAGGATTCTGGTACTGAAACGCCTTCGGGCAATGGCGGTGCCTTTGATCCCAACAGTTTGCAGGCGAACTAAGCGCCTCGCAGTTTGCGCCCGCCGAGGTTACCCCTCGGCGGGCGTGTCATTTTCCTGAATGAACACATCACAGGCTTCGATCATCCGGCCGTTCCATTCAACGGGCGCCGAATTGTAGTTGATCAGGAATGTATGCCCGGACGTCTGGCGCCGCCGCAGACCCTGAGGCATCGGATGCAAGGCAATGCCTGTCCGAGCAGCGGCCTTGCTGATTACGCGATCCCATAACGTGTCATTCGGGAACCCGGCCAGATACCACATGTGGTCGGTCCCTTTCAGGGCAGGTGTTCCGTCTTGAAATGTCAAAAGGTCCGGGGCCTTTCCTGACAGGCGGTCAACCCAGTGACGGGCTGCGCCGCCACCATCAACTTCCCGGGTCACCTGAGGGGGCAGAGTTTCCACAAGATCGACAGTGCAATCCAGTGCAGTCAGCCCGGGGCGACCAGTTGCGGGTATCTGAAAGTCCAGCGTGATGGCGCCAGAGCGCGGGCCCAGAACAGTCAGATCACAACCATCGGTCAGGCGCTGTTCCAGATCTGGACTGATGGTTGCCAGACCCGGTGCAAGGATTACCTTATACCCCGCCTTTGGGATGTTATCCGCAGGCAGGAAGTCCACTGACAATCCAGCCCGGCGCAGCGCTTGGTAGGTGGAAAAGACCAGTTTGAAATAGTCGAACCCAGCCCCTTGAGGTTGCGTCGCCCAGGCCCAATCCGAGGCATAGTCGAACAGGATCGCGACATCCGTTCGGGCCTGTGTGATTGCTCCCAGCCCGGCCAGATCATCGGCGGTTTGGCGCGCCTCGGCCAAAGCCGGGGCAGAGCGGTTGTCCGGCGTCAGAAGCCCTGCATGCATCTGTTCTTGCGCAAAGGGCGCCTGCCGCCAGCGGAAATAGCTGACCACTTCTGCCCCATGCGCCACGGCCTCAAGCGACCACAGGCGCACCATGCCCGGCAGGGGCGCAGGGTTGTAAGGGGCCCAATTGACCGGGCCGGGTTGCTGTTCCATCACCCACCAACGCCCGCGCCCCACAGCGCGATACAGATCGTGATGAAAGGCCTGCATGTCGGGATCGCCTTGCTGCAGAAAGGCCGACTTATGTGCCTTATCCGCCTCAAGCCGGTCAGATAGAAACCCGATCGGATAGCTGTCCCATGTGGCGATATCCAGATCGGTACCCACTGCGAAGTGGTCGAAATCGAGCACACGCCCCATGTAATTGTGCAGCAAAGGCGCATCGGTCAGGGGCCGCAGCACTTCGACCTGTGCCCTGTTGAAGGCCACCACCTGATCTGAACTGAACCGCCGGAAGGCCAGAACATGGGCCGGGTTGGGTTCTGTTACTGTCAGGTTCGGCAGGTCGATCTGATCAAACCTGTCATATTCCATTGACCAGAACACATTTCCCCACGCTGCATTCAGGGTTTCAATCGTGCTGTATTGACCTTCCAGCCAGTTTTGAAAGGCGTGTAGGGCGGGTTGGCTATAGCTGACAGTGGTTTCGTGGCAGCCATATTCATTGTCGATCTGCCATGCTGCGACATGCGGGTTGCGCCCATAGCGTTCGCCCATGACACGTGCGATCCGAACGCATTCTTCGATATACCCGGTGTGGCTAAAGCAATAATGTCTGCGAGAGCCGAACTTGCGCGGCTGACCATGCGCATCCACGGCAAGCATGTCCGGGTATTTGGCCAGCATCCAGCGTGGCGGCGTCGCTGTTGGCGTGCCCAGCACCACTTTCAACCCGGCAGAACCTAAGGTTTCGATCGCGCGATCCAGCCAGTCGAAGTGCAGATCGTCCGACGTGGGCTCCATCCGGCTCCAGCCGAACTCGCCTATCCGCACCCATGTCAGGCCGGTTTCGACCATACGTGCTGCATCGTCCGCCCACATCGCCTCTGGCCAATGTTCGGGGTAATAGCAAACGCCAAGTTCCGGGTTCATAGGATGACTCTGTGCTCTGCCTGACCTTTGCCTGCGTCGGGCGCGGCAAAGGTCATTCCGTTGGTAGGTTGGGTTTCAATCTGTGTCGCATCCAGCCCTTGGCGAGCGGTGGTGCAGAACAGCGTTGTCAGGTCTGGCCCGCCAAAAGCCGGGCACGAGGCATGGGCCGCGTCAAAACCGACCGCCTTCAGGAACCGACCCTCAGGCGAGTAAGCAGCCACGCGGTTGGCGCCCCATTGGGCGATCCAGATATTTCCGCTCGTATCGACCACTGCTCCATCAGGGTTCAGCTGGTCTTTGGTAAGGTCGAGGAACACGGTGCTTTGGCCTTCTGGCCACCCGGTTTCCGGGTCCAAACTCCAGCGCATGACCTGTCTGGTGACCGTGTCGGTGAAATAGGCGCAAGAGCGATCCGGCGCAAAACAGATGGCGTTCGAGATCGTGACATCCGGCACCAGCCGCCGCAGTTCTCCGCGCCAGAACCGATAGATGGACCCAGCGCCGGGTTCGGCGTTCTTGCCCATGGTGCCGATCCAGAAACCGCCCCAGGGATCAGCGCGGCCATCGTTGGAACGGGTGACCGTATCGTCCGCCTCTAGATGGGTGACCAAGCTACGCGCGCCGGTTTTCTGGTCAAAGCGCCACAGCCCGGTCTCGGAAGCCATCAACAGCGTGTCCCTGTCCACCCAGCCCGCTGCTGAAACATTTTCCGGGAACTGCCAGCTTTGCTGATGCCCGTCCTTCTGGGTCATCAGGCGGTTGCCGGTGATGTCGAACCAGAATAGCTGCGCCCGTTCCGGGTGCCACAAAGGCCCTTCGCCCAGATCGCAGGGACGGTCGTCAAACACGACACTCATTGGGCGGCCTTGTCATAGGCCAAGACGATCTTTCGCGCGCGCTCTGCAATGTCGGCAACGGCCATTCCCGGTTTATACAGGGCCGACCCGATCCCGAACCCGTCCGTCCCGGCCTTGAGCCATTCGGCAAAGTTTTCGGGGCCTGCCCCACCGACGGCAAAGACCAGCGCGTCCTTGGGCAGGATCGGGCGTATTGCGGCCAGGCCCGAGGGCCCCGCCATCACGCCCGGAAACAGTTTGAGCCCGGTTGCCCCTGCCCTGAGCGCGCCAAAGGCCTCGGTCGGGGTATAGACGCCTGGCCAGCTTTGTATGCCCAGTTTGATCGTCTGCTGTATCACCTCAGCGTCGAAATTTGGCGAGACAATCAGCTTGCCGCCGACCCCGGCCACCGCATCGACCTGTTCGATGGTCAGGACGGTTCCGGCGCCGATCAATGCGCGATCGCCGAAACGTTCCGCCAGAATGCCGATGCTGGTCAACGGATCGGGTGAGTTCAGGGGCACCTCGATCCGGTCTATGCCCGCGTCGATCAGGGCCTGCCCGACCTCGGCGGCCTCGGTGGGTTGCAGACCGCGCAGAATTGCAATGATAGGACGGCTCATGCGGTTTGCCTCGTCAGATTTCGGGCCTGCAAAAGACCTGCCAATGTAGATTGCGTGCTGTCGGCTATTTCAACAAATGCACCCTGCTGTTTCAGCGCGATGGCATAGATTTCCGAGAGGCTTTGGTCCCCGATAATGGCAATCTGCTGGCCCAACCAATAGGGACGGGACGCGGCCAGTTCCGCTCCGATCAGGTATCCCGACAGACGCGCGCGTGCGACACCGGAGTCCTGACCCTGCAGCAGATCAGTGGCCCGCAGGCCGAAAAGGCGCGCGGCAAGTTGTTCCGGTCGGGACAGGGCATCCGCCACAGCCTCGGCAAAAGCTGCGTCGTCCCAGCCTTCGCTGACCGTATGTTTCAGGACGGATTGATTGCTGAGCAATCCGAAGATTTCGCCTGTCATGAATGTGCGGAAGCTGACGACTTCATCCGCGCTGACCTGTACCCATTTGGTATGCGTTCCGGGCAGGCAAATGATGCCGTCCCAGTTTGGCCGGTGGGCCAGAAAACCGGCGATCTGTGTCTCTTCTCCGCGCATGACATCGGGGGGGCTTGTTTGCTTTAGCCCGGGTACGACAAAGGCGCGGATACGGGGATCTGTTGCCGGAACGCGGACAGGTGCATCGGGAACAGGAACCGAAGGTACAGCGGAATATGGTGCCTCGACCCAGCCTTGGCGCGCACCCACCATACCGCAGGCGACCACATCCATGACCGTATCGCCAAGCCAGCCCTCGATCAGGTCCAGCAGTGCTTTTTGAAACCCATCCCGGGGAATTTGATCCATGCCGCTTGCGGACTGAGCCTGGTCCAGAATGGTGTCACCCTGCATTGCCCATGCCCGCAGATGAGTTGTTCCCCAATCAACAGCGATCCATTCGATTGTCATGTTCTCATCCTGTTACTACAACACCGCCATCAACGGCCATGCATTGCCCGGTCATGGCGCGACTGGCTTCCGACGCAAGAAACAGGGTCGGTGCGATCATATCCTCGGGCGTCAGGTGGTCCTTTAGGCATTGGCGTTCCAGATGTGCGGACAGATCTTCTGGCGTGGCCCACATGTCCAGCTGTTTCTGTGTCAGAACCCATCCGGGGGCCAGCGCATTAACGCGGATTTTCTGCGGGCCAAGCTCGCGCGCCAACGACCGGGTCATCCCGGTGATCCCGGCATTTGATGTCGTATAGATCGGATAACCGGAATTACCCATCATATAGCTGATCGAGCTGAAATTGATGATTGATCCGCCCTTGTCCTGCATTTGACGTGCGGCTTCTTGGCAGGCAAAGAAATACGCCTTCAGATTCACCTCGATCATCCAGTCCCAGAATTTGGGCGTGGTTTCGTCAAGCGAATGGCGCTTGTCGTTGGCGGCATTGTTGATCAGCACACCAAGGGGGCCATGGGCCTCGGCGGCTTTGGCCATTGAGGCGCGCAGCAGGTCGGTATCTGTCATGTCGCCTTGCAGAAACAGCGGCCCGCGCCCGTGCTTGGCGCGCATCTCATCAACAAAGGCACTGGCGTCGGAGCGCCCGATAAAGGCGACCTGCGCACCCTGCGCCAGAAATCCGTCCGTTAAAGCGGCCCCGACACCAGAACCACCTCCGGTGATAAAGACGGATGCACCGTTCAGGTCGTGGAAAGTGGCGGGTTGGTCCATCAGTGGCTCTCTCTGGTCACAAGGCGGGTGTCTTTGCCGACAAGAAAATCCAGGTCCGCACCCTGATCGGCCTGCAGGACGTGGTCTATGTAAAGCTTGGCATAGCCGCGGGTGTAATGCGGAGCATCCGGTTGCCATGCGGCGCGTCGGGCGTCCAGTTCAACTTGGTCAACCAGCAACTCGAGCGCGCCCTTGCTAGCGGATACACGGATACGGTCACCGGTTTTGACCAGCGCCAGCGTGCCGCCCGCCTGGGCTTCGGGGCTGACATGCAGGATGACAGTGCCAAATGCCGTGCCGGACATCCGTGCGTCCGAGATACGGATCATGTCGCGCACACCGTCCTTCACCAGCTTGGCCGGGATCGGCATATTGCCAACCTCGGGCATGCCGGGATAACCCTTGGGTCCACAGCCTTTCAGCACCAATATAGTCTCGGGCGTCACCGGCAGGTCATCCCTGTCGATATTGGCCTTCATATCTTCGATGCTTTCGAAGACATGGGCCACAGCCTCGGTCTCCAACAGTGCGTCCGTGGCCGCCGAAGGTTTCACAATGGCCCCGTTCGGCGCCAGATTGCCGCGCAGCACACGCAGGCCTGCGGCAGGTTTTATTGGGTCGTTGAAGGGACGGATCACATCGCGGTTGAAACATTCTGCACCTTCGTAATGGGCCGAAATATCCTTGTTCAGAACCGTTTTGGCAGGTCGTAGGAAGGGTTTGAGTTCGTTTAAAACCACAGGCACGCCACCTGCATAGCAGAAATCCTCCATCAGGTATTGGCCCGAAGGCATACAGTTCACAAGCAGCGGGATATCCGACCCGATCTCAAAATCCTTAAGTGTCAGGTCGATGCCTACACGACCGGCCAAAGCCAGCAGATGCACCACGGCGTTGGTAGAGCCGCCCACGGCAGCATTGGCCAGAATGGCGTTTTCAAAGGCTTCTTTGGTCAGAATGTCCGAGGGTTTGAGGTCTTCATCCACCATCTCGACGATCCGTTTGCCAGTCAGATGCGCCAGCGCCATTCGGCGAGCATCTACGGCGGGCAGCGCGGCGTTGGTGGGCAGGCTCATGCCCATTGCTTCGACCAGGGATGCCATGGTCGACGCGGTGCCCATGGTCATGCAGACACCGGCGCTGCGCGACATGCCGGATTCAGCATTCATGAAATCCTGCAGGGTCATTTCCCCGGCGCGCACGGCTTCGGAAAACTTCCATACATCCGTGCCCGAGCCGATATCCTGCCCGCGATACTTACCGTTCAGCATCGGGCCGGAACTGACAACGATGGCGGGCAGATCGACCGAGGCGGCTCCCATAAGTTGCCCCGGCGTAGTTTTGTCACAGCCACCCAGCAGAACCACGCCGTCAATCCCATAGGCGCGGATGGATTCTTCGACATCCATGGCCAGTAGGTTGCGAAACAGCATGGCGGTGGGCTTCATCTGGGTTTCACCCAGCGACATGACCGGGAATTCGACCGGGAAGCCGCCAGCCTCCCACACGCCGCGTTTGACGCCTTCGGCCAGATCGCGCAGGCCGGAATTGCACGGCGTCAGTTCGGACCATGTATTGCAGATGCCGATAATGGGACGCCCGTCAAAGGCATGGTCGGGAAAGCCCTGGTTCTTCATCCAGGACCGGTGGATGAAACCATCCTTGTCCAGCTTGCCATACCAATGCTGCGAGCGGCGTTTTTTTGTCATTATTGTCAGCCCTTTAATATTTGGTCATGCCGCTTTGGCCGGTTTGCACCAGTCTGGCAACCAATCCGCATGCGCGATCAAAAGATCGCTGACCAGATTACGGATCTGGCGCAGGTCGAGCTCGGCGGCTGTGTGTGGGTCCATCATGGCGGCGTGGTAAATGTATTCGGGGTTCTGGTCGGTCAGCGCCCGCACGGTCAGTTCCTGCACGTTGATCTGGGTGCGCATCAGCGCAATCAGCTGCGGTGGGATGTCGGTCACGACCGAGGGTTGCACCCCGTTGCTGTCCACCAGGCATGGCGTTTCCACAGCAGCCCCCAAGGGCAGTTGCGGGATCTGGCCGGTATTGGGCAGGTTGCCATAGGCGGTGTAGGGCGTATTCGTCACGATGGCGTTCATCAGGTCCGCCGCGAATTCGTGGCTGCGGCACACCTCAACCGCACGCCCGTCGGTCAGGGTCTTGGCCTGTTCTTTCCAGTCCTCGACCTGCTCGACGCAGCGGGTGGGATATTCATCCAGCGGGATCGAGAACTGCTCGATCAGATCGTCGCGCCCGTCCTTGATGAACCAGGGCACATATTCGGCCAGATGTTCCGAGCTTTCGGTGCAGAAATAGCCCAGATGATCCATCACTTCGTATCGGACCTTGTTGGGGCAGCGTGGCATCAAAAGGGGCGGTTTCGGCAGCTGTCCACCGGCATATCCCTGTCGGAGCGCAGGGTACAGATCGCGTCCCTGATGCTCGAGCTTGAGGAAGAAAGCCACATGGTTGACGCCTGCGACCTTATAGCGAAACTCGTGCTTGGGCAGGTCTAGATCATGGGCCAGTTCCTCGACCGTATTTTGCACCGAATGGCACAGGCCGACATGTTTCAATGTCGGAAACCGTTCGGCCAAAGCCCAGGTGTTGATCGCCATCGGGTTCACATATTGCAACAGCGTCGCGTTGGGGCAGAGCTGCATCATGTCCTGGGCCACGTCCCACAGGACCGGAACGGTGCGTAACCCGCGCATGATCCCTCCTACGCCCAGCGTATCGGCGATGGTCTGACGCAGGCCATATTGCTTGGGGATCTCGAAGTCAGTCACTGTGCAGGGGTCATACCCTCCGATCTGAAAGGCGGTAATCACGAAATCCGCCCCCTCCAATGCGGCGCGTCGATCGGTGTGGGTGGTTATGGTGGCCCCCGTGCCGACCGAGCGCACCATGGCGCGGGCCACGGATTCGCTCTCAGCCAGGCGCTGTGTGTCGATATCCATCAAGGCAAAATGGCTGTCGGCCAGGGCGGGGGTCAAAAGGGCATCGCCCACGATATTGCGCATGAAGATCGTGGAACCGGCCCCGATAAAAGTGATTTTGGTCATCAGGCAAACCTTTAGCTTGATGTTATTTCACGGCACCGAGTGTCAGGCCCGCGATAAAATGTTTCTGCATCAGGAAGAACATGGCAACCGGCGGCAGCGCCGCGACAATGGAACCGGCACTCATCAGCTGATAGGCGGCGCGGAACTGCGCGTTAAAGCTGGTGATCCCTGCGGTTACAGGCTGGCTCTCAGCACCTTGCGTCAGCACTACAGCCCAGAAATAGTCGTTCCAGATGAAGGTAAAGATCAGGACACTGAGCGCCGCAATGGCGGGCTTCATCAGCGGCAGCACCACGTACCAGAAGATACGCCATTCACTGATCCCTTCGACCCGCGCCGCCTCGATCAGTTCAAAGGGCAGGGCGCGGATGAAATTCCGCATGAACAGGGTGCAAAACCCGGTCTGGAACGCGATGTGGAACAAGACCAGCCCGGTCTTGGTGTTGTACAGGCCCAGGTCCAGCGTCAGGTCGCGCACGGGCACCATGAGGATTTGGAAAGGCACGAAATTGCCCGCTACGAACAGGAAGAAGATCCAAAGGTTCGATTTGAATTTGTAGATGCCGAGTGCAAACCCCGTCATGCTACTTAGCGCGACGCACCCGATGACCGTGGGAACGGTGATCAGGAAAGAATTCATCAGATAGCGCGGCATATCCGAATTGAAAAACACCTGCCCATAGTTGAATGCGCCCTCAAAGCTGGACGGCATCCCCCAGTAGTTGGCATTGGTGAAATCCGCGGCGGGTTTGACCGAGAATAGGGCGACGGCCAGCAACGGCCCGAGCCACAAAAGCAAGGCCAGCGGCAGCAACGCCTGATAGGTGATCTGCGCTGCACGAGGTTGTTTTTCGATTGGCTTGGGAAACATCTCAGTGCCCCCTTTCTTCGCGGTACATTGACCACAGGAAATAACCGATGAAACACAGCATGATAAGGAACAGGATCACCGCGATAGCCGCGCCATACCCCATGCGGAAGCCATACTCGGACAAGGCGACCTCGAACATGTAATAGGCCAGCACGCGCGATGATCCGAACGGACCGCCCTGTGTCATGATTGAGATCAGGTCAAAGCTGCGAAGCGCGCCAATGATGGTGACGACAAAGGCAATGAAGGTGGCAGGGCGCAGTTGCGGCAGGATGATATGCCACAACATCCGCCAGCTCTTGGCACCGTCCAGCCGCCCGGCTTCGATTTGTTCGGGGTCCACGGCGTTGAGGCCGGTCAGGTAAAGGATCATGCAATAAGCTGTCTGCGGCCAGAGACCGGCAAAGATGATGCCATAGGTGACGAAACGCTCGTCACCCAGCACGTTCACCGGGCCCATGCCAAAGAATCCGAGGAATTCGTTCAGCAGGCCGAATGTGGGATCGTAGAACCATGTGAACACAAGGCCAACGACCACCTGAGAAATCACGAAGGGGAAGAAAAACAAGGATTTATACAGGCGAATGCCCCAGACCGTCTGGTTCAGGAACAGCGCGATGAACAGACCCGCCGGAATCGCCGCCAGATAGAGCAGCAGCCAGATCAGGTTGTTTTTGAGCGAGATGTAAAAGGCATCCCGGTCCGACCATTCCCAGTACAGGTCTTCATAATTGCGAAAGCCGACATATTCGGCAGCCCCCAGGCCGTCCCATTCGTAAAGCGACAGGTTGAAGGACTGAAAGACCGGAATGATCACATAGACCATAAAGAACAACAGGCCTGGGGCCAAAAATAACCAGGGCGCGATGCGCTGTTGGTTTCGGTGGAACCAGCTTTCTTGTTCGTGGGTATCGACGGCGGTCATGGGCGTCCCCGGTTCTGGTAGGCGGAGTAAGGCGGGTTGATACCCGCCTTACGCAGGTCATGGCTCAGGATTGGCTTTGCCAATCCTGACCGGTTCAGTTGTCGTAGATGCGCTGACGCGCCCGTTCGAGTTTGGCCAGGATTTTGTCCGCATTGTCTGGCTTGACCATGAATTCCTGGAAGCCTTCCATCGACGCCTTGGCCATTTCTGCCGGTGCGTCGCGGTCCCAGAACTGGGCGACTCCGCCCGGGCTGTTTGACGACAGCATGGTAAAGCCCTGCTGCAGGAACTTGTCGGCATCTACCGAGGACTGAGCATTGACCGGCAACTGGCCGAGATTCGAGCCATTGTTGATCTCGGTCTGTTCATCCGCAGACACAACGAAGCGCAGGAATTCACGGGCGGCTTCTTTGTTCGCCGCGTTTGACGGGATGTGGAACGTGTCGGTCGGTGCATCTTCGGCCAGTTCGACATCGGGGTTGATGGCAACAAACTGGTAGAAGTCCAGCTGGTCGTCACTCAGGCCCGCCTCACGCAGTGGCGCCACGGCGAAGTTGCCCATCAGATAAGCCGCCGCATCACCGTTGACCATGAAGGGCAGAGCTTCTTGCCAGCTATAGGTCTGGTGGTTGTCGATGAAGGCACCCATATCGATCAGCTGTTTCCAGTTGGCGAAGGTCTGCTTGACCCGGTCATCCTCCCAGCTGATTTCACCATTGGCCAGCTGGTTGTGGAAGTCATAGCCGTTGGTGCGCATGTTCAGGTAGTCGAACCAGCCACCGGCAGTCCACAGGAACTTGGTGCCGATCGTATAGCAGGCGCGACCGGAATCGACGATCTTTTGGCAATTCGCCAGCTCTTCTTCCCAAGTTGCGGGCTCGGTCAGGCCCAGCTCGTCAAAGATGTCTTTGCGATAATAAACGCCCCACTGATAGTAGGTGTAGGGCACGCCCCACTGTTTGCCGTCGATCGTCATCGCACCTTTGGTTGAAGCCAGATTGTCCGCAATCGCAGGTTCCGCCCACAGGTCCGAGACGTCTTCGAACAGGCCAGCCTCGACATAGGGTTTCATCCGATTCGCCGCGTACCACGTGGCGACATCCGGAGTATCCGCAGTCAAGAAGTTGCGGATCTGGGTTTTGTAGGCCTCGCGGTCGATCACCGTTGTCTCGATGGCCAAATCCGGATGCTGTTGCTGAAATCTGTCGATCATTGCTTCCATCGTGGCCCGGGGTGCCGGGTTCGATGTGTCCAGGAATATCCGCAATTCGCCGGTAAGCTCGGCAGAGGCGGGAACAGCAAGTGCAACGCTCATGGCCAGAGCGGCCGTGGTGCGCTTGTAGATGGAATGCATGGTTTCCTCCCTTAGCTTCCATTTTAGTTCCATATATTGGAACTTAGTTTTATATGTTGAAAACTACACATCGACTCGGTTAGTCTTGTCAAGACCCTCTTGGCTGAGGCCGAAGGTTAACTGGAGGAGACAGAGCGCCCGTGGCAGGTGATGGAACGATAGGGAAAGCATGTGACGTGCTTGATCAGGTGGCCGCGTTTCAGCGGCCGGTTCGCTTTGCGGAACTGCTGGAAAGCAGCCGCTTTCCCAAGGCAACGCTCTATCGGTTTCTGCAATCCCTGACCAATCAGGGGATGTTGTCCTATGACCCGGATAGGCAGACCTATGCACCGGGTTTGAGGCTGGTTCGGTTGGCCCATGCAGCGTGGACGCAAAGCTCACTGGCGCCGATTGCCAGGCCTTTTCTCGATACGCTCAGCGGTGAAACGGGCGAGACTGTGCATCTGGCGCAGCTCGATTCTGGTCAGGTTCTGTATGTCGATAAGCGCAATGCCGCCCAGCCGGTTGAGATGTATTCACAGGCGGGCAAGGTCGGACCGGCCTATTGTACGGGTGTGGGCAAGGCGATGATGGCCTTTCTGGACGAGGCTGAGCTGAACAAGGTGATCTCACAGCAAAGCTTTCACCGGTTTACGGATAAGACCTTGGCCTCGGAAGCTGCGCTGCGGTCCGATCTAGAGCTGATCCACAGCCGGGGCTACGCCCTGGACGATGAAGAACACGAGACGGGGATCATTTGTGTTGCCTGCCCGATCCGAACGCCGGGCGGGCGGATGCTGGGTGCAATATCGGTGACCGGCTCGACCGAGCGGATGAATTTCGACCAGCTCGAGGCTTGGATTCCCCGCGTGCGCCGGGTGGCCGAACAAATCGCGGCCGAAGCTCAGGCCTGGCGGTTCCCTGAAACACGCCCCGATGGCCAGAAGGACAGGATACAAGCGACATGACCGGAGTAACTCTGAACCAAACGATTAAGCGGTATGGCCAGACACAGGTGATTCACGGGATCGACCTCGAAATCGAGGATGGTGAATTCTGTGTCTTTGTCGGCCCATCGGGATGTGGAAAATCTACTTTGTTGCGGATGATCGCAGGGCTTGAGGAAACGACCGAGGGCCAAATTCACATCGGCGCGCGCGAGGTGACACATCAGGACCCTGCGAAACGGGGCGTGGCGATGGTGTTCCAGACCTATGCCCTGTACCCGCATATGACGGTGGCCGAGAATATGGGGTTTGGCCTGCGGATGAACGGCGTGGCAAAAGCCGAAATCGACAGGAAGGTTCAGGAAGCCTCGGGTATCCTGAAGCTGGACCAGTACCTGAAGCGCAAACCCAAGGCCCTGTCGGGTGGTCAGCGCCAACGCGTTGCCATCGGGCGTGCGATTGTGCGCGGCCCCGAGGTGTTCCTGTTCGATGAACCTCTGTCCAACCTGGACGCCGAATTGCGCGTTGAGATGCGTGTGGAAATTGCCCGGCTTCACAATGAAATTGGCGCGACCATGATCTATGTGACTCACGATCAGGTCGAGGCGATGACCATGGCCGATAAGATCGTGGTGCTGCGCGATGGTCGGATCGAACAGGTCGGTGCGCCGATGGATCTGTATCGGGATCCAGATAACAAGTTTGTAGCAGGGTTCATTGGCTCGCCTGCCATGAACTTCCTGGATTGTGACATCGTTGATGGTCAGGTGACTCATCCGGCGATCACTCAGCCTCTGCCCGTCCCAGCATCGGTTCCTTTGGGTCTGTCTCGGGTCACGCTGGGTATCCGCCCCGAACATATTCAGGTCGACCGATCGGGCGATACCTGCACTGTTGATCTGACCGAGGCGCTTGGCGGCGTCAGCTATTCCTATTTGCTGACATCGAATGGCGACAAGCTGATCGTTGAAGAGCGCGAAGACGAGCGCAGTAAGCAGGGTACACGCATTGGTATTTCGATCCGCCCGGAACGCACCATGCTGTTTGATCCTGAAACCGGCCTGCGGTTGAGATAATCGCCGTTTAGACAGTCAAAAACACCCGCGTCAGACGAAAGGTCCAACGCGGGCTTTTTGCGTCGAATTATATATGGATTTTGTATCCAATATCCGTTATCGCGTGAAAACGGGCGCCTGACGCCTATCTGGACCCCTGTAACTAGAGGATAGCACCGTATGTCGACCAATGTATTTAGCGGTACGATGCCCGCGCTCATGACCCCTTGCTCGGCGGATAGCCAGCCGGATTTCAACGCACTTGTTCGGAAGGGCAAGCAAATGATCGACGCAGGCATGTCTGCGGTTGTCTATTGCGGATCCATGGGCGACTGGCCGCTTTTGACGGATGCGCAGCGCATGGAAGGGGTGGAACGTCTGGTGGATGCCGGGCTGCCGGTTGTGGTCGGAACCGGGGCAATCAACACCAAATCCGCCGAGGCCCACGCTGCACATGCGCAAAAGGTCGGCGCTGTCGGGTTGATGGTCATTCCCCGGGTTCTGTCCCGCGGGAGCTCATCAACTGCGCAAAAGAACCATTTCAAGGCAATCCTGTCCGCTGCGCCGGACGTGCCGGCAATTATCTACAACAGCCCATATTATGGTTTCGCAACAAAGGCTGATCTGTTCTTTGCCCTGCGCGCCGAACACCCTAACCTCATTGGGTTCAAGGAATTCGGGGGCAAGGACGATCTGCGCTATGCTGCGGAAAACATCACCAGTCAGGATGATGATGTGACGTTGATGGTGGGTGTGGACACCGAGGTTTACCACGGTTTCGTCAACTGTGGGGCAACCGGGTCGATCACCGGGATCGGAACGGCCCTCCCACGTGAGGCGTTGCTGTTGGCTGCGCTTTCTCAAAAGGCCGCGCGGGGCGATGCCGAAGCCCGGTTACGGGCGCAAGAACTGACCGAGGCCATTCAGGTGCTGTCCAGTTTTGATGAGGGTCCGGATCTTGTGCTGTATTACAAGCATCTTCTGGTGTTGAACGGGGAAGAGGAATACCGCCTGCATTTCAATGAAACTGATGCCCTGACAGATGCACAGCGGAATTATTGCGAACAGCAATACGCGTTGTTTGGGGCTTGGTTCGCCGATTGGTTGAAACAAGGTGGGGTGATCGCAGAATGCATGTGATCGACAGCCACACCGGAGGAGAACCGACCCGGGTCATCCTCGATGGCGCTCCAGATCTGGGCTCTGGCCCTCTGGCTGAACGCGCCCGGCGGCTGGACACCGAATACAGGGATTTCTATCGTTCGGTCATGCTTGAACCGCGCGGACAACCGGCCATGGTCGCGGCCTTGTTGGTGGAACCGGTTGATCCAACCTGTGTCACCGGCGTGATCTATTTTGATGTCGATGCTGTTTTGGGAATGTGCGGCCACGGAACCATTGGCCTGACCGTGACACTGGCGCATCTTGGTCGGATCGATGTTGGAATACATCGGATCGAAACGCCATCCGGAGTTGTCACGGTCGAGCTGCACGATGCCAATACTGTCACGGTCACGAATATCGAAAGCCGCCGCGTTCACAGCGACATTTCACTTCATGTGCCCGGTTTCGGAGAGGTTGCAGGGGATGTGGCCTATGGTGGAAACTGGTTCTTTATCGTCGATCCAAGCCCGCTTCCCGTCATTCCGGCCAATATTCGGGAGCTGACCGATAGGGCCGTTGCTATCCGCAAAGCCTCGATCGCGCAGGGGGTTGGCGGCGAGCAGGGTGAACCGATTGATCATGTAATCTTTCAGGACGCATCGCCCGAGCAAGCGATTCACAGCCGCAACTTTGTTCTGTGCCCGGATGACAATTACGACCGGTCGCCCTGTGGCACCGGCAGCTCTGCTCGGCTGGCCTGTCTGGCCGCTGAGGGTCTATTGGCCCCGGGGCAGGAAATCGTCCAGCAAAGTGTCATTGGCAGCACCTATCGCCTGTCCTATCAGGCTGGGCCCAACGGCGGTGTCATCCCCTCGATCACCGGGCAGGCCTATGTCATGGCGGAATCGCGGTTGATGTTTGCCGAGGCTGATCCATTCCGTTCGGGGATTGAGGTATGACCCAGCAGATCGTCGTCATCGGAGCTGGCGTGATTGGCATGACCATTGCGCTGGAATTACAGCGCCGGGGTCATGCCGTGCTGGTTCTGGACAAGGAAGGCGTTGCGGCGCAGACATCAGCCGGAAATGCCGGGGCCTTTGCTTTTTCCGAGGTTGAGCCTCTGGCAACGCCCGGCATCATGAAAAAGGCACCAAAGTGGCTGCTGGACCCGTTGGGTCCCCTGTCTATCCCGCCTGCCTATGCAGTCCAGATTGCACCCTGGATGTGCCGTTTCTGGCAGGCCAGCCAGCCCGGTCGCTATGCCGAGCTGTTGGCCGCTCAGGCCAGCCTCATGCAACTGTCCAGTGCCGCGCTTGAACGGTTGATCCCAGCGGTTGACGGCGAGGCGATGATGCAGCGCGACGGTCAGATGCAGCTGTACGAATCCGAGGCCGAATACCGTGCAAGCCTGCCCGCCTGGGAGGTGCGCCGCCAGCATGGTATCGACTTTGAACTGCTGGAAAGCCCCGAGGCGATTGCCGAAAAACAGCCGGGTCTCAGTCCTCGGTTCACTCATGCGGGATTTACGCCCAACTGGTTGAATACTGTTGATCCCAAGAAATGGGTCGAGCGCCTTGCCCAGACCTTTCAAAACCGGCAAGGCCGGATCGAGCGGCGCGATATTCAGGCGTTGGTGCCACAGCAAAGTGGCATGCGCCTTGAAACGGCGGAAGGGCCCGTGGACGCGACGAAAGTGGTCGTGGCTGCCGGCGCATGGTCGCATCATATCGCCCGAACTCTTGGTGACCGATTCCCGCTTGAAACCGAGCGTGGATACAACACGACCCTGCCCGAAGGTGCATTTGATCTGCGGATGCACCTGTCCTTCTCGCGGCATGGGTTCGTTGCCAGCCGGATCAACAATGGCGTCAGGATCGGCGGCGCGGTCGAGTTGGGCGGTCTGAACCTCGCCCCCAATTTCAAACGAGCCGACACGTTATTGCACAAAGCCGAAGAGTTTCTACCCGGCCTCAAGACCGAAGGAGGCACGCAATGGATGGGGTTCCGGCCGTCGATGCCTGACAGCATCCCGGTCATCGGTGTTTCTCCAAATGCGTCTTGCGTGTTCTATGCGTTCGGCCATGGGCATCTTGGGCTGACCCAATCCGCAGGCACGGCCGAGCTTGTTGGGGCCATGGTTGACCGTCAGGCCCCCCCGATTTCGCCAGCCCCCTTTGCTGCTGGCCGGTTCTGAGGGAGGGGGTCGTGCGCAGTATCAAAACTCTCCACGTGATCTCCGCCCATGCCGAAGGCGAGGTCGGAGATGTCATCGTTGGCGGTGTTCTTCCGCCACCCGGTGATACCTTATGGGAGCAGCGGTCGTTCATCGCGCGCGACCAGTCCTTGCGCAACTTTGTCCTGAATGAACCGCGCGGGGGTGTATTTCGTCATGTAAACCTGTTGGTGCCGCCCAAACATCCGCAAGCAGATGCAGGCTTCATTATCATGGAGCCCGAAGACACACCGCCAATGTCTGGTTCAAACTCGATCTGCGTGGCCACCGTGCTGCTGGATAGCGGGATCATTCCGATGCAGGAACCGGTTACACATCTGACGCTTGAGGCACCGGGCGGGCTGGTCCCGGTGCGCGCCGAATGCCGGAATGGCAAGGCCGAGCGCATATTTGTGCAGAACCTGCCCAGTTTTGTAGACCGGCTCGCCGTTCCGCTTGAAGTGCCGGGCCTTGGCACACTGACCGTGGATACGGCCTATGGGGGCGACAGTTTCGTGGTGGTCGATGCGGCGGCGCTTGGGTTTGACATCGTGCAGGACGAGGCGCGTGACATTGCGCGGCTGGGTGTAGCGATCACCAATGCGGCCAACGAACAAATTGGGTTTACGCATCCCGAAAACCCGGACTGGAATCACATTTCATTCTGCGCTTTTTGTGGCCCGACCGAGCGGGTAGCAAATGGCCTGCGCGGAAAATCCGCCGTGGCGATCCAGCCGGGCAAAGTTGATCGGTCCCCTACCGGTACCGCAGTTTCTGCCCGCATGGCCTTGATGGCCGCCAAGGGAGAAATGGCAGTCGGGCAATCTTTCCAGGCGGTTTCGATCATCGGCTCGTCTTTCACCGGACAGATCGTCGAGGCCACAACGATCGGGGGGCGTGCCGCGATCATTCCCGAGATCAGTGGCCGCGGATGGATTACCGGTACACATCAACACATGCTTGACCCGGACGATCCCTGGCCGGGCGGATATAAGCTCAGCGATACCTGGGGCGTCTGAATTTTGCCCATTGGCAAGCAGTTTTGATGATTTTCCGCAAACCGTGTCAAAATGCGCGGTCTCTGGCGATTGATCCCAAGCCAAACGTCATTTAAGGGAGGCCCTGTCAATACAGAGTCATCCCGGGACGGCAGTCTTGTTACGTCCCTTACGCGCCACGCCGATGTGGCCCCAACTCTTGGATCGCACGCCCCGAAAGGCTTAAAAAAGGTAAAAGAATATGGCAGATAAATCGAACTTCGACATATTGTATACCATTGTAGACGAAGCGCCCGAGCTGGCCAGCGCCTCATTCCTGCCCATCATTCGAAAGTTTGCATCCGCCGCCGGTGTCAGCGTCGGAACCAAGGATATTTCACTTGCTGGGCGGATTATTTCGACCTTCCCCGAAAAGCTGACAGATGCGCAGCGCATCACCGATGATCTGGCCGCATTGGGTGAGTTGGTGAAGACACCCGATGCCAATGTGATCAAGCTGCCCAACATCTCGGCCTCGGTGCCGCAGCTGGTGGCCGCCGTCGAAGAGCTGCAAGCACAGGGTTATGACATCCCGAGCTATCCCGAAGAACCTGCGACTGACGAAGAAAAAGCGATCCGCGCGCGGTATGATGCCATCAAGGGTTCGGCTGTGAACCCGGTTCTGCGCGAAGGTAACAGCGACCGTCGCGCCGCGCGCGCCGTCAAGAATTATGCCCAGAAGAACCCGCATTCGATGGGTACATGGGCCGCTGACAGCAAGACTAAAGTCTCGTCCATGTCCGGCAATGATTTCTACGCGAACGAGAAATCGGCCACCATTACTGCGGCGCAAGCCGGTGACGCCAAAATCGAATTTGTCGGACAAGACGGCAGTACTACGGTTCTGAAAGACGGCTGGCCGCTGGCCGAGGGCACCGTTGCCGATGCGACCTTCATGTCCGTCAATGCGCTGTCGTCTTTCCTGGCCGAGGCCATCGAAGACACCAAAAAAGACGGCACCATGTTCTCGCTTCACCTGAAGGCCACAATGATGAAGGTCAGCGACCCGATCATCTTCGGCTATGCGGTCAAGGCGTGGCTTGCCCCGGTATTCGAGGCCTATGGCGCTGAATTGGATGCGCTGGGTGTGAACCCGAACTCGGGTCTGGGCGATCTGCTGGAGCGGGTTGCAGGCAACGCCGACATCATGGCAGCCATTGACGCGATCAAGGGCGACCGCCCGTCCATGTATATGGTTGACAGCGACAAGGGTATCACCAACCTGCACGTGCCGTCCGATGTGATCATCGACGCCTCGATGCCTGCCGTGATCCGTGCTGGTGGCAAGGGTTGGGACGAAACAGGGTCGAAAGGTGACACTAACTGCGTGATCCCGGACCGTTGTTATGCGTCTATTTATGATGAATCCGTCAAATTCTTCAAAGCCAATGGCGCGCTGAACCCAGCCACCGTCGGAGCTGTGGCCAATGTGGGTCTGATGGCACAGAAAGCCGAAGAATACGGCAGCCACCCGACAACATTCCAGGCGCCTGCGAATGGAACCATTCGTATCGTTCTGGCAAATGGCGAGACACTGCACGAACACGCGGTTGAAAAAGGTGACATCTGGCGTGCCTGCACCGTGAAGAAGGCTCCGATCGAGAATTGGATTCAACTGGCGATGGACCGTCAGCGTCTGACCAGATCCGAGGCGATCTTCTGGCTGGACGCAAACCGTGCCCATGATGCCGAACTGATCAAATCCGTCCAACCCGCACTGGAAGCTGCTGGCGTGGCGGACAAATTCCAAATCCTGGCACCGCGTGAGGCGACCCGCCAGTCGTTGGAGACCATCACGGCCGGTAACGACAGCATCGCCATCACCGGCAACGTGCTGCGTGACTATCTGACCGACCTGTTCCCGATCCTTGAGTTGGGTACCTCGGCCAAGATGCTGTCGATCGTCAAGCTGATGCAGGGCGGTGGATTGTTCGAAACCGGTGCGGGTGGGTCTGCCCCGAAACACGTGCAGCAACTGGTCGAGGAAAACCACCTGCGCTGGGACTCGATGGGTGAGTTCTGCGCGCTTGGCGAGTCTTTGAATTTCCTGGCCGACAGCAAAGGCAACGCCAAAGCCGGAGTTCTTGGCGCCGCTGCCGAGGCCGCAACGCAGGGTATTCTGGACAACAACAAGTCGCCCAGCCGCAAAGTCGGGCAGCCGGATAACCGAGACAGCCACTACTGGTTCGCGCGCTATTGGGCCGAGGCGCTGGCCGCGCAATCCGATGATGCTGATCTGGCCGCCGAGTTCGCGCCGATTGCTGCAGAGTTGGCCGCGAAAGAACAGCAGATCCTATCCGAACTGGCCAATGCACAAGGGGCAGCGGCAGATCTGGGTGGTTACTATCACACCAACCCGACCAAGACTGCAGCAGTCATGCGCCCGAGCGCGACACTCAATGGTATCATTGACGGGTAATCCAGGTGCCCTGTCCTGATTTGGGCAGGGTTCTGAACCTGGCGTGAAAATTAAAAAGGGACCGACCCCCAAAGTCAGTCCCTTTTTGAGCGAGTGGGGAGGCCGAAACCTCTCCGGTGTAGTTGCGTTAACTGTAACAAAACCCTGCTGGCTGGATATTAGGGGTTTCCCGTATATTCATCCGTCTGCTGTGCCGCTGACGATACACCTGCCAAAATCATTGTCCTCCGGCGACGGAAAGGACTATGTCGCCGTACTGAATTCGAGAACAATAGGCCGTACAAGGACGGATTATGCGCGCAATGTGATAGCGCCGTGCGCCCACTAGGCGTTGAAAGAGCGGGTGATTTGCTTTTCGGCATAACGGTGGTAAAAAAATCTGGTTTTTGTTTTGTATTCGAGTGTTGTGTGCTGTGTGTATTTATCCTGTTGTTTTTGAGCGTTTTTCATATTCCAGAGGGTCAGGCGATGCGTCTGCTTCCTGCGCTTTTCAGGCCGCCGCAGAAAAGCTTGCCGATGATACGCAAATCGGTTCAACTGAATTCGCCCGGTTTCGCCGTTAATGACGGCAAATGTCGATATCGGTCGAAAGGGACCAGATGGAATGACTGAAAAAACCCGCAGTTCGCGTTTCGGGTCAATCCTATGTCTGGTCGCCGCTCTCTATTTCTTTGGGGTCGTCGCATATGCACTGGTAAATTCAGCGGAATTTGCCAATGGAACAGCGCGGTTGATCCGATACATACTGGCTCCGGGCGCGATTGGGCTGGCCCTGGCCTTGTGCGCGGCCTTCTTGTCGAACGAAGCCAGGCTGACTGTTGGTTTGAGCGCGGTATCGCTTTTGGCGGCTCTGTTCGCATTCGAGGCCTATCTGACCATCAAAATAATCCCCGGACGCCTAGGGCTAGTCGGGTTTGTCGGCGATGAGGTAAGCGTCGAAGAATACAAGGAAAACTTGCCTCCGGGCAGGACAATGAAACATGTAAACGATGCGCTGGATACACAACTGCTCGAATCTGCGTATCTGGCCCCCATGCCGGGTGACAAGATGCTATTGTGCTCGGTGTTGGGCGAGCCGGTGACCTACACGCCGGATCGTCTGGGGTTTCGCAATCCACCTTCAGTCTATGAAAACGATGTGAGTGTGATGCTGCTGGGTGACTCGTTTTCCGAGGGGTTCTGCCTGAGAGAGGGTGAGCATCTGGCGGCTAAGCTGCGTCAGGGCATGCCGGACCTGCTTAACACCGGCCACAGGGGCATTGGCCCGCTGTATCAACTGGCGATTTTGGGCCGGTACGGGCCAGAGTTCCAGCCCGACCTCACGCTGTTCTCTTTCTTTGCGGGCAATGACTGGCGCAATCTGGAACGAGAGCTTGAGAAGCCATGGTTGAGCGCAGCACTAGACCCGGCTGTAGATTTTGGCCCAATCGAGCATCCGGACCAGTCGGAATTAACCGCTCCGGTGATATCCGGATGGTGGGCAGAGACCACTTTATCCTGGGGCGACTACCTGCGGGCGCAACGGGTGTTCAGGAACTTTCTGGCATTGCAGAAAACGGCCGAGATTCTTGGGATTCACTATCCCAAAGCGACCGATGAGAACCCGGTATTTGCGGATGTTCTGATCCGGGCAAAGCAGATAACATCACAATGGGATGGTGAGATCGTCATCGTGTATGTGCCGACGGTCAGTCGCTATATGGGTCTGGTCGCCCAGCCCTTTATCCACGACCCGCTGCGAGTATTGGTGAAAGATGCGGCTGCGCAGGCCGGGCTGGACGTGATAGACTTAACGGATGTTATCGAAATGCAAGAGGATCCGGCATCGTATTATGCGCCGGATTCTCATTTCAACGAAGCAGGTGCAGAACTGGCCGCTCGGGCAATTACAGAGGGGCTGCGCCAACGCAATTTGATAGAACAGTAACGAATTGGTGTGTTTTGCCAGGGCCGCGCAACAGGCGCGGTATTGAGGTGTGAAATGAAGATTTTGTCATTCAAGTCGGGTCACGACGGTACGGTTGCGGGTATTGATGCCCAAAACGGTAACCTGCTGTTTTCCTATGAATCCGAGAAAGACAGTTTTCCCCGCAACACGTCAGTCACACCGGATACATTTATCGACTCTGGCCTGTGGTTCCGGGACTTGCCTGATATCCTGGCCCTTAGCGGCTGGTCAACGACCGGAACACAACATGTGACGACCTCGGGGGCAGGATATTTCGGCATTGGCGAAGGTGCTCAGACCGTGGGGAAACGAACGTTTTTTGGCAAAGAGATCGACTATTTCTCATCGACCCATGAAAGGGCACATATCTGGGGCGCTTATGGGATGTCTCCGTTTCGTCAGGGTGAACCTTGTTATGTGTTGGTTTGGGAAGACACGCTTGGCGATTTCTACAAGATTGATGAAGATCTAAAGCTGTCTCATGTTGGTCGGGTGATGACCGGGCCAGGTGCCCGATATTCATTCCTGAGCGCACTGGTTGATCCCGATTATCCCGTGCTTTCGCGTGAACAACGGCGTGAGGATCCCGGGAGGATGATGGCGGCATGTGCCTATGCAGAGCCCGGTTCACATGACGCGGATGAACATGCGCTGATAGATTATCTTTTGTCAGATCAACCATTGGCCGAAATTCTGCGCAAGGATCGGTTGACCGATTCCCCGTTTTTCAATGTCGGAATGCACAGCCAGCAGTTCAGTAATCTTGCACAGAAACTCTCGGATGCGATTTTTTCACGGTTCCTTGCCTTTGCCGAACAGAACCTGACAGAGGGTTATCCGCTGGTGATTGCCGGCGGATGTGGATTGAACTGCGATTGGAACACCAAGTGGCAGAATTGCGGCTTGTTCCGAGATGTATTTGTACCACCTTGCAGCAGTGATTCCGGCTGCGCCATAGGAACTGCGGTTGATGCCATGCGCCACTATACGGGCCAGGCAAAGCTGGATTGGACGGTTTATTCGGGACAGTCCTTTGTGGATGATAAAATCGACAGTAGCGGCATGCGGGTCAGCGAGCTACGTCTGAACGATGTCGCGGATGCGTTGATGTCCGGTGAGATCATCGGTTGGGCCAGAGGGAACTGTGAAATCGGTCCGCGCGCATTGGGCAACCGCTCGATTCTGGCGGCCCCGTTCCGGGCCGAAACCCGCGTGCGCCTGAACAGGGCTAAAAACCGGCCGGATACAAGCCCCGTGGCCCCATCCTGCCTTGAGGAAGATGTCAGCCAACATTTTGAGTGGGAAAACTCCGCGCCTTATATGTTGCATCTGCAGAAGGTGACCAATCAGAACCTGGCCGCGATCACGCATGTAGACGGGACAGCAAGGGTCCAAACAGTCCGCCGGGATCAGAATGCTTTCTTTTACGACCTGCTGAACGCATTCAAGTCGGCTTCGGGCACGGGTGTATTGTGCAATACGTCACTGAACTTTCGCGGAGCGGGGTTCATAAACAAAACCAGTGATCTGCATCACTATGCAAGATCGGCAAAGCTGGACGGCTTTGTCGCAGGAAACACGTTTTACAGGTTTAACTAGTAATATTGGCGCGCTTGCGGTGTCGCCGCACTTTTGGAGGTTAAGTACTTTGTCGTATGAATCAGGTCTGCAAAACTTTGAAAGACGCCGCCTCTTAGCTTCTGCAACAGCAAGGATTCCGGCCTATTGTCTCTTGTGTGGAAACATTGAGCAAATAACGACAAGAAAACTCGGAAAAATGGCCAAGCTGTCCAATCAATAGGATAAGAATTCGTTCGAACATGGGCGCAGCATCAAAGATTTGTATTTCAGGCGACGGTGATCTTGGTCGCTACAAGGGACGATAGAGAATGGATCAAAACCATATCGCAAACCAATTTGGCCAGCAGCGTCTGGATGGCATATGGCGGATGATTTACCGTCATCTGAAGTTGATCCTCGGAGTGACCGCAGCTGTGATCGTCGGCACGTTTATGGTCGTCAATCAACTGGACCCAAGATACAAATCCCGCGCCGAAATCGTTCTCACATCTCTGGATATGCGCGTCCGCGCCGACAGTGTCGAACTTGAATCCTATGAACTGACCCGCACCCTAATTGAAACCGAGATCGACATCCTGCGGTCACGGGAGTTTGCGGCAGAGGTCGCCCTAGCGCTGGACCTGTTCGAGAATGAGGCTTTTGCCGGGGCACAAAATCCCGCAAACCCGCAATCCACATCCGTTATCCGCAATCGTGTAATCGACAATACACTGTCGACATATAACGTACTTCGGCAAGGAGAGAGCCTTGCGATTGAGATCATCTCAACAGCCGAAGACCCGCAGCTGGCAGCCGATATTGCCAATACAGTTGCAGAGACCTTTATCCTTCGCCTGCAGCAGCGGCGGCAGCAGGGACTTTCATCTTCCATTTCTTTTCTTAAGGACCGCGTAAATGAGCTGGGTGACGAACTGACCCGTGACGAACTTCAGATGGCGGCCTTTATTCTTGAAGAAAATCTGGCGGATGAATCCGTGCCGGGTAGGCTTCGGTCGGAACTTGCGCGGCTGAACTCGCAAAAAGATGTGCATGAGATCAACGGAGCCAGCAGCGAAGAGGTCGACAAAATTGCTGACCAGATTGCCGTTGTTGAACAGGCATTGCGCAGCCGGACCGGTTCGGAAATTGCATTGCTGCGGATGGAACGCGCGCTGGAGCTTCTTCGGATCCGGTATCAGACGACGATTGAAAAGCTGAATGATTTCGAAACCCAGCAACAGTTTCTTGGCCAGGCGGTTCAGCAGGTTTCGGTTGCTCATGCGCCGACTTCGGCATTCTGGCCGAATACCAAAGTCGCCGTCGCAGTCAGCGCGATTGTCGGGTTCTCTCTGGCATTTGTGATCGCCCTGTTGATGGAGGGCAGCAACACGCGGATCGTCAACGAAAACCAGATCGAACAGCAAACCGATCTGACCAATCTGGGTTTCCTGCCGGATACGGTGATGGATTCGGACACGGATGGTCAGCAGGAGTTGTTGCGCTTTATCCGTGATCAGGGCCGCTCGCCGTATGTAGAGGCGCTGCGTAGTGTTTTGACGATGTGGTTTAACACAAATGATGACGGCAGCATCGTCATGGTTACCTCTGGTGTTCCTGGAGAAGGCAAGACCGTGGTTGCGGTTTCGCTGGCCCTAGTGGCGGGTACAGATGGTATGCGCGTTCTATTGTTGGATATGGATAACCACCGTTGCCGTGCCTCAAAAACACTGGGTCTTAACGGGGCGGCCCCGGTCGAAATCGAGGACGCGCTGAGCGGTGCCGTGCAACCCAGCCAGATTTATGTCGATGGCGAACGGGTACCGGGGGTTTCGTCGATCAGTCTGAACCTGCGTCCAAAAATATCCCGCAAACAGTTGATGCAGCAACTTGGCGAATACGGGCGCATGTTGCGCAATCAGTACGATCTTGTGTTGGTCGATACGCCGCCGACATTGGTCATTGATGACACGATCCGACTTGGGCCGCTTGTCGACGGTACGTTCTTGGTGGTGCGCTGGGGGCAGACCACCGAAAAAATTCTCAAGGATGCAATCGAAAAGCTGCGGATGAGCAATATCAAGATTTCCGGTACGATCATGAATGGTGTGAACATGCGGAAGCAAAGGCAATATGGGTATGGTGCCTATACATATCATTACTCGGATGAGCCTGGGAAAAGCAGCTGATTACGGTTCGCAGACCCTTGTAGGATTTGTTAGATTGGTGATTGGGTATTGGTTTTTATTTGCGAATATGAGGGCACAGCGCCCGCGACGCTTTTGCGGCGTGGTCCAATGACCGGCAGCCGCCAAGGGGTGGAATTGGCCGGTCGTTTGTGCGGCGGGCGGGTGGGTCAGACATGACCTCTCAGCCCGGCGCAACCTCAATCCCGACTGCTGTGCTTCGGCGTTTACTGCGCAATCTGAAATGGATCTTTTCCTCTCAGATAGCAGTCGCTTTGCTGGGCCTTGTGTTTCTGCCGGTGGCCGCCCGCGCACTTGGGGCCGCAGGCTTGGGGGTAATGGCAATAGGCGAGGCCTATGCGCGGATCGTTTCCCGATTCCTTCATCTTGAGCCCTGGCAGGCGGTGATTAGATATGGAAGCACTGCGCTGGAGGAAGAAGACCGCGAACGATTTCGCCGACTTGTCGGGCTGTCGGTCCTGATTGACGTGGTTGGGGGCGTATTGGCCGCCGGCGCTGCGATCGCATTCGCACCGATCATCGCCGGATGGCTGGGGCTGGATCAGGATCTTGCATGGGTGCTGCCGGTCGCATCGCTGGGAATTCTGGTTTCGCTGAGGCCAACCGGGTTGGCTTTGTTGCGGTCCTTCGACCGGTTCGATCTGTTGGCCAAACTGGATATTTTCGCAGCGTCTGTGCGGATGGTGCTGGGGGTGATTGCCTGGCAACTGGGGTTTGGGCTGCCTGGCTTTGTCGCGATATTTGTTGCTGTCAGCCTTTTAGACGGCGTTCTGGCCTTTGCCGCGGGGCTGCGAGAAATGTCGCGGAATGGCTATGGCCGTCCGATGCTTGGAATAAAACAAACTCTGGGTGAAAATTCCGGGTTTCTGCGCTTTGTTTGGAACAGCAATCTCTCTGTCATCTTGCGTCAGACCACGCAGCGCCTGGACGTGATCATATTGGGTGTTCTGATTTCACCGACGATGGTGGGATATTACCATATCGCGAAACGGTGCGGCGAAGCTGCACTGCGTCTTGGACGACCGCTAAGCCAGGCGATCTATCCCGAGTTCACCCGGTTTGCCGCCCGAAATGAATTTGACCGTTTGCAAAAAATGCTAACGGGTCTCAGCGCCGGGTTCTGGGGGGTAATTGCCCTTGTCTTGATTCCAGTGATCTTGATGCTGGAACCGATCGTTACTGCGATTTTTGGTGTGGATTATGCCCCTGCAGTACCGGTCGTGCGCGTGCAGGCAATCGCGGTAGGTATTTATCTTGGTGGGATACTGCTGAACCCTGCACTGCTGAGTCTGGGGCAAGACCGGGCCTTGGTTCGGATCGGTTTGTTGAACACTATTTTGTTTCTGATCCTCATTGCACCGATGGTTTCTGTTTTGGGCGTGGTCGGTGCCGCAGTGGCGCATATGCTGTGTAATTCCGTTTGGTTAGGGCTGTGTGTGTTACACTTGCGGCGTACATTGCTGAACCCTGCATTACACGGAAAGGAGCAGGTGCGCCCATGAGACCTGCATCGGTCCAATCAGTTTCCTTTGGCAAGCCGACCAATGGAATCGGCTATTTGCCAAGCGTAGACATGGCAGCTCTCTATTTCCTGATGGCGGCTGTAGCCCTGGCGCCGATGAACTATCTCAGAGTGGATTTCGTCTATTTCACCCTCTCGGATTTCTTCTTTGTGCTGGCTGGGTTTGTCATGCTGGCAACTGGCCAGCTGCCGGTTAAGATATTCGGTCCCGCAAGCGGGTTCTGGTACAGTTCGTTCCTGTTTTTCACAGGGGGCCTGACCGTAGGTTCGTTGATCAACGGAGATCCGACCGAGCTGCTGACTGTGTTTGTTCAGTACTTCTTTTCGTTGATCGTGCTGCCAATCCTGATCGGCAATCGAAGCTTTGATCAGATCGTCCTGCTGATGAAGGCATTTATTATTGGAATGGGCATTGTTGTGCTGTTTGGCATCTATGCAATCAACTTCATGGAAGACCCGACACACCGGTTTGTATCCGCCAATGGTCGCATGCTTTCGCTGGTCGAGCGGGCAAATGAATGCGCGCTCATGCTGGCGATGGCCATCGTTTTCCTGCTTAGCCTGATCCTGCAGAAGCAAAGCAGCCGCATCTGGGGGCTGATCGTGCTGCCAATCCTGTTTTACGGCGTCATTCTGACCGGTTCGAATTCTGGTCTGATCGTGACCATAGTGGGGACTGTCGCCATTATCCTCAGCAGCGGGTCCCCGCGTCATGTTGTGATCCTGATCGCCAGCACGTTGATTGCGGTTTTGGTGGTCCTGAACTTTGGTGAGCTTTTCTTGCCAGAGGTCTTTCGCGAACGAGTTCTGAATGCCGTTCTTGCAGGTGACATTAGCCAGGCGGGCACGTTCTCTGACCGGCTATTCCTGCTGCAAGAGGCCTTCGAGGTATCCCGTGGCACTTTGTTGATCGGGCTGGGTGCAAACCAGTACAGCCTGGCCAGCGAACAGGGAATCGTGGTTCATTCGGCCTATTTGCTGACTCTGTCCGAAGGTGGCTTGATTTCTCTGCTCGGTATG
Organism: Ruegeria sp. YTSA219; assembly: GCF_059609985.1. NCBI lineage: Bacteria > Pseudomonadati > Pseudomonadota > Alphaproteobacteria > Rhodobacterales > Roseobacteraceae > Ruegeria > Ruegeria sp. YTSA219. Next base: position 95,016 of record NZ_JBXWMT010000004.1, read on the forward strand.
GTCGGCTTTATTTTGGCCAGCATATACTTGGCCTGGATGGCCATTTCTGTCGGCCGCTCGCCATCGGTCGGGGCACTGACCATCGTTGCCATGCTGATGTATGTCGTGCTGCTTGCCGGGGCGACGACCTTTTATGCCCGGTTCTGGAACGTACCCTTTGTCCTTGCCATTGCGCTTAGCGTGTCGCGCCTGCCGGTGTTAGGACCAACGAATACACTTAGGAGATTGTCGTGAAATTATTGCAAAAACTGATGCTTTCTGTGATCGCGGCTTCGGCTTGTTTTATCGGTGCGCTTCAGGCCGAGGAATATGTTCTGGCCCCGCAGGACAAGATCAATTTGCGTGCGATGCGTTGGGATCCGGTGGTTGCGTCTTTTGTGAACTGGCAAGGCGTTTCCGGTGAATATGCGCTTTCTTCGGGAGGGATGCTGATGGTGCCTCTGGCCGGTCAGGTTCATGCTGAAGGGCGAACGACCGAAGAACTGGTACTGCTGCTGGAAACTCAGATGCGCACTCGCGTGGGGATGGCAGAACCGCCTCATCTGGCGATCGAAGTCATCGGCCATCTGCCTGTATACATATTGGGGGATGTCCAGATTCCAGGCTCGTACCCTTATCGGCCACAACTGACCGCGCAGCAGGCGATGGCGCTTGCGGGCGGGGAATACCGGTTGCCTTTGCAAAATGACGTAGGAACGAACTTTACCGGATTGCGGGTTCAGGGTGAAGTTCAGTTGTACAATGAACAGATTGAAGCTTTGCAAGCCGAACAACGCCGACTGCTGGCTGATCTGTCAACACTGTCTCCGGACGGCGGTGATGCCAAAATTGAACCCCCACAAGGTCTGCAGGGGGAGATTCTGCAAGCGGATCAACAGGCCCGGGAAGGGCAGGGTGAACGCATCATCCAATTACAGGAAACCCTCAAAGATCAGATCGATAGCCTCGAACGGCAGCTGGAATTGCGGGCAAATCAGATCGCGATCACGCGCAATGATCTGGATGATGCTCTGGCACTACAGAAAAAGGGCCTTACGGTCAGTTCGCGCGTGTCATCTCTGTCCAACTCGTTGAACGATCTGGAAAGCAAAAGTGTGGATATCGAGATCGCTCTGGGCTTGGCCCGGCAACAGCTGAACCGCGCGCAACGCGATGAGCTGGAGTTGCTTGATACCGCGCGCTCGAATGCGCTGGTGCGGCTGAATCTGGTGCAGATCGAACTCGAGGATTTGCAGACCCGGCTGGGCACCGCGAAAATCCTGCAGGCCGAGCTGGCAGCGCTTGGCGTTGTTGAAGAGGTTGATGCGGTCGAAGAGATCGTGATCGAATACTCAGTCACCCGCGCGGCCGGAGGAGCCGCAACGGCGATTTCGGGTGACACTGTCTTGTCCCCCGGGGATACGCTTTCGGTTTCTCGAACCTTCGTCACGCAAACACAATAGATTTCAGTTCAATGATTTATGGTTCAGCGCGCGGTCCTGATGTCCGGCGCTGAGCCAAAAAGGCGGCAGGCCAGAATGAAAAAGATACGCGTTTTATTTCCCTTTGCAGGTTGGGCAGATCTGGGCGGCAGTCATGTTTCCGCGCTCAAACTTGCGTCCTGTCTGGACCGGGATCAGTTTGAACCATTGGTCCTTTGCCACAACGAAGCGGGGTCAGTCGGGCAGTATGCACAATCGCTGGGTCTGAATGTCGAAGTTTTGCAGGGCCCCAGGCTTATGGGCCCTCCAAACAACAAAACGGATGCAGATGTTGGCTTTCCGGAATACTGGACCCGGACCTACGGCCAGCTCGTCCGGTTTTTGCGGGACAAAAAGCCAGATATCGTCCACACAAATGAGGGCCGATTGCATGTGAATTGGGTGTTTCCGGCCAGACGGTTGGGGATCAAGCATATCTGGCACCACAGGCAGGATCCGCGCGCGGTAGGCGTTAACTATGTCGCGCCGGTGTTTTCGAACCGTATCCTAAGCGTGTCGTATTTTTCGAAACCCTCGCGTCCGATACGCTCGGTTGACAAAAAGTTTCAAGTCATCCGCAGCCCCTTCGACCTGAGCATTCAGCGCCCGGATCCAGACGCGGCGCGTCGGATGATCCTGAACGAAATCGGTGCGCCGGAAAATGCAGTTCTTCTGGGATATTTTGGCCATCTGGAACCGCGAAAACGGCCGGTTCATTTTGTCCAAAGCCTTGTGGCCATTCAGAAACAGTTTGGGGACAGGCCGGTACATGGCCTGCTGTTTGGCAAAGTACTCAATCCCGATGACGGGTTGGACTCAGGCTCCATGGACGTGGCCCGAGAACAGGGGATGGGCGCGCAGATTCATATGATGGGTTTTCGGCAGGATGTTGAAAAGTGCATGGTCGCCATGGATGCCACCCTTGTGCCGGCCTTGAACGAGCCATTTGGACGCACCTTGATCGAGGCCATGCACCTTGGGCTGCCCGTTGTGGCCACACGGCACGGCGGCAATGTCGAGGCAATCGATCATGGCAAAACCGGTTTTCTGGTAGATCCGCAGGACCCCGAGGCCTTTGTTGAGCCGGTCGTCTCTCTGATTGAGGACCCGAGCCTGAGACAGCAGGTAACACAGGCGGCTTACCAATATGTGCAGGATAATTTTGGGTTGGATAAACACGTGGCCGAAGTGTCCGACGTGTACCGGGAATTGGTATCGTGATCCCGATGCGAATTGTAGGGTTTAGAGGGTAAAATGGGTTTGGCGAACGAGCGAAAAATAGATTTCCTGATTTTTGGTGCTGCGAAATGTGCGACCACTTGGTTGCAGAATTCATTGACGGCAACACCGCAAATTTTCATGCCGGATCCCGAGCTGCACTATTTCTCGGATCATTATGACCGGGGGGCGGTCTGGTATCGCGATCAATACGAAGGATATTCGGGCCAGAGTATCGTGGGTGAAAAGTGCAATACCTACCTGACACATCCAGAGGCCGCCAAAAGGATCGCCCAGGATCATCCTGATGTCAGGTTGATCCTGCAGATGCGCGATCCGGTTCGCAGGGCTTATTCCGATTACTGTATGCTGTATCGCCGGGGCACTGTCGGGGACGACATTCATCGGTATCTGGACCCCGACAAAGCCGGTGATGAAAGGTTCTTGCACAACGGCAGATATGGCTATCACCTGCGCCGCTTTTACGATCTGTTTCCGACCGATCAGATTTTGTTACTGGCCTATGAAAATACCGTCTCGCAACCGGTGGAAACCTTGCGCCGTGTTGCCGATCACATCGGTTATTCCGGCGTCGTGGAGCCGCCACTAGAAGAGCGGGTCAAAAACAAAAATACGCCAATCGTGCCCTTGCCTCTGAGGCGGGTTCTGGCGCCGCTTCGACCGTTGCTTGACCCGATCCGGCATACGGGGCCGTTAAAGGCCATTCGCAGAGCGGTGGCGCGGCAGGTGGAATACCCTGAATTGCCCGATGCTTTGGCGCAGAAAATGGCCGATTTCTACAGGCCAGACGTTGCCGAGCTTGATGCGATTGATCCGGGTCTCAGCCGCGGGTGGCGCAGTTTCTCGGATTAGACGTCAGCTTAGAATGGGTGTGGATCAGTCGGTGGCAGTCGAGGGCAGCGTGGTATCGCTGTGGATCAGCCCCATTTTCCGTAGCAGGATCGTGTTGATCCGCGCGACGTCAAACTCTTGCTCGGCACGCGCCCGCGCGGCCTGACCCATGGATTCGATCAGGCTCCGGTCTTCAACGAATCTTCTCATCGCATCCGCCAGCCCCTCTGGATTGCGTTTGGGGACGATAAACCCGTTTTCCCCGTCGCTGACCGCATCGGCGCATCCCGGGGCATCGGTCGTAATGACGGCGCGCCCTGTCGACATCGCCTCAAGAATGGCGCGGGGGATGCCCTCACGATAGACGGTGGGCAATACGAAGACCGAACATTCCTTGAGAAATGGCCGAACATCCTTGGTTTCGCCTAGATACTCGATATGCCCCTGCTGGCCCCATTCTTCGAGCTGCTGTGCGTTTACCGAGTCCGGGTTGTCGTCCAGCGGGCCCAAAAGCTGACAGCGCACATCAGGGAATTGTTCCCTAAGCTGCCGGGCGGCCTCGGCATATTCGAACACGCCCTTGTCACGCAGCAAACGTGCGATCATCAGGAACACGGGTGGATCCGTAGGCTGATGGGATTTTGCGTATCTGGCGAGATTGACACCGGAACCGGGCACAATCGACAGCGCGGCCTGAGGTGCCAGCAAACGTCTGCTGCGAAACTCCTCGGCGTCGACCGAGTTGTAAACCAGAACTTCGTCGGCACCTTTCAATCCGATGCGGTAAAGGCCTGTCGCCACCGCTCTCAGCACTTTTCGGCGCAGGGTCAGTTCGGCATCCGCAAATACATAACCTAACCCGGTACACATCGCGAACCGCCGTCGAACGCCGGTCAACCGCGCCGCAAGGCCGCTGAAGATGATCGGCTTCATCGTATAGGCAAAGACGATATCGGGCCGTATTTCCCGGCAGATCCCGATCAGCGTGAACAGGGTGGACATATCCTGAAATGGATTTAACCCCGCGCGCGCCATGGGGATTTGCCGAAATGTCACGCCGATCTCGGCAAGGGCTGCTTCGGTAGCCGCATCGTTTTCTGGTGCGCAAGCAAGTACGTCTGCGCGTTCAGCAAGCTCTTTCAGCAGGTCATAACGAAAATTGGTCAAAGAGGTCGTAAGATTGCCGACAAACAGAACTTTTGGACGTCCGCCAGTTGTCGAACCTCGTTCGGCAGGTACGGCTTGGGCACCGGAAGCGGTGTCGGGAAAATCACTCATCAAAGAAACATTTCAAACTTTAAAAACCAAGGTTGAGGCGATGCTGATCCATGTCGCCGAAGCTGTCAACGGCGCTGTCACCAAAGCCGATTGTTGCCTATTTTTCACCTCTGACTGTCTGCGGCCTGATTGTTGAAAAATCACGCTGTTAAGTGACCTGGAACCTTGCATAAGCAATCGATTCAGGTCAGGTTTCGCCTGCCGCGGCACAAAAAGATATTTCCGAACCTGCGGAGTTTGTTTCCAATTCAGGCGCTGAGCGCCAAAAATTTGTTAATTGTTGAGCTTGTCTGACCTCCTCGGATGGTTTGGCGCGAGGTAAAGAAATGATCCGGAAATCCTGCTGTCTAAATTTGAGCAATTATAGGCTTGGCCCATCTTCCATCGGCTATCCTCTGGCCGCTTATCTGAAGGGAAACAGCTGATGCCCAAATGGCCATTCTTCGAAGAAGATGAAATTGATGCTGTCAGCGCAGTGCTAAGATCCGGTTGCGTGAATGCCTGGACCGGCCCCGATGTCAAAGAGTTCGAACGTGAATACAGCGCCTATACCGGCGCGCAGCATGCGATCGCCATGGCAAATGGCACGGTCACTCTGGACGCCGCGCTGCTGGCGTTGAACATCCGACCCGGAGACGAGGTTATCGTCACACCGCGTAGCTTTATCGCGTCTGCCAGTTCGATCCTTCTGGCCGGTGGCAAGCCGGTATTTGCAGATGTGGATCGTGACAGCCAGAACATCACCGCAGAAACGATTGCACCGGTTCTGACCGACAGAACCGTGGGGATTATCGCGGTCCATCTGGCCGGGTGGCCATCGGATATGGCGGGTCTCATGGATCTGGCGCGCAGCCGCGACCTCTGGGTGATCGAGGACTGTGCGCAGGCGCATGGTGCCATGATCGGTGACCAGCACGTGGGAACCTTTGGCACCTGCGGCTCGTATTCTTTCTGTCAGGATAAAATCATCACAACCGGCGGCGAAGGCGGAATGCTGATCACCAATGATGATGAGCTGTGGTCCAAGGTCTGGAGCTATAAGGATCACGGTAAAAGCTATGAACACGTGTTTAACAAGAGCCACCCTCCGGGGTTTCGCTGGCTACATAGTGGCCAGCCGGGTACCAATCTGCGGATGACCGGGCTTTCGGCCGCCATCGGGCGCATTCAGCTGGCGAAACTGGACGGGTGGCGCGCCCATAGAACCAGAAATGCCGAGATTTTGGCGGAAGCTCTATCCGGATGCGCTGCGTTTCGGGTACCTGTTCCACCTGCCGGGCTGACACACGCCTATTACCGGTTTTATGCGTTCATAAGACCTGAGAATCTGGCCTCGGGTTGGAGCAGGGATCGCATCATAGCTGAGATTTCTGCGGCGGGTTTCCCCGTGTTCTCGGGCAGTTGTTCTGAAATATATAGAGAAGAGATGTTCGCACGCCTTGGTGTTGGCCCGGTTGATCCCTTACCGGTGGCGAAAGAGCTTGGTGAAACCAGCCTTGCTTTTCTGGTTGATCCGACCTGGTCGCATCAAGACATTGTCGGTCTGGCCGAATTTGTACGCGAAATCGGAGATCAGGCGCGTGCATAGGCAGTTCACACCGCCGCATCTAGGGCGCGTGTCTGAAGGTTCCGACCCGGCATGTGCCGCCGGATCAGGTTAGTGAGTTTCGGGTGTTGAACGGATGATCATGCATGTCATCACCGATTTTTCCGGTCAGGGCGGGGCCCAGGCGATGCTGGCGCGGCTGGTTGCCAAATCCGGGGATCGGGTATTGGTGGTGTCGCTGACGGAGGTTTCGGACAGGATCAAAAGCCAATGTGCAAATCCAAACGCCGTTCTGATCGGATTGAATGCCAGATCACTGTCGTCCATGCCCCGCGCGATATTGCAGATATCGCGTCTTATCCGTCAGTATAAACCGCAGGCGGTTCTGTGCTGGATGTATCATGCGATGGTCATCGGGCTGATTGCCAGCTGGATATCAGGTCGTAAGGTGCCAATTTACTGGACGGTGCGGCAGGCTTTGGACGATACCAGCTCATTCACGCGCAGCACACGGATTGCGGTGAACCTGTGTCGGCGTTTGTCGGGCAGGTGTGCAGGGATCATTTATAACTCGCAACGCGCATTGGATCAGCACGCGAAGAACGGGTTTGCTGCTGCGCGGTCTTGCGTCATTCCGAACGGTCTGGTCATGCCGCAAGTGAAATTGGTGCGGAACGATCCGCCCAGGGTTTTCGGGATTGCGGCGCGGTTTCATCCACAGAAGGATCACGAAACCCTTTTCCAGGCTCTGTCCCTGGCGCTGCGGTCAGTCCCCGATCTGCTCATCATCGCGGCCGGAGAGAATATGTCGCCTGAAAACTCCGAAGTACAATCATTGCTGGCGCGCTATAACCTGACTGCCGACAATGTAGAGCTGTGCGGCGACCTGCATGATATGGCTGCATTCTACAAACGGATTGATGCGCTGGTGCTTTCATCCCGAACCGAAGGGTTTCCGAATGTCATTGTCGAAGCGATGAGCTATGGCCACCCCGTTGTGTCGACGGATGTGGGTGATGCAGTGGTGATCATTCGCAACTGCGGATTGATCGTACCGCCCCGCAACGCGGAATTGCTGGCAGACGCTTTGGTCCATGCCGCAAATTGGTCGGCCCCAGAGTATCTGGAAAAAAGAGAAAAAGCCCGGGCGATTGTGGCCAGTACCTACCAGCTTGACCGCATTGCCGCGCAGTATCGGAACATTTTGGAGAGCGGCAGTCTTGATCCCGATAAGATTGCCTCTCAGCCAGAACAGAAGGGGATCTGAGCGATGTGTGGCATTACCGGATTTATCAACTTTGGCACCGTTGATCGGTCTCAGGCCTCATCCGTCCTTGGCAGGATGTGTCAATCGATTGAACACCGTGGCCCGGATGGAACCGGGTTGTTTGTGGACCCGGATCAGGGTGTGGCCCTGGGGCATCTGCGTCTGGCCATTATTGATCTGTCGGAAACCGGGGTCCAGCCGATGGATTCCGCAGACGGTCGGTTCACCATTGTGTTCAATGGTGAGATCTATGGCTATCTGGAACTGCGTCAGGAATTGCAGGATCTGGGCATAAGCTTCAGGGGCACGTCCGATACCGAAGTTTTGCTGGCGGCGATGCAGCTTTGGGGTATCCGCAAGACACTGGACCGCGTCCACGGGATGTTTGCCATTGCCGTGTTTGACCGGAAAACCCAGAGCGTGACATTGGCGCGCGACCGGATTGGCAAAAAACCTCTCTATCTGGGCCTGGCCGGGAAAACCGTTCTGTTTGGGTCCGAATTGAAGTCACTGCGCGCGCATCCGGAATTTGGACCGGCAGAGGTGGACCGCGCAGCCTTGGGATCGTTTCTTCGGTTGGGATATATTCCTGCGCCGCGCACGATTTACCCAAATGTCCTGAAACTACCTGCGGGCTCTATGGTCGAGATCAAACTTGACACCCCACCGGCCTCGTTGGATGCGCTTCTGCAAGGGATCGAGCGGTTTTGGGATATCGAGGCCGTAGTCACCGAGGCGCGCGCAAACCCCTATCCTGACGATGAAACGGCCATAGCTGAAATCGAATCCGAACTGCTGCGCGCGGTGGGCGAACGGATGGTTGCGGATGTGCCGGTTGGGACATTTCTGTCCGGAGGCGTCGACTCGTCGCTGATAACTGCAATGATGCAAGAGCAATCCAGCAGGAAGGTTCCCAGCTTTACCGTACGCTTTGAGGACGAAGACACCAACGAAGCCGACCATGCAAAAGCCATCGCCGAGTATCTTGGGACGGATTACCACGAGGTGACGGCGACGCCGGAAATGGCGTTTCAAGCCATCGAAGGCTTGCCGCAGGTGTTTGACGAACCTTTCGCCGACCCGTCGCAACTACCAACCCTGCTGGTTTCGCAACTGGCGCGCCAGCAGCTTAAGGTCGTCATGTCCGGCGACGGCGGTGACGAGTCGTTTGGTGGCTATGCCCGATATGTTCGGATGCAGGCCTTTGAGCGCCTGAAGGGCAAGATGCCCGACCTGGCAATTCAAGCCCTGTCGCAGGCGCCGCAATCGGTTCTTGCCGCTCTGTTGCCAGTCCTAAGGCCATTTGCCCCGCGCAGCATGCGCGATGATCTGAGCGCCGACCGTCTGGCCAAGCTTGCGCCGGTTCTGCAGGGACGAGAGTTCCAGTGCCGCTATCAGGCCCAGTTTTCGATCTGGTCCTCCGGTATGCTTGGAAAGTCCGGCATCCCGCTGGGCAATGAGATCGGAACGCATGATTTGCCCGCAGGGTTGAGCCAGTTGGACAGCATGATGTTGTTGGATTCGCTCTATTATTTGCCGGATGATATTCTGGTGAAGGCCGACCGCACTTCGATGTCGGTGGGCCTTGAGATGCGCGCGCCGTTGTTGGACTACCGCGTTGTCACCGCCGCCTGGCGCTCTTCGGCATCGCTTCGGTGCGACGGGAAGGTTGGCAAGGTGGCGTTGCAGGAGCTTTTGAAAAAGCGGGTTCCGCAATCGCTGTACGACCGGCCAAAGCGCGGGTTCGGTATCCCACTCAACGCTTGGTTGCGCGGGCCCCTAAAGTCCCGTGTTTCCAGCATTCTTCTGGATGGGAACGGGCTTGAGGGTTTCGTGGACAAGGCAGCGCTGGAAAAATGCTGGGCCGAGCACCAATCAGGCAAACGCAACTGGGGTGCTCAGCTGTGGACGGTCTTTATGTTCCAACTATGGTCCGAAGCGTGGATGCGCTGATCACAGCTTGGCGATTTTGCGACCAGGTCAGTCAGATAACTGACCTGACCAAGACAAAGCCCTCAGCCGCGGCCCGGTGAACCGTCGCGCCACGCAAAGTTGCCAACGCTTTCAAGCTCTGAACCGAACGCTCGTGCGGCGGCTGTTTGACCTGGCTTGCAAATAACTGGAATGCTTCCAGTTTACGCTCCAATGTATCCGAAATGTCCACAAACATGTTCGGTACGAATGGCGGCGTCAGATATGGCGCGTTCCAATTTGTCTCGGACAGCGTCTCATAGGCCGCGATCGTCGTCGGGTATTTGTCCTGATAAGGTCGGCTTGCTACCAAAGTCGAAAGGAAACTCAACTGGTGGTCCAGATGGATGTCGCCGGGATGCGGCGCCAGGATGACACTTGGGTCGAGATCGCGGATCAGTGTTCCCAGACCTGCGTTCAGGTCACCATGGGGGTGCTCAGCCAGTTCAGCGGCAGGGAAATCCAACCAATGCGTATGCGTCACACCAAGATGCTCATGTGCGGCCCTGGCTTCGGCCTGTACATTGGCGATCTGTTCCGTGCTGAACCGGGGCGACCGACCCGTTGTGACAATCGCAATATGGACTGCGCGACCTGCATCTGCCAGTCGTGCGATGGTGCCGCCAGCCCCAAGGACTTCATCATCCGGGTGCGGAGCAACCACAAGTACCGGTCCGTCCTGTCCGTCAAAAGGTGTCAGCGCTGTCATTCGGAATTCCTGAGCTTTGAGTGCAGTTCGGGCGGCGCATCGGCGCCGGTCCAGTTTATGATGTCCAGACATTTCCCATCCCCACAGGCGACCGTAAACCGGTTTCCTTCGATGGCCTGTATCTGACCAGGCAGGCCGATATAGTAGCCCTGCAGGGCGGTGTTCTGTACACCCAGCAGGACCAGCTTCTCACCGGAGGCAGTGTAGGTGAAAGCGCCGGGATAGGGCGGTCCGGCTGCGCGTATCAACCGGTTAATCTCTGCCGCGGGTCTGGTCCAGTCGATCAGCCCGTCCTCGGGCCGCCGCCGCGCACAAAGGCTGATCCCGGTTTCTGGCTGCGGAGCCGCCGGGATATCGCCTTCAGAGATTTGCGTCAGAAGCTGAGGCAGCAGCTGCGTCAGGGCCTGAAGCGCCCGGTCATACAGCTCGCGTGCTGTTACCGTGTTGGGATCGACCGCATATCGAGCTTGCGCCGCAATCGGGCCGTCATCGGCCCCTTCACCCAGCCAGAACAATGACGCGCCTACATCGGTTTCGCCCAATATGACAGTCCAGGGGATCACACCGCGCCCGCGCAGACGGGGCAGGGCGGATGGGTGAAACCCGACGCATCCGATCTTTGCCTGGGCCCGAAATTCCGGCCCGCAAATCTGAGACCACCCGATGACCAGTATCAGATCAGGTTTTACGGCTTGAATGGTTTTGATTGTTCCGGCCGAGTCACTTTTGGCGGTATAGTGGACAGGAATATCATACCGATCTGCAGTGGGTTTGAGATCTGCAAAATCAGAGTGCCGGTGGGACAAGTCCGGCGGTAGTGTCACCACCAAATCCGGTACAAACCCTCGGGCACATATGGCGGATAAGGCGACATGCGATCCTTCGACCGCCCCCACAAATACCGTCTTCATGCAGGTGTCTCCTTTCGGCTGTCCAGCCAGTTGTCTGCGGCCTGAATTCGGTCAGGGCGTTTATGCTCTCCGGCCAAGGCTACCATAATGGTTTCGAACAATATCTTCAGATCAAGCGACAGTGACCGGTGCGCGACATACCATAGATCCAGCTTTAGCTTCTCGTCATTTGAAAGCGCGGTATTGCCGCTGACCTGAGCCCACCCTGTCAGGCCGGGCCGAACCGTGCAGCGCACCCGCCCATTGTCTCCAAACTCTTCGATGGTTTCGGGAAGCAGGGGACGGGGGCCAACAAGGGCCATATCTCCGCGCAAGATGATCACAAGCTGGGGCATCTCATCCAGCCTCACGCGGCGCAGAAGCTTGGTGGTTTTTGTCTGACGTTCCGAATCTGGCAGCAAAGCCCCGCTTTGATCGCGTGTGTCGGACATTGTTCTCAGCTTCCAGATGCGAAAGACGCGCCCGTTGCAGCCTGCCCGCCGTTGGCCAAAAAACAAAGGTCGCCCGACCGAAAACAGCACAATCACACAACCCGCCAGAAAAAAGGGCAGCGCGATCGTGCCCGCGATCAGGCAACACAGTATTTCGAGAAATCTGTTCATATTCAAACCCAAGAACTGTAGCTGAAAACTACGAATATCAAACCAAGAACCAACATCTCTCCGGATCATCCTGCTGGCCGGATCCAAGTTCCGGCGCACTGATCCGAAGTCTGGGCTGAGTTGATCCCAAATTGATTCTCGATTCAAGCGGCAGAGCTGACCGGCACCCTGACTATGCGGAAATTTTTCCAAGCATGCGCCAAGTTCACAAAGCCTTTGTCAGGAAAACCGGCCTGCGACTCATTAGAGGATTGGCCGAAAGGAGTTGTCATCTTTGTTGCGTCTTGGTTCACAATGCCCCGATAGGGGCTTATTGTGGATCGATTGGACAATATTGAGACCCGGACAGCGGCCCCCGAAGATTTCATCGGATTGAGAAAATGACTGTAATTTTCCCCGTGAGATTAGCATTTCTCTTGTTTACGCTAGGTCAATCGGCGCTCAAGTCAGCCGAAACAGGGAGGAAATTCTGCAACCCTCAGCAAAATATCTGTCAAAGAGTACTTCAGGAAACGCTGCAATTCGTTAATGAAGTGTGAAGAAATTACTTTTGAGGGCGCGGAAACGTATGTTAGCGTTGAAGGAGATTGAAGAAATTGCGCTAACCGGCGAACCAGAGGAACAATTTTGTTACTTGCGCGAATTATTATTATTAACGAGTGAAGTGAGTGTGTTCAACTTGGGCGATTGAGACAAGCTCAAGTGAAGGGGGCAAAACAAAGATACGGGTACAAGGCTTTCGGTTGATCATTTGATCGCGAGCCTTTGGTTTATATAGGACAGCTGCAAGCGGTCTGTGTGTGATCAGTTGGGAGCTGTGGCAATGTTTTGATGCTGCAGGATCCTGTTGGGTAACGATGTACGAGTAATTCTCGACCGGAATTGAGCCGGTGATGAGATAAAGGGGTGAGGTAAATGGTTTCGGGTTTTCATTGCTGGCAAACGCAGATTGTTAGTGAGTTGCGTGCCAATCATCGATTAGTCTTTGGAGACATTGTCGCTTCGTCTTTCTCAGCCGTAGTGGCAATCAATCTTGCGAATGGTGGAACGGTAGCGCAACAGATGGCGCCAGCCATGTTCCCGCTGATGCTCTTGTCCAGCCTAATTGGACTTGCGGTTTTCCCGCTTGCGGGCATGTACCGGCGCCACACACGCTCGACGTCATTGCGAGACATTCGTCTGATCCTGCGGGGATCGACGATGTTGGTCCTGTGCCTCATGGCTGCCAGTGCAGTTTTCGAAGTGACCAAGGCTGTACCCTTCGCGGCCTTCATTATTCAGCTTGGCTTGATGATCCTTCTGCTCAGTGCCCTGCGTGTAGTTGCCCGTAGCCGTGAGCTGAATCGCCAGAATGCGCGGTTGATGGCCGAACATCAGGACAAGGTTCCGGTGCTTTTGGTTGGCACGGGTGCAAGTTGTGATCTGTTTGTCAGGTCTTTGAGGAATACGCATTCCAAGTATCAGCCGGTGGGCATTATTGACGATGCGCGCAATACCATGGGGCTGTATTTCCACGATGTTCAGATTATCGGATCTCTTCTGGATGCCGATCGCGTGGTCGAGCGGCTTAAAGCCTGGGATCATTTGCCCAGACGCTTGTTCCTGACCGAACCGATCACGCATTTTGAAAGTGACGGCATCCGCAAGCTGACCAGCTGGTGTGAATCCAACGGTATCGCTGTCTCACGCGTGCCGGGTCTTGGGGAAGAAGGCCAGGATGCGGCCAACGGTTGTATTATCAACCCGGAAGAAATTCTCGAGCGGCCACAAAAAGCTGTCGAACGCTCGATGTTGCGCGAGATGTTCCGTGGGCGCCGCGTATTGGTGACCGGTGCCGGTGGTTCGATCGGTAGCGAACTGGCACGTCAGATAGCCTCTTTCGATCCGGCGGAACTGGTGATGATCGACCATTGCGAGTTCAACGCCTATTCCATCGACATGGATTTGTCGCAGAACTTTCCAGATGTTCCCCGGCGGATGTATATCGCAAGCATTCGCAATGCGTCGCGTGTGAATGACATCTTTGAACGTCATCGCCCCGAGCTGGTGTTCAATGCCGCCGCCCTGAAGCATGTTCCGATGGTTGAGATGAATCCCTGCGAGGGCGTTTTGACCAATGTGATCGGAACCCGTAACGTCGCGGATGCGGCCCGGAACTATGGTGCCATCGCGATGGTACAGGTTTCCACGGACAAGGCTGTAAACACCACCAATGTGATGGGTGCAACCAAGCGCGTTGCTGAGTTCTACGTTCAGGCGCAGGACCGTGTAACCAACGGAACCGAGGAAGAAACCCGTTTCTTCTCAGTGCGGTTTGGCAATGTTTTGGGGTCGTCGGGCTCACTGATCCCGCTGTTTCAACGTCAAATCTCGAACGGTGGTCCGCTGACCGTGACCGATCCCCGGATGGAACGGTACTTCATGACCATCCGTGAGGCCGTGCAACTGACTCTGGTTGCGGCCGCAAGCGGGTTGAAAATGGAAAGCAGCCACGGAGAGATATTCGTTCTGGATATGGGTCGGCCGGTCAAGATCGTGGATTTGGCCGAACGGATGATCCGCCTTGCCGGGCTAAAGCCTTATGAGGATATCGACATCGAATTCATTGGAATTCGTCCAGGCGAAAAGCTGTTCGAGGAATTGTTTGATGCGTCTGAGAAGCGCCACGAATGTGGCATTCCGGGCGTCGGGTCCGCACGGCCCGAGGGCATTCCTGTTGCCCGCCTGCGCGCCATGATCCGGAAACTGGAACAGGCTGCGGCAGAAGGTGACGAACTGGCTGCCAAACGCCTTCTGAAAGAGCTCGTGCCAGGGTATGGTGCAAATGGCCTGCGTCCAGTTCCGATCTCGGAATTCTCGTCCAAGCCCATTTTCAAAAGCGCTGGCACAAACGCAGCAAATGCAGTCAGTCAGTCTGAAGGAGAAAACCCGGAACTGTTGCCCGCTGGCAGCTGATTAAGAATTGTTTTCTAGTGTCGGTTATTTTGCCGAATTTGGTTTCTGTGTTTAATATTTCCGCCGAAAGGGCCAACATTTGATGGCGAGGCTTAATATACGCTCGGCTTTCGCGCCGTCAGAAGAACGTGCGCAGGTGGTACGGTTTCTCTGGGCCGGCCTGATCAACACGGCGTTTGGCTATAGCGTGTTTGCCCTTTTGATTTTTGCGGGCATGCATCCACAGCTTGCGCTTCTGCTTCAGTTTATCTTGGGTGTGATCTGGAATTTTTGTATCCACGCCCGGTTTGTCTTTGGCGTGCAGGGATACCGCCGTTTCCCGCTTTATGCGATGTCTTATGTCGTGCTGTATTTTGTGAATGCGCTGCTTTTGCGCGGTTTGATGCAGGTTGGGCTTGATCCCTATCTGGCACAGGCGGTCGCATTGGGGCCCGTTGTCATATTGTCTTACCTCATGATTTCGCGTGCGCTTGGCCGGGGTCAGGCGATGGATCGGAGGGGCTGAGATGAGCGATGCGAGAATATCAAGCTTTAAGGGCGCCACCCCGTCAAGTACGCGCATGGGTGCTATGCTTGGGGTCGTGACCGCTGGTCTGGGGCTTGTGTTGC
Source organism: Ruegeria sp. YTSA219 (assembly GCF_059609985.1). NCBI lineage: Bacteria > Pseudomonadati > Pseudomonadota > Alphaproteobacteria > Rhodobacterales > Roseobacteraceae > Ruegeria > Ruegeria sp. YTSA219. The sequence goes on from NZ_JBXWMT010000004.1 coordinate 110,394, forward strand.
TGATTGCCGGTTTGTTCGGCCGCCTGATGACCTATGATCTGCGCCGGGATGAGCTGATGTTCGTCCCTCCGGCGCGTTTGCTCGGAGAGTGGGAGCTTTATTCGGACTTCTTCTACAATCACGTCCCTTATTCGGCGTGGTATTACCTTGGGTCCGGCATTCTGTTCGATGAGTTCGGCCTGTTGGGGTCCGCTCGGATCGGCCTGTTTCTGGCCTGGCTTGGATTGATCGCGGCGACTGGCTGGGTAACGCTGCGCTTGTCGGGATCACCGGTTCTCGCTGTCTTTTCAATTATCGGCATTGTGACATGCGAGCTGTTTCTGACCGGTGCCGGTATGGCCGCAACCAACAATCTGTTGCCACTGCCATTTGCGGTCATCGGGCTTGGCCTGTTTTTGATCGAGACGTCAAAGCCCGCGCCGCGATTTTTGACGCTGGTCCTATCCGGTGTCGCATTGTCTATTGCGGCGGGGATGAAGGTCAGTGCGGTACTGTTTATTCCGCCGATTGCTCTTGCCGCATTCTTGTTGCCTGCGGATGTTTCGATGGCACGACGACTGAAAGCCGTGGTTCTGCCGCTGCTGATCGGAGGGCTGAGCGGGGCCTTGCCCCTGTTTGCCTTCCTGCTCGCTGATCCGGGCGTCTTTCTGGCGCATGTCTTGGGGTTTCACACCGGACCACATGTCGCCTATTGGGAGGCCAACGCCGCAACAGAACCGGGGCTGGCCCTGAGATTGTCGGGCAAGTTGATGCTGGCCCATTCGGCATGGGTGGCCGGAGTGGGCCTGGTGATGGTTATGGCCATTCTGTCCGTGCTTTGGATTATCCTGCGTGGTGGTGCGCGTGTCGACGAAATGCAGCCCTCGCAACTGCGGCATGGTGGTGTTGTTCTGGCGATCATTATCCTGACTGCCTCAATGGCTTTTGTTCCAACGCCCGGTTTTCCGCAATATTATATCCAGCCTCTGGTCTGTCTGCCTCTGCTGCTCGCGGTTCTGTTTCGTCGGCTTGACCCGCCACGGCGGCACGAGGCAGTGCCTGTGCTTGCGGCAGGTATTGTCTTGATGGTCATCCTGGGACTCCCGCGTATCGGGATGGGCCTGGTCTCGCTGACAGAACCTTCGAAGTTCACCTCGGCCCGTTTTGCCGGTTCCGGTGCTGTCCTTCGGGATGCGGTGGCAGGCAGTGCACTGCCTGATGGTCCGGTCGCGACTTTGCTGCCGATCTATCCGCTTGAGGCGGGCCTGAGCGTTTATCCAGAATTTGCAACGGGGCCATTCGCTTACCGAATTGCACCCTTCACGGACCCGGAACTTGCCGGCAAATACGTGATGGCAGGCGCCGAAGACTTACCGGCTCTGTTTGCAGATAACCCGCCTTCGGCTTTCCTGCTTGGATACGATTCCGTTCTGGAAGCCCCATTGTTGAGCTATGCGCGGGCAAACAACTACCGCCCGGTCGAATTATCAGGTCTGAACAACCGCTACGGCCAAGGTGTGGTATACTTGAAAGCTGCAGGGGCTGAACAATGACCAGTGCCTGCGCGACTCAACCTGCCTATATTTTTCCTGGGCGGGCCCATTCACATGACCATCAATTCTATTGATCGAATAAAGGAAGGATAGACAATGAAAACGGTACTTCTGGCTGGTGGACTAGGCTCGCGTCTGGCCGAAGAAACGGTTTCCATTCCCAAGCCCATGGTTGAAGTGGGCGGGCGTCCGATCATCGCACGCGTGATGGATATCTACAGCCATTTCGGGCATCGTGATTTTGTTGTGGCTGCCGGGTACAAAGCATTGCTGCTGAAGCAGTTCTTTGCCAATTATCACCTGATCGCCAACAATATATCGGTATCGCTGGACACTGGGGAATTGCAACTGGTCCCTTCTGCTCCGGGCGGGTGGAATGTGTCAGTGGTAGACACCGGTGCGCATACCATGACCAGTGGTCGTATCCGTCGGCTCAAGGATTGGCTGACTCCTGATGAGCCGTTCATGTGCACCTATTCGGACGGCGTAGGAAATATCGACATCAATGCACTGATTGATTTCCACAAATCACACGGCAAGCTGGCGACCGTAACTGCGGTTCAGCCCCCGGCGCGGTTTGGTAACATCGAGCTCAAGGGCGACAGGGTTGACGCCTTCACCGAAAAGGTCCGCAATCGCGAAACCTGGATCAATGGCGGCTTCTTCGTCTTCGAGCCGGGCGTCTTGGACTATATGGTTGATGACAATGAGCCGCTGGAACAGACCCCGCTGACCCAGATGGCCCGCGACGGAGAGCTGATGGCCTATCGCCACGATGGGTTTTGGCATCCGATGGACACTCTGCGCGACAGGAATACGCTGGACGGTCTGTGCGAAGGTGAAACGCCGCCCTGGCTTAATTTCAACGAAGGTTCGGGCAAGAGCTACCCTGCTCTGGCGATATGAGGTGAACTGTGAGCGGGCAGGTCAATTCTCAGTTTGATGGCGTTTTTGCCGGCCGCCGTGTTCTTGTGACCGGGCATACCGGATTCAAGGGCGGGTGGATTTGTGCATGGCTGAGGCGTCTGGGGGCAGAGGTGACAGGCTTGTCATTGCCTCCCGAACAGGGGCATTCATTCTTTGATGCCTGTTCTGTTGACGGGCTGACCGACAGCCGGATTGCGGATATCCGCAATCGTCAGGCGGTGCTGGATACACTGTCAGGGGTGGACGCTGAAATCGTGTTCCACATGGCCGCCCAACCCTTGGTGCGCCGGTCTTACAGGGATCCTGCCGAAACCTTTGCGACCAATGTATCTGGAACGGCCCATGTTCTGGATGCCGCTTTGGGGATGCGCTCACTGAAGGCGGTGGTCGTTGTCACCAGTGACAAGTGTTACGACAACAAGGAATGGACCTGGGGTTATCGCGAAAACGATCCGATGGGCGGCAGGGACCCGTATAGCGCCTCGAAAGGCTGTACCGAACTTGTGGCGCAATCTTATGGTCATTCCTTCTTTTCATCAGCGGATGGGCCGCAACTGGCAACAGTCCGGGCCGGGAATGTGTTCGGAGGGGGCGACTGGGGCGAAGATCGGCTTATCCCCGACGTGATCCGCGCATCCGAGGCGGGCGAACCGGTGGTGATCCGCAACCCGCTCAGCGTGCGCCCCTGGCAGCATGTTCTTGAACCGCTGTCGGGCTATCTGGCCTTGGCCGCGCGAATGTATCGGGATGGGCAAAGCTTTGCTGGCGCCTGGAATTTTGGCCCTGATGTGTCGGGGACGGTGGATGTCCGGCAGTTGGCAACCTTGATGCAGGATGCCTGGGGCGAAGAGGCCCCGCAGTTTTCGATGGCGTCGGCGGAACAGACCTCTGCTGCGCCGCATGAGGCAGGTATTCTTCGACTGGACAGCACTAAGGCGCAAACGGGATTGGGTTGGCGTCCGCAACTGACATTGCCCGAAGCCGTTCGCCTGACAGTAGACTGGTACAAGGCCCATGCCGCCGGTGCGGAGATGGGTGGGATCACAAACAATCAGATCGGGTTCTACAGTGACCTGATGTCTTCACGGGATTTCGACCGGGCTCCGGTCGCCGCGCAATAGCGGGTTATTGAGGAGAAAAGAATAATGCGAGTGAATTACGGTCAAACCGTGCATGGCCAGGAAGAGATCGACGCGGTTGTCGAAGTTCTGAAAACGTCCACCCAGATGGGCCCCAAAGTGCGCGAGATGCAGGAAAAAGTGGCTGCTTTGTTTTCCAAACGCCACGGCATCATGGTGAACTCGGGGTCATCGGCGAACTATCTCGCGGTCGAGATTCTGGACTTGCCAAAGGGCAGCGAAGTTATCACTCCGGCCCTGACTTTTGCCACGACGGTTGCTCCGCTTGTCCGTCAGGGCCTGATCCCGACATTTGTGGATGCCGCGGTCGGGACCTATAATATCGACGTAGACGCGATCGAACGCATGATCACGCCAAATACATCTGCCGTCATGATTCCGTCACTTATCGGAAACCTGCCAGATTGGCGCCGTATCCGCGAGCTGGCCGATGCGCATGGCCTGAAGGTGATTGAAGACAGCGCTGACACGCTGGGCGCGACCATCGACGGTACAAGCACGGGCGTCTATTCCGACGTCTCTACCACCAGCTTTTACGGCAGCCACGTCATCAATGGCGCCGGGAATGGCGGCATGTTGTGCGTGAATGACGAAGAGCTTGGCCGCAAGGCGCTTTTGCTGAGGTCCTGGGGGCGGTCGTCCTCGCTGTTTGTGGAATCCGAGGCCATCGAGAACCGGTTCAACGTCAAACTGGACGGGATCGAGTATGATGCCAAATTTCTGTTCGAGGATCTTGGCTATAACGTTGAACCTTCGGAAATCAGCGCGGCATTCGGGTTGGTGCAGCTGAGCAAACTGGACAACAACATCCGCGTGCGCGAAGAGGCCTTCGCTGCTCATCGCGCCTTTTTTGCCCGCTATGAAGACTGGTTCATCCTGCCTGAACAACTGCCGAACTCGCGCACCGGGTGGCTGGCCTTCCCGCTGACATTGCGCGAAGGTGCCCCATTCACGCGGCGCGAGATGCAGATATTCCTTGAGACTTCAGACATCCAAACTCGGCCCGTCTTTACCGGAAACATTCTGCGTCAGCCTGCCATGAAGCAAGTAGAATACCGAGCAGATCCAGCGGGCTATCCCAATTCCGATGCGGTTATGCGCGGGGGTATTCTGCTGGCTTGTCACCATGGCCTGATACAAGCGCAAATCGATTATATGCATGCAAAATTTGAAGAATTTGCATTGAAATTCCAAGGAGCCCTGGTCTGATGAACGATCAAAGCATCAATACGTCTGTTCGCACGACCTGCCGTACCTGCCGGTCTACCAACCTTATGCTTGTGCTGCCGATGGGCGATCACCCGCCCGCCAATATGTTCGCACGGCCCGAGCAAAAGGATGTTCCGCAACCGGCTTTCCCGCTGAATACTCAGGCCTGTCTGGATTGTGGCTTGATCCAGGTTGCAGATCAGGTGCCTGCTGATTTCTTTACGGACTATCTTTATGTCCCGTCCGGTGCGGCAACAATGCACACGCATTTCGCCGAACTCGCCTCGGTCGCGGTAGAGCGTGCGCAAGGTGGGCTGATCATTGATATCGGTTGTAATGACGGGCTGATGCTGTCCCATGCCAACGATCAGGGCGGGCGCACATTGGGCATCGACCCGGCGGCCAACCTTGCCAAGATCGCAGGTGAACGGGGCGTCCGGGTCCATGTCGACTTTTTCAACCGCGCCACCGCACAGCAGATTCGCGAAACCGAAGGGCCGGCCAGCGTCATCACGACGACCAATACCTTCAACCATATAGACGATCTGCACGGCTTTACCGAAGGTGTTCTGGACCTGTTGACAGATGACGGCGTCTTCATCATCGAAGTGCCTTGGGGCAAGATGATCCTCGAGACCAACGAGTTCGACAATGTTTATCACGAACATGTCTCTGAACTGAGCCTTCTGTCCGTCGTCAAACTGGGCCAGTCCGTTGGGCTTGATGTAGTGGATGTCACAAAACTGCCGGTTCATGGCGGTTCGATGCGCGTGTTCATGCAACCCGCCGCGCTGAACAAAACCCCGGCGCCGATTGTTGCTGATATGCTGGCTGACGAAGATGCCGCGGGCATGACCAACAAAGAGGCATACGAAGCATTTGCCGAGCGTGTTCACGCGATGCAGGAAAGCCTTGTTTCCATGCTGGCCGAGCTTAAGGCATCTGGCAAAACGATTGCTGGCTACGGTGCGCCCGCTAAGGGTAACACGTTGCTGAACTATTTTGATATCGGCACGGAAACTCTGGATTTTCTGGTTGACCGGAACACGTTGAAACAGGGCCTGTATTCGCCGGGCAAGCTTATTCCTGTATTGGCCCCCGAAGCGGTCATGGAACGCAGACCTGATTACCTGCTGGTTTTGGCCTGGAATTTCTTTGACGAAATCCGCGAGCAGATGGCTGATTTCGAAGCCGCTGGCGGCAAGTTCATCGTGCCTTTGCCAATGCCAGTAGTTATTCCCTGAAGGGAAAACAATGACGCGCGTACTGATCACCGGAGCCAGCGGATTCATCGGCTCTCATCTGGCTCGGGCCTGTTTGGCCCGGGGCGATGAGGTCGCTGTGCTTACGCGGCCGGGTTCCTCTCTGGACCGTTTGCAAGGTGCTTCGGGAATCCGCTTTTTCACCGATGGGTATTCGGATGTTGCCGCGATCAAACGCGTCGCGAATGCGTTCCGACCCCAGGTAGTTCTGCACACCGCCGCGCAGACAAAATTTGCCGAGACTGATGACCTGGCAGATCTGAATGCCAGTATTTTGCAAAATCTCTCGACGCTGGTTGCGATCCTGTCGGCTTTGGCCATCTGTGATCAGCCGCCCAATGCGTTTGTGCGCACCGGATCCATTGCGGAATATGGTGATATCAAGCTGCCCTATGTCGAAACTTCGCGAGAGAACCCGCGAAATTCCTATGGCGCCTCTCTGGTGGCCGGAACGCACTATATTGAAATGGCTCAGCCCCGGCTGCCGTTCAAGGCTGTTACGGCTCGGTTGGCGCTGACCTATGGTCCCGGACAGTCAGAAGACTTCTTCATACCCCATGCCATTGGCCGCCTGTTGCGGAAAGCCCCGGTTTTCCTTCATCGTCCACATGATCGGCGTGATCTGATACATATTGACGACATAGTCGAAGCGCTGCTTCTGATTGCTGACGCGCCGGACAAGGCGGGGTCGGTCATTAATGTTGTCACCGGCGATGCTCCGGATATGGCCGCGGTCGCAAGAGAGTTGCAGGTGTTGACCGGAGCAGCTCCGGATATGGTTTCCTCTGCGCCGCCGAAGGATGACCCGATATTGTTGGTTTCGGATCCTTCACAGATGGCGGAACGTTATGGCTGGTCGGCAAAAATCGCTTTGCGTGAAGGCCTTGAAAGGACGGTTCAATGGACAAAACAGTCACAACAAGCGGAGATGAACGCGTGACTTTGGTTTCAATCCTGATCCCCGCTTTGAACGAAGAAGATAACGTTCGCACGGCCTATGAACGTGTGACCAAGGTGTTTGACGATCTGCCCTCTTATGAGCCCGAGATCATTTTCACTGACAACCATTCCACGGATCGTACATTTGAAATCCTGTCGGATATTGCTGCTGCTGATCCCCGTGTCCGGGTTATCCGGTTTGCCCGCAATATGGGATATCAGTCATCAGTTCTGACGGCCTATCGATCCGCAAACGGGGCCTGTTCGATCCAACTGGATTGCGACATGCAGGACCCGCCCGAGCTGATCCCGCAGATGCTGGATACCTGGCGGCAGGGATATCACGTGGTTTACGGCATTCGCCGTAGCCTGCCGGACGGCCCCATCGTCGCTGCCGCGCGGCGCGGCTTTTATGCGTTGATCGACATGATCAGCAATGATGATTTGCCGAGAAATGCGGGCGAGTTTCGGCTGACTGACCGGCGTATTCTGGACGAGCTGCGCCGGGTCGATGATCGCTCTCCTTATGTTCGCGGGTTAATCAGTGGGATGGGTTTCCGCCAGATCGGCTTTGAATATGATCGCAATGCGCGCACCGCTGGCGAGTCGAAATTTCCGTTTCGGGCCATGCTGTCGCTTGCTGTCGACGGGTTGATCAACCACTCGCTTCTGCCCTTGCGCCTTGCCTCGATGATCAGTCTGACGGTTGGCACAGGGACGTTTTTGCTGATGATCGGATATGTGATCGGCAAGCTGTTCTTTGGCCAGAACTGGCCGGGCGGTTTTGCCACGACCACCATCCTGTTGCTGCTGTCTATGACCTTGAATGCGATGTTCCTGGGAATAATGGGCGAATATATTGGGCGGATTTTCCTGCAGTCCAAAGACTTGAACCGACCCATTGTCGAACAAGAGTTGAACCGTCCGGAAACTCTGGATCTGGTACAGCAAGCTGATCGTGTAAAAAGCGCCGCTGAGTGAAAAATGAAACTATTATTGGTGCAAGCTGGGTTCGGAGCAGGCGGTGCGGAAAAGATCGCCGCAATGATCGCCGCGCATCGGATCTCGGCCGGGGACGAGGTTCACGTCGCCGGGATGGCGACAGAGGATTCTGGTTCCTACTTCGCCTATCCTGAGTGCGCGCATTTGCACATGATTCAGCCGCTAAAGATTTCGCGGCGACTGACGCAGGCACGGCGCTACTTGCATATTCGCAAGGTCATCCGGGCTGTGCGTCCCGATCTGATCATCTCGTTTCTGACCAAGGTGAATGTGCTGACCATGTTGGCCGCGCGTGGAACCGGGGTGCCGGTTGTAATTTCCGAGCGGAACAATCCACTGGTCCAAAGCGGAAATCCCATGTGGCTGAAAGCGGTGAACAGGCTTGCGCGGGGGGCGTCCGGAATCGTCATGCAGACCGAACGTGCGCGTTTGGATTTGCCTGCGGACCTGATCCCAAAGGCCAGTGTAATCCCCAATCCATGTGCTCCGCTGGGGGGGATCCACATCGGGTCCGGACAGACCCGGCTTGTGGCTGTCGGGCGTTTGGATCGTCAAAAGGGGTTCGATATGCTGCTGCGGGCAATGCCCGAAGTGCTGCGCGACAACCCAGACATCCGGTTGACGATCTTTGGCGAGGGCCCAGAGCGCGACGCGTTGGAACAGCAGATCTCTGCTGCGAATTTATCGGATGTAGTATCATTGCCCGGCGCCAGCCCAAAACCCGGAGACTGGATGCAAGACGCGGATATTCTTGTATTCCCGTCTCGCTTTGAAGGGTTCCCGAATGTAGTTGCCGAGGCCACGGTCACAGGTCTGCCGGTCATATCGTTCGATTGCGCCTATGGGCCACGGGAATTGATCCGCGACAGGGAAAACGGATTGCTTGTTCCGGCCGAGGATGTTGCCGGTCTGACCAAGGCGATTTTCAGCCTGTCAAAGGATGATGCCTTACTGCATAAAATGCGTCAGAATGCGCGCCATAACAGGGAATGGCTGGAACCGCAGCACGTCCTGTCGGACTGGGATTCTTTGATTGCCAATGTGCAAATCGGAGTTGCTGCCAAAGCCGGCACGGCTAAAGGTCTGACAGAACTTCTGTAAGCTGGTCTAAGCTGGTGACCGTGGCATATGCGGTATGCTGGGTACTGGGTGGAATAGGATCATGAACCGCTCCGGGCCGGAGGATTTGAACCGTCCGCCAGCCTCGGGCATTCGGGGTGATAAAATCCTTGGCCGGATTGTCCGCGACATAGACCATTCTGCGCGGGTTTTGCGCGGCCAATTCCATCTCTTCATAGGCGCGGGGATGCGGTTTCCCGTAGCCATCCGGCCAGGCGCCGGTCGGGCGGATATGCGCAATAAAGCGGTCCAGATCCAGCGCGGCGATCTTGTTGCGCTGCATCTTTTCGGGCCCGTCGGTGATCAACCCCATCGGCTGATCTGCGTTTGTCAAAAACCGCTCGGCGTCTTCGCACAGCGAAATGAGGGGCGGGTGTGATCGGTATTTGCTGATCAGGTCCTGTAGGAAAGAATCGGTCGCATCAAGGCCGGTCTGCGCGCAAGCCACATTGAATATGCGTCGTCTTTCCCCCGCATTGTACGCGGCCTGACACCGTTGTCCGAACCCTTCAGCGCCGGTTTTTTCGTGGACCCAACCGTTCAGCCAGTTATAGCCGCTAAAGGCAAAATCTCGCTCCAGATACAGGGTGTCGTCCAGATCAAATACCAGCATCAGCCCTGATACACCGCACTGTCATATCGCATCATTTTCACACCATCGCGCCAGTTGTTATTGGCGGTTGACGGTAATTCGGCAACCTCTTCCAAAAGCCACTGTGCGAACTGTGCGCCCGCATGATCGGCCAGAGGGTAGCCACCCCCGAAACGCGCATTGATCTCAAGCACTGCGGGGCCATGTTCTGGGTCATCGATGATCTGAAAACAGGCGACACCGCGCAGATCGGGCAGGGCCTGTGCAATGCCTTCGGCGATGGTTTGCAGATCATTGCGTCGCCTGGTTTCACCCTTTTCAACCTCACCGGCGCGAATTTGAATGCGCAGATGCGGGATCACAGTGCAGAGCTGACCCGAGGCATCTACAAACATGTTGATTGTGTATTCCGGTCCGTTCAGCTTGTCCTGAAAGATCATCGGTTCGGGGAATTCAGAGGGGACATCAGCGAGGGTTTCGAATACATCCAGCCCCCGGCTTGCACTGCCGCCACTTGGCTTTGCAAAGATGGGCCAACTGATGTCCTGTGGCCGCTCTAGCAATTCCTGATGATCCAATGTGCGCGGAACAGGAACCCCGGCTTCGGACAGTTTCTGGATTGTCAGGCGCTTGTCCCGGACAACCTCGATCACGTTCACCGGCGAGACATGGACTCGCGCGCCCAGATTGGCAAAGGCGGGCGCGGCCTGTGCCAGGGGCATCAGTTCCGGGTCGATTGTGGGGATCACCAAGCTGACTCCGTGTTGACGCACAATCTCGAGGATCGAGGTTGCATAGTCGGGGCTGTCACATCGCGGCACGGCGGCGGCGTGATCGGCAAGCGCGCAAGCCGCGCTTTCATCTGGGTTCAGGTCGCAGGCGATGATGGTCAGGTCAACATCCAGACGTTCCGCAGCCGCCCTGAAGCATTGCAGCAGGCCAACACGGCGACCCGCCGACGTAATCAGGATTGCCAGACATTTTCGCGCCATCGAAAACTCACCAATTCATAAACAATTATACGTGCTTAACCTAGCACAGGGTGTCTTGCCCTGTGAACGGGGTAGGGGTGAGTTTGCCTCAATATTGTTTTGAGTTGCGGCAATCCGACAGTGCGGACCCTGCCAGAGATATGCAGCAGTGCGGTTCAATGAAAATCCCGGCTTGGAAACAGCCGCTTTGCCTGATCCCGTGGGTGCATTGCCCTGGCAGGATAGCGGGATTTCTTCGGTGTATCATCAGTGCGGGACCCTTCGGTGCTTAGGACCTCTGGTTGCGGGTGCCCCAATTCGGAAAGCTTATGTGACATGTCCTGAACGTCCTGGGCGATCAGGTGCACGATAATCCCTTCACGCTGCAGATACCCTGTGATCCGCAGCAGGCGCCCGCCCATCACGGCCCGGCGGAAACGCTCATAAACCTTGGGCCAGACCACCACATTGCTGACCCCGGTTTCATCCTCTAGCGTCAGGAAAATTATGCCCGACGCCGTGCCCGGCCGCTGACGGGTGATAACCAGACCACAAACGCTGTGCCGCCCCAGGGGCACCTCTAGCAAGGCGACATGTGTGGTCAGCCCTGGCAGAGAGGGGCGCAGCAGTTCCATCGGGTGGGCCCGCAGGGTCAGGCGGGTGGCAACATAATCCTCGACCACCTCTTCGCCCAGCTGCATGGCGGGCAGGTTGACCGGGGGTTCGTGAACCGTTTCCCCGTCAATCGGATCATTGAACAAGGGCAGAGGTTTGGGGCTTTGAATGGCTTTGACCTGCCAGAGTGCATCGCGCCGGGTCAGCCCCATATCGGAAAAAGCGTCTGCCTCGGCCAAGCGCGTCAGTACATCAGGCCGCAGCCCCGCACGCAGCCACAGCGCCTCTGGATCCTGATATCCATTGCCGCGGGCGGCCTCAATCCAGCCGGCGTCTTCTTCCCTGAACCCCTTGATCTGGCGGAATCCCAGCCGCAGCGCCAGCGCGCCATCGGGGCGGCGTTCCAGTATATTGTCCCACTCGGAATGATTGACGCAGATGGGGCGGATTTCGACCCCATGCTCGCGGGCGTCGCGCACGATCTGAGCGGGCGCGTAAAACCCCATGGGTTGAGAGTTCAAAAGCGCGCAGGCAAAGATCGCCGGGTGATGGCGTTTCAGCCAGGCGGAGACATAGGCAAGCATGGCAAAGGCCGCCGCATGGCTTTCCGGGAACCCGTAATCGGCAAAGCCTTCGATCTGGGAAAAACACTGCTCGGCCACTTTGATGTCATAGCCGTTGCCCAGCATCCCATTGATGAATTTATCCCGGAATGTGCCGATTGTGCCCATTCGCCGGAACGTAGCCAATGAGCGGCGCAGATGGTCGGCCTCTTCCGCCGTGAATCCGGCCCCGACCACGGCAATCTGCATGGCCTGTTCCTGAAACAGGGGGACGCCCAATGTGCGCGCTGTCACCTGTTCCAGTTCCGGGCCAAAGGGTTCGGGGTTTTCCAGCCCATTGCGTCGCCGGATATAGGGCTTCACCATATCCCCTTGAATGGGGCCAGGGCGCACAATAGCAACTTCGATTATCAGGTCATAAAGCTCGCGGGGGCGCATCCGGGGCAGGAAATTCATCTGCGCCCGACTTTCGACCTGAAAGACGCCGATCGCATCCGCCCGGCAGAGCATGTCATATGTGGCGGTGTCGTCCTGAGGCACCTTGGCGATGCTCAGGGTCTGGCCTTCATGCTGTTGCAGCAGGCTAAAGGATTTGCGCAGACAACTGAGCATACCAAGCCCCAGCACATCGACTTTCAGGATGTTCAGAGCATCAATGTCATCTTTGTCCCAGCAGATGACGGTGCGGTTTTCCATTGCGGCATTTTCAATCGGGCAAAGCTCGTCCAGGCGTCCTTTGGTGATCACAAAACCACCAACATGCTGGGACAGATGGCGGGGAAAGCCGATGATTTCGCCAATCAGATGAATGGTTTGCATGAGGCGCCGGTCGCTGAGGTCCAGCCCCAGCTCGCGAATACGGTCCAGATCAACGCCGCCATTGCTCATGCCCCAGATCTGGCTCGACAGCCCAGCGGTCACATCCTGCGACAGCCCCATGACCTTGCCCACCTCGCGAATGGCTGCACGGGTGCGGAAATGGATGACAGTTGCGCAAAGACCAGCACGTTCGCGGCCATATTTCTCGTAAATCCACTGGATCACCTCTTCACGCCGCTCATGCTCGAAATCGACATCAATATCCGGCGGCTCGCCCCGGTATCTGGACACGAACCGTTCAAAGACCATGGCGATCTGGTTGGGGCTGACATCCGTGATGCCCAAGAGGTAACAGAGCACCGAATTGGCCGCGGACCCGCGCCCCTGACACAGAATGCCCTGCGACCGGGCATATTGTACGATGTCATGTACAGTCAGGAAATAAGCGGGAAACTGCAGATCCGCGACCACCGCCAGTTCCTTGCGCATCAGCCCGACCACCGTGTCGGGCGGCCCTTCGGGGTACCGGCGCTGCAACCCTTCGTGTGCCAGACGTTCCAGACGCGTTTGCGGATGTTCCCCGCTTGCAATCTCATCGGGGTATTCATACGAAAGCTCCGCCAGATCAAAGCTGCACCTGTCGGCAATCTCCATCGTGCGCCGCAAGGCGCTGGGGTGATGGCGGAACAGCCGGACCAGATCCTGGCCGGATTTGAGGCGGCGTTCGGCATTGGGCAATGCGCGGGTGCCGATCTGATCAATCGTGATGTTTTTACGCATGCAGGTCAGGATATCGGCCAGTTGCTTGCGGTGGGCGCGGTGCATCAGCACATCCCCGACCGCCACCATGGGGGCGCAGCTTTTCTGCGCCAGTTGGGCGCATTCGGCCAGATAGGTCTGATCGCTGCCGTCATAGCGTGGCACTGCACCCAGAAAAACATGATTGGGAAATCGTCGCCGCACGGTTTGAATATCCGATGCGGCCTCTGACAGGGTGGTCTGGGGCAGGGCGATCAGGATCATGCCCTTGCAGGCCGTCAGCATGTCTTGCGTATAGAGCTCGCAATCACCCTTATCCGCACGCCGCTTGCCCAACGTCAGCAGGCGGGCCAAGCGTTTGTAGGCTGCCAGATCACAGGGCAACGCCACCCAATCTACCGCACTGTCGCGCAGCAGCAGCCGGCAGCCGGTAATCAGTTTAGGCAGAACAGTGCAGTCCGGTTTCGGAAGCGCCTGCCTGTGGCCAACCTCTTGCCGGGAAGAGGCATCAACACGATGTTCGGATCTGATTTGAAGGGGCTGTTTGGTCTGCCGCTTAAGCTCTCGCAGTGCCGACCATGCGCGCACAACCCCTGCCAATGAATTGTGATCCGTGATGGCTATTGCCGACAATCCCAGCTCGGCGGCGCGCAGGACGAGCTCTTCGGGGTGGGAGGCCCCGGTCAGAAAGGTGAAATTCGTGGTGACGCACAGTTCGGCATACCCCAGCCCCTGTGCATGGGGTTTTGGCATGTGGCGATGCAGGGCGTCTATCGGGCGGTTTGCGGCGATCATGCGAACTCTCCCTGTACAAACCAGCCCGGATTCTGAGGCGTGTAAAACAGCCAGAGCCTGCGCCCCTGCGTGGTTTCCACTCGCCAGTAATCCCGCAGACCGGACCGCCAGCTTTCATCCTGATGCCACCACTCGGGCGCGATGCGTTCGGGGCCCATGGCATGGCCGGTTGTCAGGGACATACGTCTCCAGCGGAACCGCGCGGGCGGATGCGGGCCGGTTGCCGCAATAGGTTCGGGTGGAAACAGGTAGAGCGGGCGTGGGTTCAGGATGCTCCAGCCGCTGGAGGGGTTGGAATAGGCGGCGGCCGCGATGATGAAACTGCGCTCGGGAATATGGCTGTCCGCAGGTAGGAAACGCTGTATGTTTTCAAGCCCGACCCGGGTGCCCAGCCGGGTGATCAGGTCATCCAGCCGGCTCTTGCTGTGGTCCGACACATGGCTGATTTGTTGTACTGGCAGCGCTTCAACCCCGGTGGCCTCCAACCGCATTTGATCAATGCCAAAGCCAGCATCTATTTCCCCCAAACCGCGTTCGAACAAAGACAGGATACGCTGAGGATCGCGCAGAGGTCGGGCCAGACGCAGTTCAACCTGCTGGCAGTCCTGGTCCACCCGACGCAATGTCATGCAAAGTTTCCGGGCGCCCATCTCTTGCGCCTTCAGCTTGGCGCAGAGCTGGGCCAACAGCCGTTCGGTACCAGCCATCACGTCCGACAGTAATCCGATGGGGTCCGGCAGGGTCATGCGCACCGCGTAATGGGGGGGATCGGACAGCGGCGTGATTGCTTCGGGTTGCGCGCCCAGAGCCTGATCCAGCCTGAGCAGCAGACCGGGACCAAAACGCCGTGTCAGCGGTGCGCGCGGTGCTGCCGCCAATGTACCAATTTTGCGCAGGCCCATGCGCTGTAAGGCGACCGAGGTCTTCTCATCCAGACGCAAGGCCGCCACCGGCAGCGACTTTAGGGCCGTCAGCATATTGCCAGAGGCTGCGACCCCCTCGTTATAACGGGCAAGCGCCCAAGCCGCACCGCGCGTATCCCCCAACCCGATCTGCACCCAGAGCCCTGCGCGCGCAAACCGTCCGCGCATATCAGCCAACATCGCCTCTTCGCCGCCAAAGAGATGGGCTGACCCGGTGACGTCAAGCACCAGCCCATCCTCGCCTTCCATCCCCACCCAGGGGCAATAGCGCGTTGCCCAGCGACGCAGGATGTGCAGGAAACGCATATCGGCCTGAGGATCGGCTGTGCAGCTTTGCAAAGCGGGGCAAAAGGCGCGCGCATCCGCATAGGACATGCCCTGATGCAGCCCCTGTTCCGCAGCCTGAGCGTTCAGGCAATAAATACGATTGGCATTCTGTTGTTTGAGCGTCAGGACAAAGGGCCCATTCACCAGGCGTCGACGCAGAACCCGGTCGCTTGCCAACCGAGGAAACCACAATGAAACGACGCGACGCTGCATTCCATCGAACATGCCAGATACCAATATGTTCTTGATTTGTTCTTTTTATGCTTCCACTTTTACAGAGTCGAGTCTTTTGGATCAAACGCCGGTAGATAGTGCCACCGGGGCCAAGTTGTTTCGGCTTCGAAGGGAAGGTCGACCCTTTTAGGCATCAAACCGCGGCAGCCATTATTCGGACTCTCATTCCTGTCGCAAAAATCTTCTGATCTTGAAAAAAGACAGGGCCGGTCCAAAGACCGGCCCTGCGACTGTTCATATGTATCGGTATTAGTTTGACGCGGCGTTCAGCTTTTCGTTCTGTTCACGCAGCGTGTCCGAGATGATCGCGTACCATTCGCCGGATTCACGCATTTCGTTCAGGCCCTTGTTGACCATAGCGATGTATTCGCGTGCAAACGGGTTGGTGCGGTGCGCAAGGAAGCTCATCGAGGACAGCGTGGAAACATAGGGGTTTTCTACGATATCTTCCGAGGTCAGGCCCATGTCCTTCATGGTTGCAGCGAAAAGATCGACTTCGAACGCGGCCACATCGGCTGAGCCGGTCAAAACGGCATCCAGACACTCGCGGGCCGAGCTGGGGTGAACCAACGTCAGGTTCTCGGAATTCAAGCCGACTTCTTCAAGTACAACCATGCTCCAGCCGTCCATACGGCACAGGGTTGCACCTTTGAGGTCTTCGAAGGCCGTCGCTTGTGAGTATTCGCTTTCCGGCAGAGTGAAGAAGCCGCCGACGATGTCATAGACCGGAACCGAAGCAACAAACTCGTTGCACCGGGATTCAGTCGCTGCAGACCACTCATAGGTGTGGTTTGTACAATCTGGAACTGTCCAGGCGATCGAGATGTCGAATGCGCCGAGCGGCAAGAGAGTTTCCAAATGCGAAGTCCAGTCGTCGACAAAGCTGACCGAGAAATCACGGCTGTTGCCGGCACGCTGAAGACTTGTGGTCGCCAGGCGGGTCATGATCCCACCACCACTCAGACTTTCGGTTGTGAATGGCTCCCATCCGTTACCCGCTACCAGCTTGATTGGCGGGGCGTAGACGTTCGAACGTTTCACACTGGCCGCACGCTTTTCTTCTGCTGCGATCAGTTCCTGTGCTGACTGGCCATTCGGCAGACTACCGTCTTCACAGGGCAGGGACAGAACCAATCCAGGCGCCAGCGCGTTTGGGTTGGTGATGATGTTGCGGTTGGCGTTGAAGATCGGCTGATAGTTCGAGGTGCCATAAGCCGCGATGGCGATGGTCGCCATCGTGTCACCATCCGCGACGGTATAGTTGCTACAGGCTTCCTGTGCTGCGGCAGCTCCGGCGCTCAGGGCGGTGACGGCGGTGGCCGAAATCACGACTTTCTTCAGGTTAAATTTATACATGTCCACTTCCTCCAGACTTTTTTGAGTTTAGGCCAATAAGGGCCTTAGCCATTTTCCATTTGATAACGCAGAGCGGTTGAGACGATGTCGCGCCACTCTCCTGATTGCTGCATGATCGCCAGACCCTGATTAAGCGTTTCAAGGATCG
The DNA here is from genome assembly GCF_059609985.1 of Ruegeria sp. YTSA219. NCBI lineage: Bacteria > Pseudomonadati > Pseudomonadota > Alphaproteobacteria > Rhodobacterales > Roseobacteraceae > Ruegeria > Ruegeria sp. YTSA219. The sequence goes on from NZ_JBXWMT010000004.1 coordinate 127,625, forward strand.
CTTCTCCATCAGGATTATCCTTGTGAGTCATGATGTTAAGAGACTTGATCGCTGCCAAGTTGGGGTTTTCTACAATGCGATGCTCGTAACCCAGCCGACCGATTGCCTCGACGGCCAGATGGGCCTCAATTGCGGCGATGTCGGCGGTTCCATCCATCAATGCATGGAAACATTCATCCGGCGAAACCGGGCGCAGTATCGTGATCGCGGGCTCGTACAGCCCCACCGCATCCATATGCGACAGAGACCAGCCCTCGGGTCGGCAGATGGTTGCACCGGCAAAATCCGCATATGTCAGGGTCTCTTCATAGCCCGAACCTTCGCGAGCAAAGAACGTGTCCACAACTTCATAGAACGGGTTTGAGAAATTGTAGGTTTCACAACGTGAACGGTCATTTTCAGACAGTGCATCTGCGTCGTCACAATCTGGACGCGACCACGGGAAGGTTGCGTCAAATGCCAGCGTCGGCATCAACAGATCCAGATGTGAAGACCAGTCATTGACGAACTGGATCTTGTAGGACTGTTCCGGCGCTGCGCGCAACATCGCGGTTTCAACAAGATTTGTATATAGACCACGATGCGGCAGAGCTTCATCCGTGAACGGGGAATAGTTGCCGCCAGTGATCAAAATCAACTGACGGTCCCGGATTTCAGGACGTTCACCGGTACCTGCATTGCGGATTAGGGCAGCACCTTCAGCACGCGCGGCCTCGATCTCATCCTTGGCCGCAGCCTTGGCGGCGATGACCGCCTCTGCTTTGGCTTCGGCCACGCGGGACTCGGCTTCGGCGATAGCTTTGGCAGCGCGATCTTCCGCAGCCTTGACAAGTTCGGCGGCCATTTCGGCGGCCATTGCTTCGGCCTCTGTCTGCGGCACGGCAGCCGCGCGCCCGATATCTTCCAAACACGGCAGGGTCAAAACGTCGCCGACGCGGATGACATTGGGATTATTTCCGATTACATCGCGGTTTGCCTCGAAGATGATCCGAAAATCTTCGGTCGAATAGACTGCGATGGTCAGTTCCCGCAGGCTGTCGCCTCGCTGGATTTCATAGGTTGAGCATGCTTCTTGTGCCGAAGCAGCGCCCGTCGCGGCAGCTAGTGCCAGGCTGGATATGATCAGATGGAGTTTCATTGGTCCGGTTGCTTTGCCTCTAGTCGTTTCTTCTGAGTTTGATGACGCCAATCGACGTATTGTCTTGATCCGGGTCGTTCCTGGTTCTCAGTGCCCGCAACAGCGCATCCGCAATATCTTGAGCCAGCGCATCTTCGTTTTCCTCAAGAATTGCCTGAATTTCTGTGTTGCTCAGATATTGCAGCCCATCACTTCCCACGATCAGCACATCCGCGGTGCTAAGACCCAATGGTTCTTCCGGGCAATCGACCTTGGGAATTGCGGCGCCCATTATCACCGAAGTCAGTTGGTTTCGGTCGGGGTGAGACGACGCCTGGTCTGGCGTAAGGGTACCTGCAGCAACCTGAGCATCAATCATCGGAGCCATCGAATGGTCTTCGTTGATTTGGCTGAGGGTACGGTCGCGATAGAGATAAAGGGGGCTGTCGCCAATCGAAATCCAGAAGACGCGCTTTTCCAGCAGCAAAACTCCCAACATGGTTGATCCCATGTTGAAATCTTCACCCTGCTCCTCGCAGTAAGTCGAAATCGCGGCATTTGCCTGCATGGCTGCCAAGGGTAAGGCGTCGATCAGCGCAGTCTCAGCCGGAGCGTCTGCTTCAAGTTCGGTATCCAGTGCATCGCGCCAGGCTTTGACTACCAGTTCAGATGCCACTTCTCCTGCCGCATGCCCACCCATTCCGTCCGCGACGATGACATAGCCCGCATCCGCCGCGTCGAACATACGCGACGCGACCGCGTCTTCCTGCGTGTCGCGCTGACCCTGATCCAGGATCAGCGCAAGATCATATGCCGGGGTCGCCAGCATCAATTAAGCATCCCGCCAATCAAAGCCGTCATCGCAGAAGGCTGCAAAACGGATTGAGGTTTCACTGATCCGGATAAGATCGCCAGTGGAGAGTGGAACCGTGCTGAGAACGGGTTTGCCGTTCAGGCGCACCAGATTGGCCTTGCCGCCATGGCCCAAATAGCATTTGCGGTCTTCCGGGTCATAGGCAATTACCGCATGGTTGCTGCGGGAAATCCCAGTGTCGCCAAAGTCCAGCTGGATCGCCTGATCATCATTACGCCCAATCTGCATCAGGCCTTCTGTCAGCGTAACGCTGGAACCGCGGCCGGGGCCGGAAGTTACAACAAGCCATCCCACCGGGAATGTCGCCTGCGCGGCCTCGGTCTTGGCCATAGCCACCGGCTCGGCCGATTCCATCAGGTCCTGAACATGCGTATCCGCGCGCTCGAAGCCCAGGAAGGTGGTTTTCACACGGCTGCGTCTGTCTTCTTTTGCCGCAGGAGCAGGCTGAGGTTGTACCTCGACCTCTTGGGCAGAAGGCGCTTCTGGTTCCGGATCAACTGTCTCGACGACTACGTCTACGACCGGTTCTTCCATCGCCATTTCAGGCGCGGGATCTTCAATCGTGGCTGTCAGTTCTTCGGTTGACACATGCAGTGTCACAACCGGTTCGTCGTCCTTTGGGTCGGCATCAACTGTAACCTCGGTGGCGCTTTGCACTTCGGCGACCACTTCCTCGACGATAATCTCATCGGCAGTGGCTTGTTCTGCTTCGGAGAACTCCGGCATCTTGTCTTCGGGTAATAGTTCTTCGCTTTCATCGTAGCTATCAGCGGTAGTGTTGCCGCCTGCCAGTGCATTACGAAGTGCGTTGAAATCCGCAATCGGTTCAGCGTTATCAGACTCAGGTGCCGCGACCTCCTCGGTTTCGGTCTCTTGAGGTTTGCCGGCACCTTCGAGAAGCCGGCTAAGGGGGCTTTTATATTTAAACATGGTGTCGACACCTTTGTTTCTTGGCACAGGATCTACGTCCCATGGGGCTGCTACTCACCTCTGCACGTTCGGTACACAGGCACTGATGATTGGGAACAAAAAACTCATTTACCTTCTGCGACGGGCCGGTCCCCGTCAGAGTGATGGCTTTCGCTTCACTCTCAGCAAACACACACAGGCAGATCACAATCAGACCGGATCATTACTCCTGTACCAGGGGCATAACCGCACCCGTTTCAGTACCGTTGCGCAGAACTGTAAAGCGGGCTTCGGACTGGTTTTCAGAAACAAGGAGCTGCAAAAGCGCGTCCAGCCCTTCAGGGTTGGTAATGTTCTGACCGGTATGATTTTCCGAGATCAGTACATCGCCTTTGCGCAGGCTACCTGCTGCGGGCGCGTCTGGTGCAGTGTCAACAACAGTTGCCCAGCCGTTTCCATTGCTGTTTCTGATAGTGAACACATAACCATTCTCGAGACCCAACATGCGAATGGCGGGCAGGGCCAGCAATCCGTTCTGCGCACGGGTTTTTCCGAGTTCCCGATAACGGGCAGTGATGCGGATATACCCATCCGGATCGACCTTCAGGTCATCCAAAATCTGGGCGGCAAAACTTGCATCTGCCTGGACCGGCACTCCGTTCAGAGTATAAATCGACGCCCCATGCTGCACCCATTCTCCGATCACGGAAGTATCCAGCGTGGGGTCAATGCCGGTCACGACAACGACGCTGCCAGTCGAGGCGCGGCGTTTCGAGGTCTGGAACGGTATTTCCACATCCCAATGAGAATACGCAATCTGCGTTTCTGCCGGTTGGCCAGCAGCAGCGCTGATTTCTACCGGGTCAGCAGCAACTGGGGTTGCCTCGACAGGTAGCGCTTCGGCGTTTTGCGCCGTGAGGGTATCCGTCTGCTCAACAGGTTCTACGCTTGCGACTTCTTGTTCTGGTGCTTCAGCTTCCGCAGCGGCCGGTTCTGCCGTTTCCACGACCTCTTCCGCAGCGGCCGGTGCCGCCGTTTCCACGGCTTCTTCCGGCTGTTCCGAGGCTGGTGCCTCTGTCTCGGTCACTTGGACCGGCGCTGCTGTCGGTTCGGGGGTTTCTTCGCTGCCACTGAACAAAACGAATCCGCCTGCAGCCAAGGCAACCACCACCGCAGCAGCGCCTGCGATGACTTTACCGCTGCCGCCTGATCCGTTCTTGACGATCGTATCGACCGCAACCGCGGCCTCTTCTTTTTGTGCAAACTTGGCCAGATCGCCCTCAAACTTATCCTCATTACCCAGGGCAATGTCAGGGTTCCCAGCCAACAAGGCAGTCACCACCGCCTCGGCATTTTCACTTTCGGCTTTGATCCGGGCTTGCTCTTCGACTTCGTCCTTACGGTCCATCGCTACGATGACCGAGACCGGACGATAGGCGAACGAGTCAAACATGACGCCGGGACCACGGAACATCCGCAGCCAATCCAGGGCCGTTTGCAGACGATCTGTTGCGTGAACTTCCATCGCTTTGTCGATCGCTTCAAGGAACCCATCGGGATAGTCGCTGTACTGACCTGCGAGGGGCGTATAGGGATCATCCTGGCCATTGTTGAAGGCATTCAGTCGGGTTTGCCCGTCGATCGGACGTTCGCCACTGATGGCGTGATAAAGCGTCGCCGCGAGAACATAGAGGTCGCTGCTGGGTCCCTGATCTGCGCCGCGTACATAGAATTCGTGCGGGGAATAGCCGTCTTTGATAACCCGCAAAGTCAACAGGGCAGCTGATTGATTGGCTGCCTGTTCCCGCGCGGCACCAAAGTCGATGAGGACCGGGTCTCCGTTTTGGTCAATCAGAATATTGTCCGGTGAGATATCGCGATGCAGCATTCCGCTTTGGTGGATGAACGAAACGGCCGACAGCATTTTCTCGGTGACTTGGACAATGAAATCCGGGCCAGCGTCGTTTTCGGGGTTCTCGGAATAATCTAGAAGATCGCAACCCCGGATCAGGTCCATAGCGATATACGCCGTGTCGTTGTCTTCAAAGACCTGATGTACGTCAACGATATTGGGATGAACCAGTCGGGCGTGATTGCGCGCTTCCTGAATGAACAGGTCGATGATCGCGCGCAGATCTTCTTTGTGGTCGGGATTGATGGGTTCAACCGCGTCACCATTCCGACGGCACAGAGCGCCCGGATAGCACTCTTTGATCACGACATCGCGCTCTAGGCTGTCGCGGGCCAGGTAGGTAATCCCAAACCCGCCATTGCTGAGGAAACGAAGAATCTCATACTGCCCGCGCAACAGCTTTGCGCCAGGTTCAAGTCCTTCAATCTTAGGTTCGTCGTGCGTTGCACCGACAGCCTGGTTATGGCTCATTTCATTCCGCCCGTTCTAATCGTTTTGCGGCAAAAAACCTGGGCAAATAGCCCGCAAACACACAACCAAAAACAACCGCAGGACACTCAAGTCGGTTAGACGATTCAAATTTGACTTTATTGGGGCCGCCTGATGGCTTCACTAAGGATCGTTTTTGCGATTGATCTATATGTAGTGTATACTTGGCAATTTATACTACATATAGAAATATATTGTGATAAAATCGAAAGCTAAAAACAAATTCTTAAGGATTGGTCTACAAATTCGAAACAATAGATTCGTAGGAATCGCATCTACGATTCGCGGAATTGCCGCTCAGCCTTGAGCGGAAATTTCAGGTTCCGGTCTTTGGCTGTGCCGATTCAACCCGGCTGCCGGCCCAAGCAAGGTTGTCACTCAGCTGTGCCAGGATGCTAATCGCATCCTTCAGTGGCGCAACGCCGCTTTCGAACTGAAGCAAAAGCAACAAGTCCGTGGCCTTTTCGAACTCACCCGGAATCCAATCCGCCGTCGGGTCAATCTCGCCATCGTTTTCCAGGCGCTCGGCGAAATCCTCAACGATTTCCTGACAGCTTTGCAGGAAAGCCGCAGGCTCCATATTTGAGGTTTCCCGCAGGTCCTCATAGATACTGGCAATTGCGGCAAGCCAGTCTTCCAGGATCGGATTGTCGATAGGGGGTAGCACGTTTTCCAGCGTAGCCTGCATAGAGGGCGCGTCGAGGGCGGCTATGTCCGGCACCTGAACGTCAATCGATTTCAGATAGGGCAGAAAGTGCTGTTCCAGATCTTCGCGCGCCGAACTCAGGTCTGCCTGTCGCCGGTTCGAAGCAATATCAAGCACCTGTTCGGCCAGCCCCTGTCCACCGCAGGTTTCCCAAAGGGCGAAATCCGGTTCTGGCTCTTGCGCCATGGCACGGACAGCCACTGGGGTGCCGATCGGCACAACCGAGCGGAACATATTGCGCTTTTCTTTGTTCAAGCGGGCCAACACCCGGTCAAGCGCGTCGCGTACCGGAGGCAAATCTGTATGTGTCACAGCCAATATGCTGTTTGCTCGCAACTCTTCCGGAACCTTAGCCCAAAGATGGCGTTCCGTTTCGCGCCATGCATTTGTGCCGTTGGTGCACCAGATTGCGCAATCCACAAATTTGAGCAGATCGAGCGTCGGTTTATAGGTATCATCCAAAGCGCCTGACCCAGGCAGATCGTAGAGCGATATCTCTTGCAGGGCAGGGGTGTTCAATCCAACAGAGATAAAGTCGGGTTCGTCTTTGGCGGCTTTTTCAAGTGCAATTCCAGAATAGACTTTAGGTTCCCGGTCCCACCACCCGACAGTTGTTTCGGGGGTTTCGGAATATGCCACAATAACGAGCGGCAGTTTCAGATGTTGCGGCCCGGTAGGCAGAATATCTGCCCCGGCCAGCATGTTGGCCAGGCTGGATTTTCCCGCCCCAAATTCTCCGGCGAATCCAATATTTACCGCGTTTGACAAGCGTTCGGCATGCGCCAAGGCACGGGCGCGCATATCTTCGAGCGCCACGTCGCTCGGCAGGCTTTCGGTCGCGGTCAGAAAGCGCTCAAGCTGCCTCACTTCCTTGTCGGTTCCGGGAAATTCGATCATTCCGCTGCCTCTGCTAGTCTTTCATCTGTTTGATGCTGGCTGAATAGGGTGCCCAGCTCGTCAGAAATATGTTGTGCGTGGTTGAATGCGGCTTGCGCCTCGGCCCGGGCATTTGTTTCGCCGGTTCCGGCACGATGTTCAAGATGTGTGGCGAGCAGGGCCAGATAATGGTCCAGCACGGTATTAAGCCGCTCGGTCAAATCACCGCGGGCGGTATCCACCAGATCATCTCCGATCATCTCAAACTCCTGAACGATCATGCGTTCGGCACGGGACACGACACTTTTACGCGAAATCAGCCGGGACAACCAGTTTACCCGAAGTTCAACAGTGATGCCACGGGTCAAAGCGGACGTGTCCGGACGGAACCAGCGAACTGCGCTGGTGTTCATCCGATTGTCGGTTGCGTCCTGCCAGCCGGGCAGAGCCCGCAGCGTGGCATTGCTTTGCATGTCGATTGCGTAGAGCTCGCTCAGCATTCTTTGGCGGACAACTTGGGTGGCCCCCTGAACAAGTTCGCGCATGCGGTCGCGCAGCGGCGTAAAATTCAGCTCGGTTTCTCCGGTTTTCGACAACAGCGGAGAATCTCCGTTCGGGCCGCGAACAACGCCCGACACGGCCTCGGCCACGGTGTCATCCATTACGCCTCTCAGGTTGGCCAGGACGTCATCCATTTCGTCAATGATCTTGGTGGTCTTGTCGCTGACCGAGTTCCGCAGATCGGCCAATATCCTGTTGTTTTCACCAGCGTCTTCTGCCGAGGTTGTGGTGTCGTTCTCGATCGCGCGCAGATGCGCTTTGGACCGGTCCAATTCACCTTGGGCAAAGCTGTTGAGATGCTGCCAGGCCATACGCAGTTGTTCATCGCGCGGGCCTTCTGTCAGCGCTCGGGTCACATGCCGGCGCAGATCGGGCAACCCGGAGGCGATCATAGCGGCAAAGCGCAAAACACCTTCGCGGCTGATCGGGCCGGGGCCTTGTTTGATCTCTTCGACACCGTCCAGATATTGCTTCATCTGATCGGGGTGCGCGCGCAGCCAGGCCAGGACATCGTCGTGATTGATACCGGCTTCGTCACCGGTCAGGGCGTAATGCGCCCATTGGGCACTGCCGGTCAGCACGTCAATGTTCGAGTTTCCAAGCGCCTTCTCAAGCCCGTCCAGAACATCGGCCCGCACCTTGAAGGCATCTTCGGCACCATTTCCCAATTCGTCCACGCGATTGATAAAAACCACGATCTGGCCCAACTCCAGCGCTTGCATTAGGCGGAACAGTTTCAAGTCCGCCCGAGAAAGCGCCTGATGCGCCGACAGTACAACCACAAAGAAGTCGGACTCTTTGAGGTATTGGCGAGAGATCTCTTCGCGGATCAACAGAGGGTCATTTACGCCGGGTGTATCGGTGACCGTAAGCGGAAATGGGAAATGTCCGATGTCAAAATAGACCTCGGCCTTTCGGGTGATGTCGCTGTAAAGGCCCCGGTCCGATGCCGGATCATGTGTCCCACCCTCGGTCGGGTCATCGCCTGCGCAAACATAACGTGCCAAATCATCCGAATTCAGGTCTTCCAGATCATGATGTTGGCCCAGCAGCTGTTCATAGCTATCGCCCAGCCGAAGCTTGGCGCGGGTCTTCATTGCGTCGACCTGTTCTTCGATCATCTCGCGCTTATAACTGTCCTCGTCATCGGGGAACATGTTGCGCAGCTCTTCGCCTTCGGCAATCAGGGACTGCCACTGACGGTTGTCGAAGAAATGGAACTCGGCACCTTGCGTCCGGCCCGACGGGTGGCCGAAATGCATATCAGTGATTACGGTTGTCCAAGGGTTCACATCCGACGGCAGATATTCGGCCTGTCCGGTAAAACCATTGATCAGTCGGGATTTGCCGGCCTTGATCTGACCAACAAAAGCAATCGAGGGCTTCAGGTTCGAAAGATCACCAATGATCCGAGAGATAAACTGCCCGGTTTCGTCATTGCTGACGCCTTTCATCTCGTTGGCTATACGAAGTAACTCGCGACGATTATTCTCACTCATAACACATACCCTGACTACTTTATTTCACGGATCGAATTCGTTGAAAAATTGAACTGTTGGCACCGGATCATTTTTCCGATCCCGTAACTGATTTCCAAAGGTTTACGACGGCTCCCAGTTTGCGCGCTTCATGAATGGCCAGCGCAAATTGTGACCCGTCATGCAGAACGGCAAGCGCATCCCCTTTGCCCCCTGAAGGCCGCATTACAATCAGCTGAGGATGATCCAGCGCGGTGGCGGCGTCACCGTCCCACCCAACAAGATCCTGTGCAAACTGACGAAGCAGATCCTGATCGGCGTGCATGGGTTGCCCGACGTCGCATACTCCTTCGAGCCGCGAGATGGCTGCACCGTCCACGGAAACTTCGGCGCGTCCCAATGCGAACCGTTCAGCGCCATCAAAAAACGCGCTGGCAATGGTTCCTGCTGTCGCCCCGGCGGCGGACGCTGGAATATCTGTTTCTTGCGGGGCAGGCGTGTCGGGAACCAAAGAAACGACCGTCTCGGGCGGCAGCTCGATAGTGCCGCAAGCCTTTGCAATCTCGCTGAAAGTCACACCGACATCATCGACCTCAAGCGCCGTGTCCGGCTGCAGAGAAAGCAACTCCAACGGGGCAGGGGCTGCTGCAATATCGGACACCAATTCGGCCAAGCGGGTCGCAAGCTCTTCACGCGGAGTAGTTTCAAAATCCGGTATCATGCCCGAGCGGACCCGAAAAACATCAGTTACCCGAGAGCTGTTGACTTCCATTGCCAGACAATCGCCATTGGCCGCCGTAAATTCCAGCCGGCGCGGCAAAATGGTTCCGCGAATGGTGCGCAGGATCTTTTCACGACGAATCTCAGTCGTCTCAGCAGCTAATGTAACCGTCGGATTCAAACGGGCGACCGACAACCGCCCGATGTCTTCGAGCATGTCCAGTATGTCAGTATCCATCATGCCGTGACCCCCTCTGGTCCCGTTATACAGCGGCCGTAACCGGCCCTAGGCTTATGTGCGATTTAGTAAGCGCCAGCCCCACATTGGCACTGTCGCGACAGATGTAGCAGACCACATGGTCCGGGTAGTCCGGGGTCCGCAGGAAAATATTCAGCCGATCCTTTGAAAACACTGCGATTTCGCCAAACCCAGGATTTTCCGTATCGTCGGCGTCGGTCGAACGCAGCAGATTCTCAAACGCGATCACACCGCGCCCCTGAAAAAGGTTGGCCACCGCAATGGCCAGAGTATCCAAGGCTTCGGCACTTTCCGAGTCTGTGACATGGGTGCCTAGCAACATACCTGTCTTCATGTCGACATACCCGGCTGCTATGCAGTCGGGTATGGTCGCCATCGCATCGTTTAATGCTGTTTCGATAGACATCAGTTGCCCTGTCTCCTAGGTTTCTCACGGCTAAAGTACATGTCGTTCAACACCCGTGTCTTCAGAGGTATTGGCCATGGGCCTTACCGCGTTATCTGATTTTCGCGCATTGTGGTCGGCCGTGATTTGGTCAAACTCCTCAAGAAATGCTTGAAATACCTTCTTCAACGCTTCTGGGTTGGTGGGCATGTCTTCGCCATCCGTGACCTCGCGCCACATCGCCGCCGCGCTAAGCGGGGTGTCGACGGACACGTTTACAATATCTTCAAACGAGCCCGCGATTTCCGGTCTGCTCTCTGGCATGGCAACAACCTGAGTGTTCATCAGGCCATTGGTTTCCGGCTCTGGTTCGAACTCATCCTCGGCATCATCTGATTGTTCAGCCATCAACGCTGTGATCGAGGATACGGAAAGTTCGACCGGGGTTTCTTCCGGCTCTGCCTGAGCGGTCTCTTCGGGCTCCGGAACATCTGTAAGCTGGTCCTCCAAAGAGGCCATGAATGTGTCAGCTTCGTCTTCGTCACTGAACAGGTTTTCTTCTTCAGCAACTTCGGCTTCCGCAGAAAGTGGCTGAACTTCAACAATGTCAGTTTCATCAATGACGGATACGGCCTGTGGGTCTGTTTCATCATCCTCGGTAGGAGCAACGGACAGATCGGCAACGTCCGAGTCCTCGGGAGTGGTCTCCCGGAAGAACGCCCGCAATTCGTCTTCTTTTTCTTCTTTTACGATCTCGGCGCCCGAGGTCATGTCGGCGCGCAGACGTTCGGCCTCTTGTGGGTCAATGCGCGGGGCACGTTCAACCTCATCAGGGCGCAGTTCGACCCGGGCAGGGCGCACGGGGAATTGTGTCACCACCTCGGGCTCTGTTCCCTCATGCAGCGGGTTTACCAGCTTCAGCGGAGCGGTTCCCTGTACATTCGAGAAATTGCGCCGCGGGCGCAGCGGGTGTACCTGAGGAGCATCGGACAAGCTGGTGTCAATTTGATAACGCGCCAGCTGATGAGCGCGGCTGTCCATGATCAGTTCTGTGATTTCCAGGAAGCTGTCGACCATCTTGCCACCGCCACTGCGGGTCCACAATTCGGCGTCCCCACTTTTGTCGCGGGCCATGATGGCATCACGGGCTGAAAACAGGATCGAACGGTTGAACAGGTGACCTGCTTCGCGGTTCACACGACGAAGGACCTTTTGGCGATCCTTGACATCCAAAACGTCTGCACGTGTGACCAGCAGCAATGAATTATGTTGCAACCGTTCGGGCAGGGAAACCCAGGTTGCCCGTTCAGTTTCGCGCCATGCCTGCGTGGCGTGCGTACACCAAATAACGCCATTTGCCTGACCGACAGCCCGTCGCCAGACATCAGTAGAAATCTTGGGGTCGGAAATACCCGGAGTGTCAATCAGGTCGACGGCTTCAAGAATGTCGGATTCCAGAAATATGCGAATAAACTGGGCATCATTCACCCCGACTTGTTCCAACTGGTCCAGGTTGATGTTTTCGCGAGTTCCGTCAGGGCGTTGTACATAGGCCGACCTTCTACCCCAACTGAACCAAACTGGTGGCAGCTGTGTGGCTGTAACCTGTGTAGGCAGTGCCTCCGAGCGCAGCAGAAAGTTCATCAAGGTTGATTTGCCGGCGCTGAATTCCCCCATAAGTGCGAAAACAGGTTTCCTGCGGGACCATTTTTCAATGCGGTCCCATGCTTTTGAAGAGACGAAGCGGGTTTGTGAATCTTTTGCCATATCGCTACTTATGCTGCCTCGTTACTAAGATCTTTCAGGATATCGCCGAGGATATCGTCGCGGGATTTCTGAGGGGCCAGCCCCTCCATCAGCGCTGCACTGCGACCGGGGTCCTTTTCGGCCGAGGCCGAAATGTTCAACAGAGTCTCCTTTTGCTCGCGCATAAAGTCGGAAAGGGCGGCGCGGACATTTTCAAGAACTGCTGCAATCTGGTTTTCTTCGATATCCTTGGTGATCGAATTCGCCTCCGATGTGATCAGGCGCGTATAATCCGCCGCATAGGCCTCGAAACCATTGCGGCGTTGCCACCAGCGGCGCCACCATGTGCTTTGCAAGTCCAGGGCAATCGTGCGTCCGATACCCAGTGGAGGTGGTACCCGCGGGACGATTGGTGCCTCGATGCTGAACTCTCCCAGATGGTTGCCCAGCAGGCTTTGATACAACGCTTCGATGTCAGCGGCTGCCGCTGAATACAACGCACCAACTTCTTTGCGCATCGACCGGGCAAAGCTAAAATAGGCCGCTTTTTGCAAGGTCCGCAGCCCGGCAGGATCGTACTGCCACGTTCCTTGCTCGCCATTTTGCTCAAGATGCGCGATCAGAGAATCGGTGGCACGTTTGACAAAGTTGGCTTCGGCCGAGTTTAGACGCTCAAGCACTTTCGCGCGCAAGGAAGCAGTAAGCTCAGCGGCCTTCTTTTCATATTCTGCGTTGACCTCGGCCACGGCGTCTTCGGGTGCTACCCCGTTCAGCTCTCGCACGATCCCTTCGCTGTCGGATAGTTTTTTGGCCACGGCGGTCGCCCGGATCTGACTGGCGATGTTACGCGCCCGGTGGCGTACACGGTCCAGAAGTCGAGTTCCTGCGCCTTCGGCAATGCGTTCATTCATCGCCAGCAATAGGTCGGGCAAACCGGACAATGCCCAAATCTTGTCCAGTGACGGGGCCTGATCGCCAAACCCGGCCGCCAGATAGAACGTGTTCAGGGCTTTCCGGGATTCCTCAGACAGAATATCGGGATTGCCAGTTATCGCGGCCTCGGCCCACAGGGCGCTGCCGAACACGACACTTGCCTTGGTGTCGATATTGTTCTGTTTCAGCGTGTCCAGAATCCGATCCCGAATCTCAGGAACCTGGGTGACCGGATCTGCAAGTTCGTCAATTCGGTTAACAAACAGGATAATCTGACGATTTTCGAACTGAGCGATGATCCGCATCAGCGCCATGTCCATTGTGGTCAGAGCCTGACTGGCTGCCAGAACCACAATGCAGACTTCGGACCCGCGCAGGCTGCGCAGGGTGATCTGTTCACGCACCATAAACGTATCGTTTACACCCGGTGTGTCGCACAGCTTGAGGGAAATCGGGTACTGAGGGATGTCCATGTACAGCTCAGCCGACTTTGTCACATCCGCAAAACGACCGGTCTTGGGGTTGATGTCCGGGTCGTCTTCATCACCCAGACACACATACCTTTGGATCAGTTCCTCATCGAAATAGTCGTATTGATGGCTTTGCCCCAGAATCAGGTCGAAATGCTTACCCAGTCGTTCCTCGGACTTAGCTTTCATTTCGCCGATCTGACGGCGGATATCGTCCATTTCATCGTCGGCGCCGGCCCGATTGGCCAGCTCTCCCAGCCGGCCGCCGCCAACCATCAAATTGTCCCATTCCTCTTGTTCGAAGAAAGTGAACCGGGATTTTGTATCACCCTGGGTTCTGGTGTTGATGTTCAGCGTGGTAACCACAGAGGTCCAGGGGTTCACATCCGAAGGCAGCAGGGCAGGGCGTGCGGACAGAATGTTCACAAGCGAAGATTTTCCCGCCTTGACCTGACCGACCAGCGTGACGCTGGCAGTGAAATTCTCCATGCGTGTCTTGAGCGTCGCAAGACGTGCCGAGGAGCGCGCGTCCGCCACCTCTGTCAGTTGGTCAATCTGTGTCGTCAATGCCGACATGGCCGAAGTCATTGGGGTCAGCGCTTCGTTTCCAACAGACAAAAGATGATCGTTACGCGCCATGGTTAGCCTCCGGTTCCTGTAGCGGCGATATGAGGTTCGATCTGCCCGTGAGGTGCGCTAGTCAGCGTATCAATCCGGGCGATCAGGTTCAGGGCGTTACCCAAAATTGCGGCTTCGGCGCTTGGTGTGATCGATTCATATGCGCGGGCATCGGCCAGCACTTCGATCGAGCTGAAGCAGTCGCTATTTTCCAGGCACGCAACACTGCGCCCTGTTGGGAAACCCTGGGATTTGACCTCGGGCAGGGGCATTCGGGAATTGGCAAGCAAATAATGCCCGCCAGAATGCGTGCGCAGCGAGATGCCAAACCCGGTATTCGGGTGTTCGCGATTCAGGGTTTTGAGTTCACCAAGAAAACTTTCGCGTGCAAGACCAATCGCGTCTTGCTCGGCAGATGCAGAGTTCATCATGTTGGTCACGGTAAAGACCCTTGTACTGGAGTTAAGCGAACGAACTGGTAAGACGCCCGAAGGCAAAAGACTCATTAACTCCTTTCCACCCATCAACTACTGGCAAGGCGGTCTTATTTTGACGCGAATAAGATTTTTTGGCGTTTGAATTGTGGCGCAAGTATGGCTGCGGGCTTGCCCGGGCCCACTACTAAACTAAAAAGCGTATAAAAATATGAGCATATCTGCTGAAGTTCACAGCGAGCCGAATTTGATAACTGGTCTCCAAATGGGGTGTAACTATTTATTAAATTATAGTTTTACATACATGCGGTCAGCTCCATATTTGGCAAAATCTTGTCATGAGACAGAATCCATCGCCCAAACAAAGTGCGCTTTCGGGAAAGGCAACAACAACACGGCACAACGTGAGGGTGTTTAAATTTGGCAGGTTCATCAATGGTGAATTTTAACAGGACGCTATGTTTCACATAGTTTTTTTTGGGGGCTACCTGGTCTGCGAGATTTCTGTTTTGGGCGGCGTCAGGCAAAGCTTGGTCAGCTGAAAGTCCATTGGCCTTTCCGGTCGGTGTGGTCGTGCGGTCTTTCATATGTTTTCGGGTTGTGTGGTGCCTCTGAGCAGAGGTTGGGTTTGTTCTGAAACGGGCATCAATATTCTTCGTGTAAACTACAATTTCCCTCTCGCACTCGTTCAAAAGCTTTGCTATTGAGCGGCATTCCGGCAGCAGCTGCTGGTCGTGCGGGTGTGGCGAAATTGGTAGACGCACCAGATTTAGGTTCTGGCGCCGCAAGGCGTGGGGGTTCAAGTCCCTCCACCCGCACCATAGTTCATTGTATTGCATTGATTATATTTATAAATTTGACCCAATAGAGCAACTTTCCCGATTGCCCTGAGACCTTCGCACGAAAGAAGGCGCGCTTCTGACAGCTTTTCGAGACATTTTGGGTTTCCGGTCCCGCAGTAAATATCGCAGAATGAAGATTATGTTAAAATAATGCGACATCCTTTGAATATCGTAGCTGCAATTCGATTTTAGGTGCTGGCTGCTGGACACAGTTGGTTCAGCCCGCGCTCATCATCGTCCAGCAAGTAGATTGTCGTGTTGAGACAATTATGGGCGGCAGAGTTGACCCCTATGAAATCATCCCCCATCCTGAGCTGATCCGGTCACCGGCATGTATTTTCGCCTGGTGGCCAATTTCTTTTGTTTTTGGCAAGGTTGCATCATGTCTGACGTATCGGAAAAGCAATATGTGCTTGATACTCATCGCCTGCGAAGCCCCAGCCAAACATTGGAAATCGTAACGCCCTATTTGCGTGAAATGGGCATTACTCGAATTGCGAACTTAACCGGCCTGGATCGTATCGGATTGCCCACGGTCATGGTTGCGCGCCCGAATTCCCGATCGGTTTCGGTGTCGCTCGGCAAGGGATTGTCAGTCCCGGCCGCGCAAGCGTCGGGGGTTATGGAAGCGATCGAAAGCTGGCACGCGGAACGGGTAACGGCGCCTCAACGTCTGGCACGATTTACCGATATAGCGCGCGATGCGCCGGTGGTGGATGTTGATAAGCTACCTCGCGTGACTGGTGGCCGATTTGATCCTGATGCGAACAGATTGTGGGTAGAGGGTCGGGATTTGAATTCCACTTGCGCCCGTTGGGTTCCAATGGAGATGGTCGATACCGATTATACGTCTTTGCCGATGGGTGGGCAGGTTGCTTTTCCCAGAACGACAAACGGTTTGGCATCCGGCAACAACCTGTTTGAAGCCAGTTGCCATGCGATCTTTGAACTCATCGAACGCGATGCCACCACACTGTGGCAATTTCAGTCCGCGCCAGCACGGATCCACCCAGACACTATCGATGATGAGAGGTGCAAGGACGCAATAAGCATGGTTGAGGCGGCGGGCCTGAACCTGGGCATCTGGGACACCACCTCGGACATCGGAATCGCCTGTTTCCGCTGTACGATCTGCGAGCCGGACGGGCAGAACGGCCACATCGGTATCGGTGATGGCTGCCATCCAGATCGCGCCATTGCTTTGTTGCGGGCCCTGACCGAAGCGGCACAAACCCGCCTCACCTATATCTCTGGCGCGCGTGATGATCTGGACCCAGAAGAGTTTACTGACCAGGCGCAGATAGAAAGATGTGCCTATATTCGCAATCAGATAGACAGTTCGGACGCGACGCAGGATTTTTCGAATACTCCGACATATGCCACCGGATCATTCCAAGAGGATTTGAACTTGCTGACTACCCGCCTCGAAACTGTAGGTATTTCGCAGGTGATCACGGTCGATCTATCGCGCCCGGAATATGAGATCGCCGTTGTCCGAGCTGTCATACCGGGGCTTGAAGCGCCTCATGACGACCCCGATTACATCGCCGGGGAACGCGCGCAGCGTGTAATGGAAACATACGGATGAGTGTCGTTATTTTTGTGGGCCCGACGTTGACAGCCGATGCTGTGGCCCAATGCTTAGACCCTGTGATCTTGCCCCCGGTCCGGCAGGGGGACGTATATCGCGTGGCACGTGATCGTCCGCGCGCGATCGGGATAATAGACGGCTTTTTTGAGGGCGTCCCGTCGGTCTGGCACAAAGAGATTCTTTGGGCCATGAATCAGGGAATCCCCGTTTATGGCAGTGCCAGCATGGGTGCTTTGCGCGCGGCAGAGTTGGTTGATTTTGGTATGATCGGCGTGGGTCGAATCTTTGAGGATTTCTACAGCCAAACCCTGCAGGATGACGACGAAGTTGCGGTCCTGCACAGCCCGGCAGAATTGGGCTATTTGCCATTGAGCGAACCCATGGTTTCGGTCCGAGCAACGGTTGAGGAGGCACATAATCTAGGCATGTTGGTCGCTGAACGTGCCGCAGAGGTTCTGCGGATTGCCAAAGGCTTGAACTATCGTCAGCGCAGTTGGCCTAACATAATTGACGCGTTGAACGGGCTTTCTGATATCCAGAGTTTTGTGGACTGGCTGCCAAACGGCAAGGTCGATGCAAAAGCGCGTGATGCCGTTGAGATGCTTGGGCGTATGGCCGAAGATCTGGCAAACGACCTACCCTTCCCGGCGACGCAGCAACCGACCGAAGAAACGCTGATGTGGAAAGGGCTGCGTGCCCGAGTGGATGCCGATCAGAAGGCCGATCAGGCGGTTATCGACGAAGTCAGGCTGAACCCGGACATGTATACGCGGCTGCGTGAACGGGCCGCGCTGACTCTGCTGGCGCGGGAAGAGGCTGATCGGCGGGATGAAGAGCCTGACCGCCCTGCCCTGATGGCACAGATGGATGCGCACCGGCAAAAAGCCGGCCTGTCGCGCCGCGCCGCTTTGATGGCATGGCTGGACGAGAATGATCTGAGTGTCGAGGAATACGAGGCGATGCTGGCCGATGCCGCTCGGGTGCACGGCCATATTACCTCTCGGGCTTCGGTCCTTGAGACATCGCTTTTGCGCGAGTTGCGCCGTGACGGGAGCTATGCCGAATTGCGGGATCGTGCCCATCGCAAGGCACAAAGGGGAGCTGAATCATTGACTGCCCGAGGCGGTCCCGCAAGCAGGCGCCTACCTATGGTTATGTGGTATTTTGAAACACAGCTTGACCAACCAGTGCCGGATGATCTTGAATCATATGCAGTTTCACTTGGATTGGCCGGGCGGGAAGCATTTTTTGATTTGATAGAAGCAGAGTATTTGTTTTGTCACGCGGATGCCGGATTAAATAGTACCGTTGACTAGCCGCCCCAAGGCGGATCCGAGGCGTGGCCTGAAAGGGGGGTATTGTGAACTTACCAGATCACCTTGATGAAGAAGAGCCTGGAACGCGATTTCTGCTGTATCCGCAATCCCCTTTTCTGGAAGAGGACCCACAGCTTGAGCTAGTCGAAATATCGGCCCCGCAGGGCAGTATCGGCCCTGGTCCATCGGGTCCGCGCATGTACACGGTTAACCCTGTCGGAAAGACTACACCCTATGGGGCCATCGTGCCCGGACCGGATGGTCCGGGAATGTATCTGCCGCCCTGGAACGGATATATCCATCCCCCGGCAATGCCTGATGAGTTCGGTAACTTTATCCATATTGGCCCGTCGGACCCGGCTTTTGAGGCAGCGCATCTGTTTGGCTCGGCGCATTTCACGATGGACGTCTGGCAGGGCTATTTTGACCGACCAATCCCATGGCATTTCGCCCGTGATTTTAACCGGCTCGAACTGTCGCTGCTGCCAAGCCTGGACAATGCGCATATCGGTTGGGGTTTCCTTGAAACCGGGGGCACCCATGAACACGGGGACGAATATCGCCCCTACAGCCTGAATTTCGACGTGGTCGCACATGAAATCGGCCACTCAATCATTTACAGCGTCGTGGGCATGCCCACCGACGGAGATGTCTCGGGTGAGTATTACGGGTTCCATGAATCCGCCGCCGATATGGTGGCGCTTCTGGCCTCTTTGCATTTTGGCTCGGTGGTAGAGGCGCTGTTGGAAAACACCAAAGGCAATCTCTACAGCTTCAATCGACTGAATCGCTTTGCCGAGCTTTCGGAAAATGCACAGATCAGAACGGCCGCAAACAACCGGTCACTATCGGAATTCGCTGCCGGATGGTCCAGTGAACATGCACTTTCCGAGCCACTGACAGGTGCAATGTTCGACATTTTGGTGGACATCTATCATGAGCGCCTGTTGGTTCATGGCCTTATCACACAGGCAGAGGAAGACCTGTCCGATCAGCTAGAGGATTCACCCGATTACAGCGAGGTCATGCAGGGTATTTTTGACAAGCGATATGCCGAAAACCCCGATGGATTCCGCGTAGCACTTCTTGAGGCGCGCGATTTCCTGGGCACCTATCTGGCCGACGCTTGGAGCATGTTGGACGCCGATATGCTCAGCTATTTCGGTGTCGAAAAGGCCATGCTGGCGGTGGATCAGGAAATTACCGGGGGTGCCTTCCGGCGGATCATCGAAGGAAACTTTCGGATGCGTGATATCGGGGTGGCAACTGCCGGTCCGCGGCTGCCTGACCCTGATGAAGACAGTCACGCACACTCCGTCCGCACGCAGGTTCCAGACTGATGACAGCAAAATTCTTTTTTTTTCGGCAGATTTATGGCATTTAGAGGCGGGGTGATTTTTGAGGAGACACCGATGCGGTCATCCTCGGGATTTAATCGAAGGGGGTTCGGGTGATGGACCCATATTTGGGAGATGAGTTTATGGCGGAATCCTTGCTCAGTTTTTCGGAAGTGTTGATTTACGGCAGAGTTATCGACGATTTGGATTACGACCCTGCGAAAAAGAAAAGCAGAGGAAAAGGCAACAACAAACATCTTGATGAGCAACTCGCGAATTCAGGAAATGACGAAGCCAAATTTGCCAAGATCTACGGGTTTGCCTATGAAGGCACCTACTACGACCTGCCCGAGCCGGTGATTTTCCTGGTTCACGGCGATGGTCAAGATGTCGCCAAAAAGGGCGAGCCACCAAACCAGGCCTCGCGCGCGCCCACGGATCCTTCGATTGGCGGTGTTGCGGCGGCGGACTATCAGGTCGCTGACGGTATCAAGTTCTGGAGCTATGATAAGTCCGATCAGACCATGCGCATGGATGTCATGACAGGCCAGTTCGAACAGGTTCTTCTAGACCTCTATTTTGGCTTTGACAGCCCTGCTATCAGCGGTGCAAAGGTCAGCGGTGCCAAAGTGAGTGGTGCCAAGGTCAGTGGCGCGAAAGTCAGCGGTGCCAAGGTCAGTGGCGCCAAGGTTAGCGGAGCCAAAGTACGCGGCGGCGACTGATCTTCGGACAAAGTCAGCAAAGAAGGCGCGGGATCTCGCGCCTTTTTCCGTTCTAAAATCCCGCTTTTTTCAGCCCTTCGACAAAGTGCTGCGTGTCGTCTTCCAGACGGTCGGGCAGCACCTTGGCCCAGCGTGACAAAGAAAAGTTCGGGTGTGCGGCGCGGTGCTTTTCAGCAATCATACGTGCCATATCCATGTTGCCCAGCTGCGCATGGCTGGCGGCCAGCATCCGTTGACCCTCGGTCGGATTGTTCATCTTGTTGACGGTTTCGATAACATCTTCATAGCGCCTGAGATTGTAATAGGCGCCGCCGAGGTGCCAGAGATACTGATCCGGAAAGTACGGGTTCAGACGCATGGCCTGTTGCAGATGCGTGATGGCGGTCTCATTTTCCCCCGAATGTGCAAGCGCATCGGCGAAATCCGAATGCATATCCGCATCATTGGGGTTGAGAGCCAAAGCACGTTGGTAAGACTGTAGCGCCGCACTATGTTCCTTGCGATACAGATGGACAAATCCCAGCTCGCCAAATCCCCGTGCGTCTGTCGGGTCCAATTCGATCGACCGCTGTGCCAAAGACAGCGCCTGCTCGAATGCACTGCCTGGATCTTCGGTCCACGAGTATCGCCAATCCAGATTCAACGTTCGGGACAAGGCGGCGGCGGCACGGGCATAGTTGCCGTCCCTTTCCAGCGCAGATTGATAGAAATTCTGTGCCTTGCGGTTGTCGTTGCGCGTGTATTTGAAGATGTGCTGCTGCCCCTGCAGGACAGAGCCATATGCCTCCAGATCTGAAGGAACGGCCTGAACCATAACTTGGCGCTCATGGGATTCGATCATTACGGCCGTGGCCGCGACAATACATTCAGTCACCTCGTCCAGAATATCAAATATATCGTCAATGTTTCGATCAAACCGCTCACCCCAAATCGTGCGTTCAGTGTTAGCATCGACCAGTTCCGCAGTAATGCGGATTCGACTGGAAGAGCGACGCACACTGCCACGGGCGATATACCGGACATTCAGCTTTCTTGCGGCTTCCTTCGGTGGCATGGACTGCGCCCTGAAGAAGAATGATGAGTTTCGGGCGATGACGAAAAGGTTTCTGAATTTGGAAAGGTTCAGAATGATGTCGTCGGTCAGACCATCGGCAATCCAGCCGTCAGACTCATCCCCGCCGCTGATGCTGAACGGTAGCACAGCGACCGACGGAGTGTCCGGGCGTTCCAACAGATCGACAATAGCGTCGGGACGCATAGTGCCCGCCAAAGTAGCACCGGCAACCTCGCTGCGGACACAGTAGGTTGAAACCGGCGAAAGAATGTTCTTCAGATGCTGCGGACCAAGAAATTCGTACCCATACCGCAACCGGTTACAAACCTGATCATACACCGCAGAGCTGACATAGACCCGCTCGGGTTCCGCAATTTCTTGCAATCGCGCTGCAATGTTGACGTTGTCGCCATGAATTCCACGCTCATCTATTAGGATCTCTCCAAGATGGATGCCAACGCGAAACTTGATTTGCTGTTGATCTGATCCTGAATCGTTGTGCTGGGCAGAAATTTGGTGCAGCTCAACACCAAATTCGACCGCGCTGGTCGCTGTTTCAAACAGGGCCAGGATGCCGTCACCGCGCACTTCGACCACACGCCCCTGATAACGGGCGCATGCGGCTTCGATCTGCGATAGAAGTGTCTTCAAAGCGTTGTAGGTGTCGAGTTCGTTCTCACTCATCAGGCGAGAATAGCCGACGACATCTGCAAATAAGACTGCACCCAGCTTCTGAGTGATTGATGAATTCGGGTTAACTGTATTCACTGGCGGTACTCGATTCCTGAGTTCTGAACGAACCCTAACTTTTGTATAACAAAAAAAGATTTGAAACGATTGGTAATAACGTCTCTTAGTCCGACCCAGTCTCTTGCGGGGGCCAACACCAGCAATCCGAGGCATTATTGCCAAGCTTAACGATGGTTTCACCGCCCAATTCTTTCGCCAGTGAATTTCGGTTTTCGAACCAACCGCTGCTCAGCAACCCGACCACAACCATATCGTGAAATTGACCATCTGCAAACCAGGCCTGACGCATCGACCCCTCGATCTGGCACCCCAGTCTGGCAACCAGGTCTCTGCTGCTGACATTATCCGCCCTATAATACGACGTCAGCCGGTTCAGCCCCAGTTGTCGAAAGGCGAAATCGGCGACCAAAGCCGTCGCCCTGATACCAACTCCATGGCGGCGCACCGAATGATCGACGAACATCGCAACGACAGCATCGCGATTGATCGGCGATATCCCCTCGAGGCCGCTCATGCCGACCAGTTTTCCCGCCGAATTCTCAACAACGAACCAACACCTGCGGCCGATGGCTGAGCCGGTGAACATGTCGCTCCAGCTTTCCTCTGTCTGTGCAAGATTAAGAGGAATTCGGGACACGCGTTCGAATTTGGCTAAATCCTCTACATTTTGAAACCAGGGCAGAATTGTCTCAAGATCGGATTTTTCCAGGGGACGCAGGACATAGGTCTTGTTGCTGGGCTTTTTTTTCACCGGAATTTCAACCTTTAATAAACATCAAAAAAATAACCTGTAGAGGATAGCATGAAAACGCCGCAAACAGAAAAGATGATTGTTGCAACCCAGTAAGACAAAAAAACCGGTCCGCCGATCGGGCGAACCGGTCCGTATTAAGCTGTCAGGCTCTTAGTCGTAAAGAACTGCCGCGATCTTCGGATCGTCAATATTGGAAGCATCGTAATAGTAAAAGCCGGTGTCGATTAGGGCGGGGACTTCTTCGCCTTTCATCGCCGCGACGGCCGCCTTGACCGTTTCATAGCCGATACCAACCGGGTTCTGGGTGATTGCCCCGGTCATCAGACCACTTTTGATCGCGTCTTTTTGGGCTTTGCCGCTGTCATAGCCAATGATGACAAGGCCTTCGGTGCCCAATTCCTGTACCCCGTTCACGACACCAATGGCAGAGCCTTCATTGGTGCCAAAAATACCATCCAGATCGGGGTTTGCAGTGAGGATCGCTTTTGTCACCTCGGTTGATTTCAGATGATCGCCCTGCCCGTACTGAACGGTGACAACCTCGATATCAGGGTATTTTTCCGCAATGCGGTTCACAAATCCATCGCGGCGGTCAATGCCAGTGCGGCTGGTCTGGTCGTGGGCTACCACTGCAACTTTGCCTTTTCCACCAATCTTTTCGGCCATTTTGTCAGCGGCAAGCCCCGCTGCAGCTAGGTTATCAGTTGTGGCAGTAGAAACAGGAATATCACTGTCGACACCGCTGTCAAAAGCGATGATCGGGATACCCTTGTCATTTGCCTGCTTCAGCAACGGAATGGCGGCCTGACTGTCGAGTGCGGCAAAGCCGATAGCTTTGGGATTGTTTGCCAGTGCTGCGGCGAGCATGTCGATCTGACGGTCGACCATCGTTTCGTTGTCCGGTCCTTCGAATGTGATTGTGACGTCAAACTCTTCGGCTGCCTGTTCGGCGCCCTGCTTTACCGCCTGCCAGAATTGGTGCTGGAACCCTTTGGATACCAGCGGAATATAGATTTCTTCCGCCATGGCCATCGAGGCCGGAGCTGCGAGGGTGGCTGCGCTGAGCGCCCCCAGAACGAAACGACGTGTTAACATGATATTCTCCTCCAGTTGGTCGTCATCTTCTTTGGTCCTAAAATTGTTCACCCGGTCTTCTTGCGCCGCGCCATGTCGGCATAGACGGCCAGAATGATGATCGCGCCGGTGACAACGGTCTGCCATTCCTGCGCTACAGATAGAACGCGCAGCCCATTGGTCAGGACAGCCATGATAAGCGCGCCGATGAGCGTTCCCAGGATCGTGCCGCGCCCGCCGGACAGAGAGGTTCCGCCAATGACCACAGCCGCGATGGCCTCAAGTTCGTATCCCAGCCCCAAAGCGGGTTGTGCCGAGTTCAGGCGCGAGGCGATCAGGATGCCGCCGATGCCGCAAATTCCCCCGGCCAGCGCGTAGATTCGCATCTTCCAGGCGTCGGTGTTGACACCCGACAAGCGGACCGCCTCTTCGTTTGATCCCAAAGCAAACGTATAGCGGCCCAGAACAGTACGGCTGAGGATATAGGATGCTGCAATCGCGACCAAAAACAAGATCAGCACGCCGTTCGGGATAGGCACCGAGGGAACGATTTCT
Source organism: Ruegeria sp. YTSA219 (assembly GCF_059609985.1). Classification (NCBI taxonomy): domain Bacteria; kingdom Pseudomonadati; phylum Pseudomonadota; class Alphaproteobacteria; order Rhodobacterales; family Roseobacteraceae; genus Ruegeria; species Ruegeria sp. YTSA219. Next base: position 152,107 of record NZ_JBXWMT010000004.1, read on the forward strand.
CCGATCAGAGACCCGCGCGAGATCTGATCGAAACCAGGCGTGTCATTGAAATAGATCGGTCGTGTGCCCGAGATAACCAGCGATAGACCCTTGAGGATCAGCATCATGCCCAGCGTCGCGATGAAGGGCGGGATTTTCATTTTGGCCACAAATGTGCCCGAACACAGACCACAAAACGCACCCGCTGCAATGGCTGCAGCAACACCCAAAAGCAGGGGCATGCCGAGATAAGTCAGGGCTACGCCCGCAATCACGGCGCAGAAGGTCATCAAAGTGCCAACCGACAGGTCGATTCCGCCCGTGATGATCACCAGAGTTGCGGCAACGGCCAGTACGCCGTTGACCGAAGTTGCCTGCAGAATGGCTATTATGTTCGAGGTCTGCATGAAGTTCGGCGATGCGATCGAAAAGCCGATCAACAGGGCGATGAGACTGGCAAAGGCCAGCAGCTTTTGATACGCGCCGCTTTCCGACAGGCCCGCCAGGGGCTTTTTCTTGTCTATATCCGTTGCTGTGGTCATATTGCTGTCCCTGTGACCTGCATCGCCGCCGTGCGTTGGGTGGCCAGATGCATGATGTCTTCCTGAGTGGTGTTGTTTCCGCCGGGCAGAATTCCGGTCAGCCGGCCTTCGCACATGACGGCAATTCGGTGGCTGAGGCGCATGATTTCCGGCAATTCGGATGAGATCACGATGATCGTCTTTCCCTGCGCGGCCAGTTCTTCGAGCAGTTTGTAGATTTCCGATTTTGCACCGACATCAATACCGCGCGTGGGTTCGTCAAAGATCAGGATGTCGCAATCTCGCAGAAGCCATTTTGCGATGACTACCTTTTGCTGATTGCCGCCGGACAACAGGCGCACCTCTTGCACATCCGAGGGTGTGCGAATGCCAAGCTGGGCGATATAGCCTTTGGCCGTAGTGCTGATTTCGCTATCGTTCAGAACACCGGTGGCACTGGTAAACCTATCCATCGAAGCCAGAGCGATATTGTCGCGGACGTTCATTCCCGTGGCGAGGCCGAAATGCTTGCGATCCTCGGACAGGTACCCGATCCCGGCCCGCACGGCATCCACAGGGGAACGGATGGGCACGATCTGCCCATGTACCCGGATTTCACCGCCATCGATAGTGTCAGCCCCAAAGATTGCCCGCGCAACTTCGGTCCGCCCTGCCCCCATCAGCCCAGCAAAGCCCAAGATTTCACCCTTCCGGACCGAAAAGCTGACATCTTTCAGATCCGTGCCCCGCGTCAGTCCTGCGACTTCCAGAGAAACCTCGGCATCGCTCAGGTCCGGCACATCCAGAGGGTCTTCGGATACTTCGCGCCCAACCATCATCGCAATGATTTTGCTGATCGGCGTGTCACTGGCACCGACAGTGCCAACATATTCACCGTCGCGCATGACAGTCACACGGTCGGCGATTTGTTTCAGCTCGTCCATTTTGTGGCTGATATAGACAATCCCCACCCCTTCCGCCCTCAGGCGGCGGATGATGACGAACAGCTCGGCAATCTCGGCGTCGTTCAGGGCTGCGGTCGGTTCGTCCATGACCAGAACCTTGGAGCGATAGGACAGCGCCTTGGCAATTTCGACCATCTGCTGCTTGGCAATGGTCAACCCGCCGACCAGCGCTTTGGGATCAAGGTTCAGGTTCATCGCCCCGAAGATTTCAGCGGTTTGAGCGTTCAGCGCGGCCTCGTCCAGGCGACCAAAACGTTTCCGGGGCTCGCGTCCGATAAAGATGTTCTGCGCTACGGTCAGATCATTCATCAGACTCAGTTCCTGATGGATGATCCCGATCCCGAGGTTCTGAGCCTCACGCGGGGATGTGGGACTGGCTGATTTGCCTTGAATGGCCAAGTCGCCGCCATCGCGCTGATAGATCCCGGACAGGATTTTCATCAACGTACTCTTCCCCGCCCCGTTTTCCCCCATAAGCGCGTGGACTTCGCCCGAAAACAGATCGAACTGCACGGATTTCAGCGCGTGCACACCGGGGAAATACTTTTCGATCCCCTTCATTTCGACCAGTTTTTCCATCTCTCCTCCCATTTTGCCCCTACCTCTGACGAACCTGCGGCTACATCACAGCGCCGATTTGCCAGGGGACAAACTCAACGCCCCCAAAACCAAGCTCTTCGCTTTTTGTTTGTTCGCCCGATGCGACACGGATCAACATTTCGAACAACTCTTCGCCCTTGGCCTCGATACTGACCCCGTCAGTGACGATGTCGCCGCAATTCAGATCCATGTCCTCGGACATGCGGGCGTACATTTCCGAATTCGTCGCCAGCTTGATGCAGGGCGTGGGTTGATATCCGGAGACCGACCCCCTGCCGGTGGTAAACACGATCAAATTGGCACCCGCCGCCACCTGACCAGTGACCGAGCAAGGATCGAACCCGGGACTGTCCATGAAGACAAAGCCCTTTTTGTCGATAATTTCGCCAAATCTGTAGACGTCGCGCATCGGGGCCGTGCCCCCCTTGGCCACCGCACCCAGAGACTTTTCAAGAATGGTCGTCAGTCCACCGCGCTTGTTTCCGGGGCTTGGATTGTTGTCCATCTCGCCGCCATTGCGCTTGGTGTAATCTTCCCACCAATGGATACGTTCGATCAGTTTTTCGCCGATTTCCGGCGTTTCTGCGCGCCGGGTCAAAAGATGCTCGGCGCCATAAATTTCAGAGGTTTCCGACAGGATTGTTGTTCCGCCATGGCGCACAAGCAGATCAGAGGCATATCCAAGCGCCGGATTGGCAGTGATGCCGGAATAACCATCCGAGCCACCGCATTGCATCCCGACCGTAATCGCACTGATCGGAGCGGGCTTGCGCACCGCCTGATTGGCCAGCCGCGCGATCCCCTCCAGCTCGGCAAGCCCGCGCTCGATCGTGCGGCGCGTACCGCCTTCGTTTTGGATGGTCATATAGCGCAAGGCACCGTCCTCGCGGATGGGGCGGCCATCAACCAGACTGGCCACTTGCATGACCTCACATCCCAGCCCGATCAGCAGAATGCCGGCAAAGTTCGGGTGCTGGGCGTACCCGGCCAGGGTGCGCATCAACGTAGCATAGCCGTCATCCTTGGCCGACATACCGCAGCCCGTGCCATGCACGATGGGCACCACCCCGTCCACGTTGGGATATGGATCAAGCAACCCATGTTTTAAGGCCGCTTCGGCGATGAACCGGGCTACTGAACCCGAACAATTCACTGTCGTCAGAATTCCGATATAATTGCGCGTGCCAACCTTCCCATCGGACCGGTGATACCCAAGAAAACTCCGCTCTTCGTCGATATGCGGCAAAGGGGTATTTGCGGTCGCATGGGCATAGTCCTGCTGATGGGCCCCCATACCAAGATTGTGGACATGGACGTGATCTCCGGCTGCGATATCTGCCTTTGCCTGACCAATGATCTGACCATAGCGAATGACGTTTTCTCCGGCAGAAATTGGGGCAATAGCAATCTTGTGCCCACGCAGAACCTGATCCCGAAGCGGGACATTCAGCCCTGAAGGCTGCGTGCCGATCTTCAGATCTCGGAGTGCAATGACGATATTGTCGTCCGGGTTCAACCTGACTGTATCGCGCGCTGCGGGCTGAGAAGCCTTTATTTTCTGATCTGGTTGCATCATTTTCCTGTTTGCTGATCCCGACTGCTAATCGTCGGACACGCACTTGTCAACTAACATGTTAGTATGCTAGGTCACTAAATATGAACAAACCACAGGACATAAACGCTCTGCACCTGCGCGATATTTCTACGTCTGAGGGCTCTTTGTCTCAGCGCGTTTACCTCTCAATCAAGCATGCAATCCTGTCGCTGGACTTCGCGCCGGGCGACAACCTCAGGAAGGCGCCGATATGCGAACGCCTTGGCGTTTCGCGTGCGCCCGTGACCGAGGCGATTGCCCGACTTGCTTCTGAGGGTCTGGTGGATGTCGTGCCCCAATCCGGCACGCGCGTATCCTATTTCTCGATGTCCGAAATTCGCGAGGGCATGTTCCTGCGTGAAGCACTTGAACTTGCGACGGTCGCCAAAGTCGCGCGCGATTTGACCGAGGATCAGCGCAAGATACTGGGCCGCAACATGCGTCTGCAAGAGCTGCTGATCGAAGATGAAGATGTCCCAGGCTTTTACGAGGCGGATGAAGAATTCCACGGCCTGCTAATGAAATTCACAGGATTCAACAGGTTAAGCGACGTCGCGCAAACCGTTTCACTGCAAGTGACCAGAGCGCGAATGCTGCTGCTGCCCACCCCGGGCCGGGTTGTGGAAACACTGGCCGAACACCGCGCCATTTTCAACGCGATTCTTGAGAGAGATGAAAAAGCTGCACAGGACGCCATGCAACGTCATCTGGGGCAGTTGATGCCTCGGATTCAACGCTTGCAGCAGGAACAGTCCCACCTTTTCACGGACTCCCCTCATCCAATACGCGAGGCAGGATGACAGTTACCGCAACAGAGCTTCTAAATGGCCGCACGGCGCGACCCGTTCCGCTGACTCGGATGGGTTTTGGTGGCGCGCCTTTGGGGAATCTCTATCGCAAAGTATCAGATGAGGATGCGCAGGCTGCGCTGCAGGCAGCCTTTGATTTGGGCATCCGATTTTTTGACACCGCACCGCAATATGGGTTGGGCCGCTCCGAGCAACGATTTGGCCAGGCTATTGCCCGGTTCGGACGCGAAGAGATTCAACTTTCGACCAAGATCGGGCGTCTGCTGCTGGATTGCGCACCGCATCAGGTCACACCCGAAGCCTTTGTTGATGTGCCGCAGAAACGTATCGTTTTCGACTATACCTATGACGGGGTCATGCGATCCTACGACGCCAGCCGCGACCGGTTGGGTGTCTCATGCGCCGATATCCTGCTTGTGCATGACGTCTGTGCGTTCAGTCAGGGCAGTCAGGAGGCATCTGATGCCAAGATCCGGGAACTGTTCGATGGCGGCGGATACAAAGCTCTGGTCGAACTTCGTGAAGCCGGTGAAATCGCCGCCATTGGAGCAGGTGTAAATGAATGGCAGGTCTGCGAAAGATTATTGGGCTTGGGCGACTTTGACGGGTTTCTTCTGGCAGGCCGTTATACCCTCTTGGAACAAGACGCTTTAGACAGCTTTCTACCTCTTTGCGAAAAGCGGGACGTGGGCATAATTCTTGGCGGGCCGTACAACTCGGGTATCCTGGCAACCGGCGCTGTTCCCGGTGCGAAATACAATTATGCTGATGCACCCGAAGACATCCTTGCCCGAGTTCGCCAGATCGAGGCTGTCTGCTCAGCCCATGATACACCACTGATCGCTGCTGCCTTGCAATTTGTCCTTGGCCATCCCTGCGTCAAAACCGTTGTCCCCGGCGCGGTGAATGCTGCCGAGGTGCAGGCCAATGCGGCCCTGCTCGAACGTCAAATCCCCGCTGCGCTTTGGTCTGATCTGTGTTCGGAAGGATTGATCCGTTCCGACGCCCCCCTTCCCGGAGAGGCTGCCTATGCTGCGTAATATTGATCCCATCCTGTCGCCTGACCTGTTGTACACCCTGCGCGCTATGGGGCATGGTGATGAAATCGTGATTGCGGATGCGAATTTCCCCGGCTCCAACTCTGGGCCGGGCTGCATACGTGCCGACGGGTCAAGCGCCAGCGAAATCCTAAGAGCTATTTTGTCTGTCATGCCGTTGGACACATTTGTCCCTGACCCGGCCCTGACCATGCAGGTTGTTGGCGATCCGGATGCTATACCTGAGGCCATCGCCGATTTTCAGACCATTATCAGCGAAATAGCGGACCACCCGGCCACGATACAGGGCCTTGAACGTTTCGCCTTTTACGACCGGGCGGCCACAGCTTTTGCGATCGTGCAAACCGGCGAACGTCGGCTGTATGGCAACATCATCCTGAAAAAGGGTGTTCTTGGATGAAGATCGACGCCCATCAGCATTTTTGGACATTGGCGCGCGAAGACTATGGCTGGCTGACTCCGGATCTGGGGCCGATTTACGCGGATTTCGCGCCCGCAGATCTGGCCCCATTGCTGAAAGGAGCGGGAATTGACGGTACGGTCTTAGTACAGGCTGCGCCGACAGCTGCTGAGACCGAATATCTGCTGTCACTCGCCGAGCAGGCCCCGTTCATAAAAGGCGTTGTCGGATGGGTTGATTTTGAGGCCGCCGACGCACCGGAACAAATCGCACGACTGGCTGCCCACCCGGTTTTTGTCGGTTTGCGCCCCATGGTTCAGGACATTCCCGACCCATTATGGATGCTCAAGGATGGGCTGACACCGGCTTTTGACTCTCTGCAACAGTCAAACCTTACCTTTGATGCGCTGACCCTGCCGCGACATCTGGGGCCGCTTCAACAGCTGCTGGATCGGCACCCACATATGCGCACGGTGATTGATCACGGTGCCAAGCCCCTGATCCGGGAGGGAGTCATGGAGGGCTGGCAAGAAGACATGTCGACATTGGCCCGAAATACAAATGCCTGGTGCAAACTTTCCGGGTTGGTGACCGAGGCCGGGGCGAATTGGACGGTAGAAGATTTGAAGCCTTATGTGAATCACCTGCTGAACACATTCGGGCCCTATCGCCTGATCTGGGGCAGCGACTGGCCGGTTTGCACATTAAACAGCAGTTATGAACGATGGCTCGAGGCGACCGATACGCTGTTAACCGGTCTGTCACCACACGAGCATCAGGCGATACGGGGCGGTAATGCTGCCCATGCCTATGATCTCAGGAACTAGATTGATCTTTCCGAGGCTGTATGCCGATGGGATTTTGCCGTCGTGGTTCCCAGAAGCTTGGATTTTAGAAGGAGAGTGAATTAGATATGACATCATCCGAAAACCTTGGCCGTCTGGCTGGAAAAACTGCTCTGATCACCGCCGCGGGACAGGGCATAGGGCGTGCAACAGCCGAATTGTTCGCCGCCGAAGGTGCACAGGTTTTTGCCAGCGACATTAATGATACCTCTCTGGCAGAGTTGCAAAATATCCAAGGCGTTACGTCGGTAAAACTTGACGTAACCGATGCGGCGGCAGTGCAGGACTTCGTCGCGGGCACGCCCCCGTTGGATGTTTTGTTCAACTGCGCAGGATATGTGGCTGGCGGGTCCATTCTGGAATGTGATGAACGTGACTGGGATTCCAGTTTTGAGCTGAACGTCAAATCGATGTACCGGCTGATCCAATGTGCCCTGCCAACAATGCTGGAACATGGTGGCGGGTCTATCATCAACATGTCTTCGGTCGCCTCTTCGTTGAAGGGCGTTCCAAACAGGTTTGCATACTGCGCCTCGAAAGCCGCCGTAATCGGACTGACGAAATCGATCGCAGCCGATTTCGTCACTCAAGGCATCCGGTGCAATGCGATCTGCCCCGGCACTGTCGACAGCCCCAGCTTGCACGACCGGTTGCGCGCAACTGGGGATTACGAGAAAGCAATGACTGATTTTATCGCGCGGCAACCCATGGGCCGCATCGGAACCGCAGATGAGATCGCGGAACTTGCGCTCTATCTGGCCAGCGATGCCAGCAAATACACAACCGGACAGCCCTTTGCCATTGATGGCGGCTGGACGATCTGAAGCAAATGAGGAATGTGAAATGAAATTGCTACGATACGGCCCAGCAGGCGCGGAAAAGCCGGGCATAGTTGATAAAGACGGCACTATCCGGGACCTGTCGGGGATCGTCGCCGACATTGCTGGGGAAGCGCTTAGCGATGAAACCCTCGCACGGCTGCGCGCGCTGGATCTTGAAACCCTGCCACCCGTCGATGCCGACAGCCGTATCGGCGCCTGTGTTGGACGTGTCGGCAAGTTCATCTGCATCGGTTTAAACTTTGCCGATCACGCGGCCGAAAGCGGCATGGACCTACCTGCTGAGCCGGTGGTCTTTTTCAAAGCGACATCCGCCATCATAGGCCCCGATGACACGGTTGAAATCCCCCGCGGGTCAGTCAAGACCGACTGGGAGGTGGAACTGGGCGTCGTCATCGGAAAAGAAGCAAAATACATCTCGGAGGATGAAGCACTGACCCATGTGGCAGGATATTGTGTGATCAATGACCTGTCAGAACGGGATTTTCAGCTGCACCGTTCAGGTCAGTGGGTCAAAGGTAAATCCGCAGATACGTTCGGCCCAATCGGTCCCTGGCTGGTGACACGGGACGAAATCCCTGATCCCCAAGACCTGCCAATGTATCTTGAGGTGAACGGGCATCGGTATCAGGATGGCTCGACCAGAACGATGCATTTCAGTGTCACAGCGGTGATCTCGCACCTGTCGCAATTCATGTCACTGCAACCCGGCGACGTGATCTCGACCGGGACACCCCCCGGTGTGGGTCTGGGGCAAAATCCGCAGGTTTACCTCAAACCTGGAGACAAGATGGAACTGGGGATCGAAGGTCTGGGGGTTCAACGTCAGAACGTTATACAGGGATAGTCCCTGGGACCTATCAAGTGGTGCTCATCCAGTCATTCTGGGTGGGTTTCCTCGGACCAGGATCGCCGGAAATTATGCGGTGATATTCTGAATCGGTTCCGGAAATGCACAGAAAGCCTATCCGTACTGGAAAACCCGGATGCAAAGGCTATCTCAGAAACGCTCAGGTTTGTTTCATTCAACAGGGCAAAAGCACGGTCCAGCCTGAGTTCATTATAGAACCGTCCCGGCGACATGTTAGTGTGCTGCCTGAATAGCCGCTCCATATGCCGCCGGGACAGGGACGCCTGATCCGCTATTGCCTCGAGGCTAAGCTGCGTTTCAATATTCTCGCGCATGATTTGCACCGCTTCGATCAATTTGGCATTTCGCGTGCCCAAAAGCGCCGAAACCGGCGATACCTGTTTGCTGCCGCCTTCTCCCAGCCTTCTGTGCAGGCACATTTCCGAAACATTGTTCGCCAAGGCGTTGCCAAACAATTCCTCGATAACTTCAAGCATCATGTCAGTGCTGGCGTGCCCGCCCCCGCATGTTCTAAGTTTCCCGTCAATTTCATAGAGGTTCTGGGTCGGCTCCATTGTTGGGAAGTTCTCACAAAAGCCAGGCCGGTTTTCCCAATGGACGGTAAAGTTTCTGGTTCCGATCACGCCCGCCTTTGCTAAGGCAAATGCACCGGTACAAATCCCACCGAACTCACATCCATGCGCCTTTTGTCGCCGAATCCAGTTCAGGACATTTGTGTTGAAAGACCTCATCGGTTGCGTTCCGGAACACACAAAGACAAACGCTCCCTTCTCCAGGTCATGGACCGAGTGATCCGCCTGAACACGTATGCCGTTGGAACAGGTCACGGGTTCTCCGTCGGTGGAGAGCACGTACCATTCGAACAGCTGCTTTCTGGACAGTTGATTTGATATGCGCAGAGGCTCAATCGCGGCACTGAAAGCCAGCATCGTCGTGTTGGGTAAAAGCAGAAAATAGAAGGCCTTGGGCGGCCCGTCATAGGAAACGTCCACGGAAATTGCGCCTTTTGGCAAAAAGCGCGGATTATCCATACGATCCTCTTTCATGTTTAATCCTTATAGAACGTGACCATTTTTACTGTGGCAGCCGAGGCGGCTTGAAATCAATCAACACTTTATATTCATTAGTGAATGCAAGGCTCTTGGAAAATCGGTGTCTATTTTGTATTTTGGATACAAAATTACACCAGCAGAGACTGTAACAATGCCAAGAACCCGCGCAATTCCCAGGCAAAGTTTGCCCGATGTCATCACAAATGACCTGCGCGAGCGGATTCTAAGCGGTGAGATGGCAGAAGGTGAAGCCATCCGTCAAGAAGCCCTGGCAGAAGACTATGACGTGTCACGCATGCCCATACGAGAAGCGTTAAAACGGCTTGATGCAGAGGGTCTTGTGCAGCTGACCAACAATCGCGGCGCTGCGGTGACAAGACATTCGCTGTCAGAAATCGGTGAGATATTTGACCTGCGGATAATGTTGGAGGTCGACCTGTTCAGGCGTGCAATTCCACAGATGACCGAGGCAAATTTTGCCGAATGCGAAAGGTTTCTGGACGAAATGGAAACGTCCTACGAAGCCTATGATGTCGGGCGGTGGGGTGGTTTGAACTACGAATACCACAATGCGCTTTACGCTGCAGCAGGCCGTGGGATCACCAATGATATACTACAACGGATCAATCTACAGTCCGATCGCTATGTCCGTATGCACCTGAGCGTTATGGAACAACGCGAGCCCGCGAAAAAGGACCATCGCCAACTGCTGACGCTGGCCGAGAATGGGCAAGTTGAGGAAGCCTGCGCGCTGTTGACCCAACATATTGGGCGTACAAAAGACCATTTGCTTGCGATGGTCACCGCAACGCGCAGTTCCGAGAGCTAACCTAACCCAGCGGATGCAGGCATGCAGCCTGATGGGTTGTTCCTTGCAGATCGGGTGGTGCCGCACGGCATTCGTCAGTTGCCAGCCAGCATCGCCGAGCAAAGGCACATCCCTTGGGGATATTCATCGGTGAGGGCAACTCACCTTCCAGCTTGATCCGTTCCTTACGCGCCTCGGGGTCGGCACGCGGTGTCGTCGACAACAACGCTTTGGAGTAAGGATGCCGGGGCGCCGCGAACAACTGTTCTTTCGGAGCTTTCTCGACTGCACGTCCCAGATACATGACGATTACGTCATCAGCGAAATGCTTCACCACCGACAGGTCATGCGAGATGAACAGATAGGCCAGGTTCAGACGCTCTTGCAGTTCAACCAGCAGGTTCAGGATTTGTGACTGGATCGAAACATCCAGCGCCGATACCGGCTCATCCAAAACCAGAACCTTGGGGTTCAGCATCAGGGCTCGGGCAATCGCAATCCGCTGCCGTTGGCCACCCGAAAACATGTGGGGGTAGCGATCATAATGCTCGGGGCGCAGACCGACAAGATCAATCATTTCGCGTGCGCGAGTTTCCCGTTCCGCAGCGGTCATATCGGGCCGGTTGATGATCAGAGGTTCCTGCAGGATCTGACCGATCCGTTGTCGCGGATTAAGCGAACCATAGGGATCCTGAAACACGATCTGCACGTTTTCGCGCATCTCAGCCCATTTTGAAGGGGTGATATCGACACCGTCGATGGTCAGTGTTCCCGAAGTGGGCTCTTCAATCATCGTTACGACGCGAGCGAGGGTGGATTTACCGCACCCGGACTCTCCTACAATGGCCAGCGTCTTGCCAGGCTTTAGGGTAAAATCCACACCGGAAAGGGCTTTGACCGTTGCCGATTTCGACAGCAATCCCCCTTTGACCTCATAGTGCCGGGCCAACGCGTTTGCCTGAACGATCGGGGCGGTCATGCCAATTCTCCAGCGGTGATTTCCTTGACGTGGTGACAGCGGGCCTTGCCGAAATCTGCTCCATGCGGAGCGGGTGGTGTGTTCCGGCACAAGTCATCGGCGAATTGGCATCGCGGGCTGAACAAGCAACCTTTGGGACGGTCAAATTGACCAGGAACAACACCTGGAATCGTCGGCAGCAATTTCGAAGTTGCCCGTTCAGGCAAAGCGTTCAGCAAAGCTGAGGTATAAGGATGGCGCGGTGTGCGGAACAGATCGCGTACCGGCTGTTCCTCGACCTTTTGACCGGCATATTGGACCTGAACCCGCTCGGCGGTTTCTGCCACAACACCCATGTCATGGGTAATCAGAACAAGGCCCATCCCCTGCTCATCGCGCAATCGGACCAACAGATCCAGAATCTGCGCCTGAATCGTTACATCAAGTGCGGTAGTGGGTTCGTCCGCGATCAGAAGTTTCGGGGTGCAGGCAATCGCCATCGCGATCATGACCCGCTGATTCATGCCGCCCGACATCTGGTGAGGGAATGTATTCAGACGGCTCTCGGGTGCCGGGATACCCACCAGGTCAAACAGCTCAATCGCGCGCTGATGACGGTCTTTGCGGTTTAACCCAAGATGGATACGCAGTGCTTCTTTGATCTGGAAACCGACCGTGAAACAGGGGTTTAGCGAAGACATCGGCTCTTGAAAGATCATGGCAATATCTTTGCCGATGATCTTGCGCCGATCCCGTGCCGAGATTTTGGTCAGGTCGCGACCCTCAAAGCTCATTTCATCTGCAGTGATTGTCGCCGTCCATGGCAGCAACCCCATCAGCGCCAGCATTGAAACGGATTTCCCCGAGCCGCTTTCCCCGACAATGGCCATCAACTCGCCCTTGTTGACAGACAGATCAACGCCATCCACAGCGCGGAACTCACCCGACGCAGTAGCAAACTCGACCGAAAGATTTCGGATTTCCAACAGGCTCATGTCGTCAGCTCCGTTTCAGCTTGGGGTCCAGCGCGTCGCGCAGACCGTCGCCCATCAGGTTGATTGCCAGCACCGTGACCAGAATGGCCAGGCCCGGGAAAGTTACCACCCACCACGCGCGCAGAATGAATTCGCGCGCTTCGGCCAGCATTGTGCCCCATTCCGGCGTGGGCGGCTGCGCCCCCATGCCTAGAAAGCCAAGTGCCGCAGCATCCAGGATCGCGGTCGAGAAGGACAGCGCCGCCTGGACAATGATCGGCGCCAGACAGTTCGGCAGCACGGTTTTGAACATCAGGCGTGCCTTGCTTGCGCCGGCCACACGGGCCGAGGTCACATAATCCTTTTGCCGTTCGGCCAGAACCGAGGCGCGGGTGAGGCGCACGTAATGTGGTTGAAACACAATGGCGATGGCGATCATTGCATTGGTCAGAGACGGGCCCAGAATGGCGACCAGAACCAGTGCCAGCAGCAGCGACGGAAAGGACAAGATAATATCCATCACGCGCATGATCATCGTGTCGACCCATTTGGGTGCAAACCCGGAAAGCAGGCCAAGAACCACACCGCCTGACACGGCCACACAAACCACGACGATACCGACAAAGAAGGAATAGCGAGATCCCATAATCAGCCGCGAAAGCATATCCCGGCCCAGTGGATCAGTCCCCAGCGGGAAGGCCCAACTGCCGCCTTCCTGCCACGCCGGAGGCTGCAGGATATGCTCGCGGAACTGTTCGGTTGGATCGTAGGGGGCCAGCAAAGGTGCGAAGGCAGCACAAAAGACAAAGGCAGCGAATACCCACAGGCCAATCACAGCGCCGCGGTTTTCACTGAAATAAAACCAGAATTCGCGCAAGGCGCTTGGGCGGTCTTCGGTTTTGGGTGCGTTTGCAGATAGTTCAGCCATCACCGCCTCCGGATTTTTGGATTGATGATGCCATAAAGGACATCGACCAGTAGGTTCACCAGCATCACGATCACGGCGATCATCAGAAGACCGCCCTGCACCACCGGGTAATCGCGCCGGAAGATGCTGTCGACCATCCACTTGCCGATGCCCGGCCAGCTAAAGATCGTCTCGGTCAGAATTGCACCAGCCAGCAAAGTTCCAACCGACAGGCCGATCACCGTAATCACGGGGATCAACGCATTACGCAGAGCATGCAGCCCGTTGATCCGAGTGGGTGACAGACCTTTTGCCCGCGCGGTACGGATGTAATCCTCGCCCAGAACCTCAAGCATTGCCGAGCGCGTCTGACGCGCAATGACAGCCAGCGGGATCGTCCCCAGAACAATCGTTGGCAGAATCAAATGCCGAACAGCCGACGTGAATGCCCCGGGTTGCCCCGACAAAAGACTGTCGATCAGCATAAAGCCGGTCACGCTGGGGAAGTAATACAGAAGGTCGATCCGACCCGAAACAGGTGTCCAGCCCAAATTGCCCGAGAACACGATGATCAGCAGCAGCGCCCACCAGAAGATAGGCATCGAATATCCCACCAGCGCAGATGACATCAGCGCCCGATCAAAGAATTTGCCCCGGTTGACTGCGGCAATGACACCGGCGGGCAACCCAAGGGCCACCGCGAAGATCATCGCGCAGATCGACAATTCCAGCGTCGCTGGGAACAGGGCAAAAAACTCGTCCCAGACCGGTTTCTTGGTGACAAAGCTTTCGCCCAGATCGCCCTGCATAACGCCGGTCAGATAGTCCCAATATTGTTGGAGGACCGGCTTGTCGAAGCCCAGTTTGACCACCATTTCCTGATAGCGTTCCTCGGACATTCCGCGTTCGCCGGCCATGACGATGATCGGATCACCAGGCAAAACGCGAATGAACATGAAGGAGATAAGCGTTACACCCAGAAATGTCGGAATGAACATACCGAGACGAGAAAGAAAGTAGCCAAACATCAGCGACCTATGATTGTGAGATCTTTGGGAAAGTGGGTTAGCGACCGACAGCCATCCCCTGTAACAAGCACGTCATCTTCTATGCGCACGCCGAAATTGTCCAGCGCGTAAAGGCCCGGCTCGTTTGTCCAAACCATGCCCGGCAGGATTTTCTGGTCGTTTCCACGCATGATATACGGCGCTTCGTGAACGTCGCGGCCCAGACCGTGGCCCGTTTTGGTGCGGATCCGATCGGCATAGGGTGACGCTTCGAGAACGCCGATCACGGCATCGTCGATATCATGCGCCGTGACACCGGGACGGCAGGCTTTGAATCCTGCCAGATTGGCGCGCAGAACGGTGTCATAGACCGCCCTGCCCTCGTCCGAGACCTCTTCGACAAAGAACGTGCGGGTGATGTCGGCGGCAAACCCATGTTTGCGGGCTCCGAAATCAAACAAAAGCGCATCGCCCGGTTTGATCTGGTAATCCGCCCGCGCCTTACCATGGGGCCGCGCCGAGTTATCCCCGGCGGCAACAATCGGCGAAAATGCCAGCGAGGCGGCGCCTTCCGCAAACAGCGCCTGAATCAAGGCCTGTTCAATCTGCAATTCGGTCTGACCGACGCGCACATCCGCAATCACGCGCTCTAATGCGCGTTCAGAGATGTCGATCGCGGCTTGAAGCGCTGCGATATCGTCTTCTGTCTTGATAATGCGCAAGCCAGAAATTTCACGCTCGGCATCGACAATCCGCAGGTCCGGTAACGCGTTGGTAAACGCTTTCGACACAAAGACTCGCATCACCTGCCCTTCCACAGCCAGCGATGTCAGCGGCATATGCTTGGCGAGGGCTGCAAAGGCGTCATCATATCCGGTCTGGTCGAACCAGTCGAAAACGGCGCCTTCAAATTCAACCAGGTCCCAACTGCCGAGCTCAAGGTTGGGAACGATGGCCGCAGGAGAACCTTCGCCGGGGACCACGACCACAAAGGGCCGCTCGTGGCTCATGAAAGGTTTTCCCAATGCGCGGGTGAAATTCGGGCCGGGCACAAGGGCCACGGCATCAACTGACATGTCCTTTGCCAGTTGACGGTACTCGGACAAATTCGGCATCAGGGCCGACCTCCAATAAGAAACCGGAGCCGCCACGCGGGCGGCTCCGGTCGGTAAGTGATGAATTATTCGACGCTCACACCATAGAAGATGTGGCCGCCCAGCGGGTGCACTTTATAGCCCTGCACTTCGTTGCGCATCGGCATAAAGACCACCGAGTGTGCGATCGTTGCCCAAGGCGCCTGCTCTTTGAAGACTACCTGAGCGTCTTCGTACAGCTTGGTGCGTTCGGCCTGATCGGTGGACTGCTTGGCCTTGAGGATCAGCTCTTCGAAGGGCTCGTGGCACCACTGCGCCCGGTTCGAGGCTTCGCGTCCGTCACAACCCAGCAGAACCGCCAGGAAGTTGTCTGGATCGCCATTGTCACCGGTCCAACCCAGCAGAACGGCTCCGTCACGGTCCAGATCTTTCGAACGCGACAGGTATTCACCCCATTCATAGGACACGATTTCGACGTCGACACCAACCTTGGCAAAATCCGCTTGGATCAGCTCGGCCATACGGCGTGCATTCGGGTTATAGGGACGCTGTACCGGCATAGCCCAAACCTTCATCGACAGGTCGGATACGCCTTCGGCTTCCAGCATCGCCTTGGCCGCTTCGGGATCATACGCGTCATCGGTGATGGCGTCGTTATAGCCCCACATGGTTGGCGGGATCGGGTTCTTGGCAACTTGGCCCGAGCCCTGGAACACGACGTCGATGATCGCATTCTTGTCGATCGCCATGTTCAGCGCCTTGCGGACCTTCGGATTGTCGAACGGTGCCATGGTGGTGTTGTAGGCGAGGTAGCCGACGTTCAGGCCTTCCTGCTCCAACATGTTGATATCTGCATCGTCCTGCATCGCCTGAATGTCGGCCGGGTTCGGATAAGGCATGATATGACATTCGCCCGCTTTCAGCTTTTGATAGCGAACCGATGCATCCGGCGTGATCGCGAAGATCAGGTTCTCCACATCCGCAGGGGCCTTCCAGTAGTCAGCATTCTGCGCATAGCGGATCACCGCGTCTTTCTGGTAGGCTACAAACGAGAACGGACCAGTCCCGATCGGTGCTGTGTTCAGCTTCTCAGGCGTACCCGCGGCCATCATCGCATCCGCATATTCCGCAGACAGGATCGAGGCAAAGTCCATCGCCATGTTGGCCACAAAAGGCGCTTCAGGCTTGGACAGGGTGAACTTCACTGTGTAGTCGTCGACTTTTTCAATCGACTCGACCAGGTCCGGCATACCCATGCCCTGGAAATATTCCCAGGTACCACCAGATACCTGATTATAGGCATGGCCTTCATCCTTCTGGCGCATGAACGAGAAGATCACGTCATCAGCATTGAAATCACGCGTCGGCGTGAATTCGTCATTCGAATGGAATTTGACGCCCTGACGCAATTTGAAGGTATATTCCAGACCATCATCGCTGGCCTCAACGCTTTCAGCCAGACCGGGGATAACATTGGTAGTACCGGTCTCAAACTCGAGCAGACGGTTGTAAATCGGGTGTGACGAGGCATCAAAGGTTGTCCCTGCAGTAAATAGCGCCGGGTCAAAGCCTTCGGGTGATCCTTCCGAGCAATATACCAAAGTATTTGCTTGGGCCGCAGCACTGGACAACGCAATCGCTGCAGTTGCGGCCATCAATCTAAGTTTCATGAGTTTCTCCCAGAAATGTTTTTTCTTCAGATTTTCGCGTTGTTCTAATTTCTAGTCAGAACAATCTTTGATGACTGTCACCGCAGCGAAATCCCTGCCCAATGTATCCAAAATACAAAATCCATTGTCAACTGAGTTCACCGCCCAGCGATCAGGAAGTAAAAAAGAGGGCAGGTACAGCGTTATGATTTGCCTGGTCGAGCCTGTTTTCTAACTGATTTCGGTTCTTTGGCGATTAGAGCCAAGCAGTGGCGAAGCCACCGGGCAGGAGCGTCCGAACTCTTGAATGCCATCAATCCTAAATGCCGCGGGCTTCAGGGATCGACCTCCACATCCATATCTTGAATCGAGTCGATCCGACCCAAATGTCAGGCGCCGTAACGGGCCATGAACATGTCGACAGCCTGCAGCGCGACCTCTTCAATCTCAGCCTCTGAAAAGCTGCTTTGAATGCCGAATGTGGATCGGGGCCAAAGGCGGACCTTGCACAATTCCGAAAACTGTTCAGCGGCAAATTGAAGGTCCTCGATAACCAATTCGCCTTTATTCACCGCTTTTTGCAGATATTCTGCAAGTTGCCGGGTGCCATTTTGCGGCCCCGCCTCATAGAAGGCGCGGCCAAGTTCGGGGAACCGATCTTGCTCGGCCACGCAGATGCGGAACACCTGCTGCGCAAAATCCGACACCAGAAATGCGGCCAGCTGGGTCGCAGCGATGGTCAGCACCTCGCGTGCGGGTTTTGTATCGTCAACCATCGAAACGACATTCTCGGCCATACGGCAGCATTCGTTCTGGGCGACCTCCATGAAAAGAAGACGCTTGTCCGGGAAATAGCTGTACAAAGTCGCCTTGGAAACACCCGCCGCGCGCGCAATGTCATCTACACTAGCTCCTTCGAAACCATCTGCCATGAACACTGATCGGGCTCCTTGCAGGACCTGATCAAATTTTCGGCCTGTTCGCAAAATGGCAGTTGCTTCGGACATGCGCTCTCCTTCAGGGGTGAATTCGTCGAATCTATAAACTGATCAGTTCAGATACAACGATTCGCATAGGATTTCGGCCATGGGCAGGCGGGATTATGGTAATTTTTCCGTTAGGTCAGTCCGCGAAGGTCGTTCGGCGGGGCCTGATTGGCCAGGGGTTGCCGCCAGAGAAAACCGTGCTAACACTCTGGCCATGGCTGATATTTTTCTGCGTACGCTGCCGTTCTTTGCGATTATTGGCCTGGGGTATTGGGCTGGGCGCAGTCGGTTCTTTTCGGAAGAAGCCACGGCCTATCTGACGAAATTCGTGTTCTATTTCGCGCTTTCGGCAATGTTGTTCCGCTTTGCCGCCACCCTGCCCTTTGCCGAGATATTCGACGGCAGATTGGTCGCGGGCTATCTGCTGGGAACGCTTACGGTTTATGCTCTGGCCAGTCTGATCGCGTGGATGCGCGGCCTTGACATACCAACCTCGGCCGTCGAGGCCCAATGCGCTGCGATCGGCAATGTGGGCTTTCTGGGGCTGCCGATGCTTGCGCTTTTGTTCACCGAAGCAGCAATCGGCCCGGTCATGCTGGTATTGACTGTCGACCTTGTGGTGTTTTCCTCGCTGATCGTGATTTTGATCAATGCCGGACGCGATGGGCGGCTGACGCCGGCAACATTTAGGTTGATTGGCCTCGGTTTGCTCAAAAACCCGATGATCGTATCTATTTCAGCGGGGCTTTTGTGGTCAGCCTTCCAAATTCCCGTGCCCGTTCCACTGAACGATTTTCTGACAATCCTGGGCGGGGCAGCCACTCCGGGAGCCTTGTTTGCGATAGGGGCATCGCTCGCCAGCAAATCCGCCGAGCGTGTTCAGATCGCTGCCTGGCTGAGTTTTTGCAAACTGATCATTCATCCGCTCTGCGTTGCTGTTTTCGTAATCTGGCTGATCCCGGCGGAAAGCTTCTCGGCTTCGGTTGCCATTGCAGCGGCAGCACTGCCTGTCGCTGGGAATGTCTATATGCTGGCGGCCTATTACGGGGTCGCACCCCATCGGGCTTCGGCCGCAATTCTCTTGTCCACCGTGGTCAGCATCCTGACACTGCCGCTGGTGATTGCCATAGCCGGAACATTCTAAGCCACAGATAGGGAAAAATACTCGCTGGCCGCAGGAACACAGACTTTACGCACGGACCGAGTAACGATAGCCATGGCGCGAACCTAACGTAAGGACGGAACCAAATGGAAACCCTTTCGGAAAACGCTTGTTTCGGAGGCGTCCAGGGCGTCTATCGCCACGCCTCGGCTGCCTGCCAATGCGACATGACTTTTGGACTGTTCCTGCCCGCCGAGGCAAAGGACGGCCCGGTTCCGGTTCTATGGTATCTGTCTGGCCTGACCTGCACCCATGAAAACGCCATGACCAAGGCCGGGGCGCAGGCCTGGGCCGCGGAACAGGGTATCGCCCTTGTTTTCCCTGACACATCCCCGCGCGGCGAAGGCGTCGCCGATCACGAGGACTACGATCTGGGCCAGGGCGCGGGGTTTTATGTGAATGCCACGCAATCACCCTGGGCACCGCACTTCAACATGTGGGACTATGTGGCCGAGGAATTGCCCGCTCTGCTGGTTGAAACCTTTGCAATCGACGCAGACCGCCAGGCCATTACCGGCCATTCCATGGGCGGCCATGGCGCCCTGACATTGGCAATGAACCTACCGGGTCGGTTCCGATCGGTTTCGGCATTTGCACCAATTTCAAACCCAACAAGCGCCGATTGGGGCCGCAAACAACTGAAGGCATATCTGGGCGATGACGCGGCCCAATGGGCCAAGCACGACGCATCGCTGATGATGAAGAACACCGGTTTCGACGGCCCTGTCCTGATCGACACCGGCGACAATGACCAGTTCATCGACCTGTTGCGCCCCGAGGCGCTGGCCCAGGCGATAGCCGAACGTCGCCAACAGGCAGTTTTCCGTCTGCAGCCCGGCTATGACCATTCTTACTTCTTTGTGTCGACCTTCATGGAAGACCACATCACTTTCCACGCCGAAGCACTGTATGGAGACTGAGGCATGAGCAAATACGACTATGACCTGATCATTGTCGGGTCCGGCCCTTCCGGTCGTTCGGCGGCGATTCAGGCAGGCAAGTTGAAACGCCGGGTGCTGGTTATCGACCGCAAGGATCGGTTGGGTGGGGTCTCGGTCCATACCGGGACCATCCCGTCAAAAACCCTCCGCGAGACAGTGCTGAACCTGTCTGGCTGGCGCGAGCGCAGCTTTTACGGGCGCTCGTACCGGGTAAAGGATCAGATCCGGGCCGAAGACCTCAAGGCTCGGCTGCACATGACGCTGGACCATGAGGTCGATGTGCTGGAACATCAGTTCAATCGGAACCACGTGGAAACCTTAAATGGTCTGGCAAGATTTGTCGGTCCCCACGAGATTGAGGTTGCAACCGACGCAGGCGAAACCACACGTCTGTCCGCCGCAAAGTTCCTGATTGCCACCGGAACCAAGACCTATCGTCCCGATTATGTGCCCTTCAACGGGAAGACCATCGTCGATGGCGATGATTTTCTGGAGATGGCCGAGATACCGCGCTCGCTATGCGTGATCGGGGCCGGTGTAATCGGTGTTGAATATGCCACGATGTTTTCCGCGCTTGATGTACGTGTCACCCTGATTGAACCCCGCGAGACGTTTCTGGATTTCATCGACAGCCGGCTGATCCACGACTTTACCCACCAAATCCGCGAAAACGGCGTGGATTTGCGGCTGGGCTCTGCCGTTGAAAAGATCGAAGATGGAGGTAGCCACGTAGAAGTGACGCTCGAGAATGGACGGCATGTCCGGGCCGAGATGTTGCTGTTTGCCGCCGGGCGGATGGGCGCGACCTCGGCCTTGAATCTGGATGCTGTCGGGCTGACAACCGATCACCGCAACCGGATTGAGGTCGATCGCAAGACCTATCAGACAGCGGTACCGCATATCTATGCGACCGGAGATGTAATCGGACATCCCTCGCTGGCATCAACCTCGCTGCAGCAGGGGCGCGTGGCGGCATGTCACGCGTTGGAGACCCCGACCCTGCCGGAAAGCCCCTGGTACCCTTACGGCATCTATTCGGTGCCCGAGATATCCACCTGCGGCATGTCCGAAGAGGAACTACAGGAGCGCGATATCCCTTACGAGGTTGGCGTCGCGCGATTCCGCGAAACTTCTCGCGGGCATATCATGGGGTTGGAACATGGCATGTTGAAGATGCTGTTTTCGCTGAAAACCCGCCGGGTTCTTGGTGTGCAGATCGTAGGCGAAGGCGCGACTGAGCTGATCCATATCGCACAGGCTGTATTGAACCTGAAAGGCACAGTGGATTATTTCGTTCAAAACACATTCAACTACCCGACCTTGGCCGAGGCCTATAAGATCGCTGGTCTGGATGCGTTCAATCGGATGCCCATCCCCGAGGAATTCAAGGTCAAGAAGAAGCCTGCCGAGAAACAGGCAAAGAAAGCGTGACAACCCTGTACATAGACGCAGATGCCTGTCCAGTGAAGGCCGAGGCCGAGCGTGTAGCGACCCGACATAAGATTCCGATGGCTCTGGTTTCGAACGGGGGTCTGAGACCTTCGGCCAATCCTCTGGTACAGGTTGTGATCGTGTCCGCAGGTGCGGATGAGGCCGATAAATGGATCGCAGAGCGTTGTGGTACAGGGGACGTGGTTGTGACCTCAGACATTCCTTTAGCCGCGAAATGTGTTGAAGCAGGTGCGCGTGTATTACGTCACAACGGCGAGGCCTTTACCGCCGCCAATATTGGTCAGCAACTGGCGATGCGCGACCTGATGGCAGACCTGCGTTCGGCAAACCCACTGGGCGCAGGGGGCGGTGGCAAGCCTTTTGGCAAGGCCGATAGGTCCCGGTTTTTGGATGCGTTGGAACGGGAATTGCGGGCGGCACTAATGGCGTGACCCTCCCGCCCGTCACAGACGCATCAGAGATGCGTCCCCTCCGGTTGGGCCGGGCAGCGCTGCGCGCTGCAGTTCCTGTCTTGAAAAGCGCAGCAAGGATTGATTCAGTCAGCCCTAGCAGAGATTCTAAGAAGGATTATTCATGCCAATAGAAGCGGTGGTTTTCGACATCGGGAATGTCCTGATAGAATGGCAGCCAGAACAGTACTACGATGCGGTTATTGGTGAAGACCGTCGCCGGGCCATGTTTGCCGAGGTTGACCTGCATGGAATGAATGATCTGGTTGATCAGGGGCATCACTTCACGGACACCATCTATGGCTGGGCTGAAAAATATCCCCAATGGCGGGATGAAATCCGGATGTGGCACGACAAATGGATCGAATTGGCCACGCCCGAAATTCCCCACTCGGTACGACTGCAACGTGCGCTGCGCGCCAAAGGCATCTCGGTCTTTGCGCTCACAAATTTCGGGGTGCAGAATTTTGAGTATGCAACCACGGTCTATCCATTCCTCAACGAGTTCGACCGGCTGTATGTTTCAGGTCGCATGCAGACCGTGAAACCGCATGTCCCGATTTACGAGAAGGTAGAGGTCGATTGTGGTCTGGCGCCTGAGGCGTTGTTGTTCACCGACGACCGGATCGACAATATCGAAACGGCGCAGGCGCGAGGCTGGCAAACGCATCATTTTGAGGGCCCGCAAGGATGGGCAGACCGGTTGGTGGCAGAGGGGCTTTTGACCCGCGAAGAGGCCCGCTAGATCAGGCTGCGACGGAGAGCGGCCGGTTCTCGCGGATGGGAAGGTGAACGATGGCGCTGAAGGCGCCGATGGCCACGCCGACCCACCAGACAAAGGTGTAATCTCCGTACTGGTCATACATGCGGCCGCCTAGCCAGACGCCAAGAAAACTGCCGACCTGATGGCTGAAGAAGATGATGCCGTAAAGCGTACCCATGTAGCGCAACCCGTACAAATGTGCGACAAGCCCCGAGGTCAGTGGAACCGTTGCCAGCCAGAGCGAACCCATGACCAATGAGAATACAACAACCGTGATTGGCGTGATTGGCAGGATTATGAAAGCCGCCGCTGTAAGCGTGCGGGCGGCATAAATAGAGGCCAGAAGGTATTTCTTGGGAAAGTGCATTCCGGCCCACCCCGCCAGCAATGTCCCTCCGATATTGGCCAACCCGATCAATGAAATCGACACAGCCCCTAATGCGGAAGTTGTCGTTATACCAATGGAATGCAGTATTCCACCCGGCTGAATCGGGCCGCACATTTCGGTAACGAAAGCGGGAAAATGCGCTGTGATAAAGCCAAGCTGATAACCACAGCTGAAAAATCCCAGGAAAATCAGGGTATAAGACGGGTCCCGGAAGGCCTTACCCAGAATCTGGCCCATGCTCTCTTCGATTTCGGCTTTGGTTGCGGCTTGGGGGGCGCGCATGAAGGGCAGAGTCATGACCAGTGCCAGGATGGCAACGGCAAACACGATGAAAACCTGTTGCCAGGGCATAAAAGACAAAAGCCATTCCGCCGTTGGAGCACCCAAAACCTGGCCAAAGCTTCCTGCCGCTGTCACGACGGCCAGAGACATAGAGCGGTTATGATCAGAGGACGCCCGTCCAACTACGGCAAGCACGACACCAAACCCCGTGCCGGCAATCCCAAAGCCCACAAGCCAGGCGTACATCTGATGCTCGAAAGGGGTAACGGACCACGCCGACAACACCATGCCCGCTGCATAGGTCAATGCCCCGAGCACAATCGCACGGCGATCCCCCACCTTCTCGGCGATGGCGGCAAAAATGGGTTGCCCAATTCCCCAAGCGAGATTCTGGATCGCAATCGCCATCGAAAAATCGGTGCGCAGCCAGCCGAATTCAGTCGCAATGGGGATCTGGAATACGCCAAAGGATGCCCGCACTGCAAAACTGACTGCGATAATGATGCAGCCGACGATCAAGATCGGGTTTAGCAGGCGCGCGTGTTGGGGCATTGAATCCTCGGGATGGCAGAGCCGCGACGGTACGCAAATTTGTACCGTGGTCAATTCAGGAGTTTTGACGCCGCGGATAAGCAAAATTGATGCATCTTCCAAATGCCTTCTTTTCAACGCCCTGAGGTGAAGGTATCCCTCGGGATATGTCAGATTTGATATCGCTTTACGAGACACGCATCGCCGATGGCACTTTGACGCGGGACGATGCGCAAGAGGCTGTCCTTCCGCATTTCGAACGCATTCGCGCGGCCTTGGCTACCCCGGTCAAGCGTGGTTTCTTTCGCAAGGCACCCCCGCCGCCCCAGGGACTTTATCTGTGGGGCGGAGTTGGTCGTGGCAAGTCGATGTTGATGGATATGTTTGTCGACGCGCTTGGCGACATCCCCGCCCGTCGCGTCCATTTTCATGCTTTCATGCAGGAAATCCACGCGGGAATGCACAAAGCTCGTAAGGACGGAGTTGAGGATGCGCTTGCACCGGTCGCGGACTCGGTTGTCAAATCCGTAAAACTGCTGGCATTTGACGAGATGCAGATCACCGATATCACCGATGCGATGATCGTCGGGCGGCTGTTTGATCTTTTGCATGCTGGCGGGGTCGTGGTCATCACCACATCCAACCGGCACCCGGATGAATTGTACAAGAACGGCTTGAACCGCCAGCTCTTTTTGCCATTCATCGCGCATATCAAGGAACAGCTTCAGATATGGGAACTGGTCTCGCCCACTGATTACCGACAGAACCGTCTTGAAGGTGCGCCAGTCTATTTCACGCCGATCGGCCCCGAGGCTCGACAGAATATCCGATCCGTCTGGAACGATCTCGCGGGCGGTGCGGCGGAACCGCTGGTGTTACAGGTAAATGGCCGTGCTGTCGAATTGCCGGCCTTTCGGAACGGGATAGCCCGAGCAAGCTTTTATGACCTGTGCGGACGGATGCTGGGCCCTGCAGATTATCTGGCCGTTGCCGAGGCGGTCAAAGTCCTGGTTCTGGAGGACATCCCGCGCCTGTCCCGGAATAATTTCAATGAGGCCAAGCGCTTTGTGACGTTGATTGACGCCTTGTATGAGGCGCGGGTTCGCCTGATCTGTTCGGCGGCCGCAGAGCCCGAGATGTTGTATGTCGAGGGTGAAGGGACGTTCGAGTTCGAACGCACTGCCTCGCGACTGCGCGAGATGCAGGCCGAGGATTGGGGGGCATAGGGGCGCTGCCCCGTCACGTTTTGCGCGCCTCCCCCAAGGTATTTCAGCCAGGTGAAGACTTATCCGTTTTCGCGTAGGATGTTGCCCGCCAAATAGAGTGATCCGCAAATCAGGATACGGGCCTGAGGGTCTTGGTCTGTGATTTTCTGCAGGGCCGCGGATACACTCTCTGCTGTGTCGGCTTTCAAGCCAACCTGGTCAGCAGCCTGCGCCGTATCTTCAGCGCTAAGCGTTGCGGCCTCACCCGGTATCGACACTGCGGTCAGGCTTTGAGCCTGCGTGGCAAGCGGTGCAAGATAGCCAGCGACATCTTTGGTGCTGAGCATTCCGCAGATCAAATGTGTCGGAGATTGCGGTAATTTTCTCAGCACTTCAGCAAGCGCAATTCCCGCGGCGGCATTGTGCCCACCATCCAGCCACAGCTCGGCCTGTGCGGCCTGTTCAACAAGCGGGCCGGATTTCAGACGCTGCATCCGTGCTGGCCACTCGGCCTTGGTAACGGCGGCCTCATAGGCCTGATCACCAAGTTCGAGATGGCGCAATACCGCTATTGCCGCACCCGCATTCTGAATTTGATGTGCGCCAAGCAGGTTGGGTAGCGGCAGATCCCGCAGCCCGATTTCGTCCTGATACACAAGACGTCCGTTTTCCTCGATCACATGCCAGTGCTGACCGTGTACCAGCAATGGGGCGCCCAGACGGGCCGCTGTATATTCGATGACCTCAAGCGCTTCGTCCTGCTGTGGGCCGACGATACAAGGGACGCCCGGCTTGATGATCCCGGCTTTTTCGGCTGCGATCTTGCCCAACGTGTCGCCTAGAAACTGTTCATGGTCGATGGAAACCGGCGTGATAACCGTCACGGCGGGTTCGTGCACTACGTTTGTTGCATCCAGGCGCCCGCCAAGGCCGACCTCAAGCAAGGTATAATCAGCCTGTTTGCGGGCAAAGGCCAGCAGGGCCGCACAGGTCGTAATCTCGAAATAGGTGATGTTCTCACCACCATTGGCGGCATAGCACTCATCAAGGACGTTTGTCAGTTCGGCTTCCGAAATCAACTCACCTGCCAGCCGAATACGCTCGTGAAACCGGGCAAGATGCGGAGAGGTATAGGCGTGAACCGTTTTCCCCGCCCCTTCCATACCGGCGCGGATCATAGCCTGCGTAGACCCCTTGCCATTTGTCCCTGCGATATGAACGACCGGAGGCAATTTGGTCTGAGGGCTTTCCAGTGCGGCAAGCAGACGCCACACCCGATCCAGCGTCAGGTCAATGATCTTGGGATGCAGCGCCATCATCCGATCAAGGATGACGTCTGACGATGGCGAAGTCATTCCTGATCCGCGTCTTTCTCTGGGGCTTCGGGGGTGGGCGCGGGCAAATCACCTTTGACCGCAGGAGGCTGATTCATCAGCATGCGGGTAATCGTGATCAATTCGTCACGCATTTCGGTACGCTTCGTTACCCGGTCCAGCATTCCGTGGTCCAGCAGGTATTCTGCGCGCTGAAATCCTTCGGGCAGCTTTTCCCGAATGGTCTGTTCGATCACGCGCGGGCCTGCAAAGCAGATTAGCGCATTGGGTTCCGAGATATGGACGTCGCCCAGCATCGCATAAGAAGCGGTCACGCCTCCGGTGGTAGGATGGGTGAGTACAACGATATAGGGCAGTTTTGCCTCTTTCAGCATCTCAACCGCCACGGTGGTTCGCGGCATCTGCATCAAGCTCAGGATGCCTTCCTGCATTCGAGCGCCACCCGCTGCCGAGAACAGGATCAGCGGGCGTTTCAACTTCACTGCCTCTTGCGCCGCCGCAATGATGGCATTGCCGACATACATACCCATCGAGCCGCCCATGAACGAGAAATCCTGGGCTGCTGCCACGACCGGCGTACGTCCGATATCACCTTTGGCGACCAGCATCGCCTCTTGCTCGCCAGTTTTCTTCTGCGCTGCTTTCATCCGGTCGGGGTATCTCTTCTGGTCCCGGAACTGTAGCGGATCATCTTTGGGAGCGGGAACATCGACCTCGGTAAATATACCACCGTCAAACAGGTGCCCGAACCGGTCGCGCGGTGTGATCGCCATATGATGATCACATTGGGTGCAGACATTCTGGTTTTCCGCCAATTCGCGGTGGAACAGCATCGTGCCGCATTCGTCACACTTGTGCCAAAGGTTTTCGGGGACTTCCCGGCGTGAGAAGATCGAATTAATCCGGGGACGGACGTAGTTTGTGATCCAGTTCATGTCGGAACCTTGCTAGTACGGCGTTGACGTCACATAAGACGCTACGGAAAGAATTGCAATCAGCGCCTGAGCGCAAGGCGCGCGATAAACCAGCTGACAATCATCACGGCAAAATCCACATATAACCATTGCCGCAATGTCAGAGTATCGGTCATATCAAAGGGCAGTACAAATAAGGCAAGACCGCTGAGGGTGTCAGGTAGCGAGACAAACAAGAGCGCTATGACATTGTTGAAAAAATGCAGCGCTATGGCCGGGCCCAGGGTTCCCGCCCGCGCGGTCAAATCCGCAGCCAAAAGTCCAAACAGACCAGTCCACAGCACCAGCAACTCTGCATTGCCGCCCGCCGCATCGGGCGAATAGTGCCCCACTGCGAATAGAAGCGACGGTACCCCCATCCAGATGATCGGAGAACGAAATCGCGCCGCCAGGCTTTGCTGCATATATCCGCGGAAAAGCAGCTCCTCTGCACTGATTTGGACAAACACAGCCAATAGCGACAGAGGCAGGAATACCAGCCAAACCGAAAAGGACAGGTTTTGAACAAGCGGCGCGCCCAAAATGACGTGCGGCACGGTTACGATAACCACGCCAAGCACCATCAGGGCGCGCAGCACAAGCCAGAACTGTCTGGCCGCTTTGCCCCGAGTCCCTAAAATAGAACCCAGGGACCGCTTCTGAAACTGTCGCGCTGCGGTCCACACACCAAATGTGACAAACCCAAAGCTTGACAGCAGGATCACCATCGAGATCGGGGTCGAGCCGTTCATCAACCCGCTGGCCCATTCCTGCGGTCCGGCCACGGTTACGACTGCAAACAGGATCAGATTGAAGACGGTTGCAACGACTACGATTGTTGCCAGGCCGGCCAGCAGGCGCCACAGCTGTGGTTTGTCGCGTGCGTCGGCGACCAGTTGCTCATGCGGGGCGTAAGAGGGCGCGCGGATTTCAGACATTCTGGTGGGAACTTTCGGTCTGGTCCTCATCATCGAAGAACAAGGTCGATGCCTTGGTGGCGTTGATCTTTTCCGAAATGGTTGTCAGGTATCCGGCAACTGTTTCAAGCAACTGAACCGCAACGCTTGCATCGCTTTCGATCACCGCGCGCAGTTCCACTGCACCAATCCGCAGGAATGAACAGTTTTCGCCTGCCACAAGATCCAACTGTCTGGTCTCACCGGTGATAACAGACAGGTCACCGATCAGGCGCCCGGGTTCAATGACAGATATGGACCGAGTCGAACCGTCTTCTTCGTGCCACATAAGCTTCGCATGACCCGAAATGCACAGATAGGCCGCATCCGGCGCCTGCCCACGAGAGAAAATGACCTGACCAGCGGCAGCATCATACCACTGCGCCGAAAACGCCAGCAATCTCTGGTTGCGGCCGTCGATATTGGCAAAAAGCGGAGTTGATGAGATAATCTTCAGCTTGCGGCTGAGGTCAGCGGTGGTGCCGGATTCTTGTTCGAGCTGCGTTTTCGAGACACCGTCAATGCGGCCATCCTTGATTTCAACAAACAGATCATAGGCCTCGGGATGGGCGAAACTGTCCTCCATGAAAATCATGATGGAATCGGGCAGCAGTTCGCGCAGTTTCAACCGGGTGCGTAAACGGCTCTCAGAGTCATGGCTGGCCAACGCTTTATCCAGGATTAGCAAATCCGGCCGTTTAATCCCGGCGCGCGAGAAGGCAATTCGTTCCTGAAAGACGGTTGTCAGATTGTTCCCACCCAGCCCTGCGGACAGATCATAGACGATGGCCGCTGCCTGTCTGCGCAGACCTGCGGCATTGATCACTTCGGCAACCACATCCTCTATCTCGTCAGCATGAGCTCCCGCCGTCACAGACACCCGCCCGAAAAGCGCATTTTCCATAACCGTCATACGCGCGATGTATGTGTCCGGTGTGACCGGTACAAATATCTCCTGCAGGCTTCCACGTAGCCTTTCGCCCTGTTCAGTGCGGATTTTCAGAATCTTCTGTTTGTATTCATCCGGGAAATCAGGGCCTATCTGTTCGGCGGTCAGCAGGAACGGAACAGTCAGAAGAAAGGCGTGTTCGCGCTGCGACAGCTCGTCCACTCCTTTTGCCTTGCGCTTGTCTTCGATCGCCAGCAGCCGGTGGAACATATCCTTGCTCAAGCCCAGGCGCAGGAACAGCGGATGGTCGGTTCCGTCCCGCCCAAAAGCATGGTTCAGCGTTTCTAGAACAGCGCTTGAGATACTCAGCGCGTCGTCATCAAGCTCATGTGTACGCAGCATCTGCATGAACCGATTATCGCCGGCCAGAATGTCCGGCGAGATTTCCTGCGACGGTGCTGCATAAAGAAGGTTGCCGCCCAAAGGCACAGTTGGGTTGAACCTGTCCGGATCGAACCGGTAGACAAAGCGGTCCAGATCTTTTTCCACCAACTTGTCATGGATGGGGCCACGGAGGTCGATGATATTTTGCACAAACTCGGGATGCTGATCCGGATTCAACTGGCTGCGCAGGGTGCGGCGGAACATGAATTCATCCGTTCCCATCGCCTCGACCAGCTTGAACCACCAATCCTGGATGTCGTCAGTGTTGTTGAGCCCGGCCAGACCGGGATCAATCCATTCATCTGACAGCGAATCCACCGAGTTCCCCGCTCGCGCGGCCTCGATCTGGCGGCGGCTAGGGGCCCTGGCGGCGTCGGCTTCATGCTGAGGGCGTGTTTTCAGGGGCATCATCAAGTTGTCCCCAATCGACCCATCAAACAGATATGGTCGAGAATAGGCATATCCGATCCGCGCCGCGATGACGGATTGGTGCAAGGATTGGATGTCATGCCCGGCAATCGTGACGTCGCCCTGAACCGGCAGCAATTCGCGGGTCAGCAGCTGAGCCAATGCCCCTCTTTCGGCCGCATTCGAGGATTTGATGGCCACGCGGGCCCCTTTGGGTATGACGAGGTCTATATCCTCGAGAACAGTTTTCCCATCGTTATCCCGAACGGTAATATTCTGCAGCTTGATCTCGCCAGTCAGATGCGGAATGGAATCAGGCTCGCCCTCGAACAGCTCTTCGGGTACCATGTTGTCGGGTGCGAAGCGTTCGGTCACGATTTCCCACCGCAACGACATGTCCTGAACCTGATTGTAATAGGTCAGCAGATCCTTCCAAGGTCCGCTAAGATCCTTATACGCTCCCAGCGCCGCCACCAGCGCGCCCACTGTTACCTCGCCCGTGATCGCCAGGTATCCGCCCACCGAATAAAACAGAAACGGGGTCATCTGAGTGATCAGATTGTTGAGAAACTTCATGAAGAACTTTTTGTTATAGATCTTGAATCGGATCTCGAACAAAGTTCCCAAACGATGGCTGAACTGGGCCAATCTGTGCCGCCAGCCTCCGTTGGTGCGCAGATCACTAATCCCGGCTGCGCTTTCGCCGATTTCTGAGCTCAAGCGCCTAACTTCCTGGATTCGGTCTTTGTTCAACAGGTTGATCTGGCGCTGCAATTTTGGAATCAACCAAGCCTGCAGCGGAATCAGCGCAATACTTGCAAGACCAAACCACACGCTTTGCATGAACAGAAACGTCACAATGGTCATCATCTGACCAAACTGGAATACAGGTTGTGCGATCGCATCTCCCATCAGGCCGCCCATCGGTTCAGCCTCGGACGTGATCATCGACACCAACTCGCCCTGACTGGTGGTGGCAAAATAGGATTTCGGGAACCGCAGAGTTCGGTGGATCAGCGTGTACCTCAGTCGGCGTAACATGCGTTCGGCCAACACACCTTTCATCGTGTTGATCCGCATTTTCATCAGACCGCTGGCGATGACCGTCGCCAGAAAGGCCAGACACAGAATCAACAAATACTGCACCTGCGTCACCGTAACTCCTAAGAAAGTTACCGAGCTGCCTGGTGCACCAATCGCATCGTTAATGATCTGCTTGGGCAGCTCCAATGATGCATAGAGGAAGGGAAAAGAAAACAATGTCAGCAGCAACAATACCAGTTGCTGTTTCTTGGAATGCTTCCAGATGAATGCGAATAGAGTGGGTTCCATGCCCCGTCTTTGCCTCGGAAATATTGCTATAGGGTTGTAACGGATGGTCCACTGCAATCAGGTGTCAGACGGTACGCACTGACCGGGTCGATTGCAAGAACGGCGCCCTCCGTAACAGGTCACAACTTTGCTGCCTAGCCAAAAGCGTGTTCACATTTTCGGTAATTTACCGACGCTATGATGCAAATCGGCTTTATCCTCGGGTGGATATCCGACAAAAGATGTGTGGAGCAATAGATTGGGATCATGGGCAAGCTACTGGATCGCTATATTCACCGCAAAGCACTTACGCGCTGGCAGCGGGACGCCCGGGCAGCGCCCGAAGCTGTGCTTTCTGAATTGCGGCTGCAGCGTGATGATGCACGTCGCTTGCGATCCGAGCTGGATGCGCTGATCCTTCAGGCCAACAGCCGCCTTACACGGCCTGTGGCGGGATCAACCCATTTCCCGAAACCGTTGGGCACCGACTGGAGCTGGAGGCCCGAGCTGTGGCGCTATCCTCAGCCCCGCCCCGGTGTCGCCTCGGCCCCGCGTAAGGCACGTATCAACGATGAGGCAACGCTGTTTCACGACTGTCCGCGCCAGGAAATCAGCACGCGCCAGATCAGGAACACGCGCAAGCATGATCTGTCACCGTTCAGCTTGGCGGTCGAGGTTTTTGGGTTCGAGGGATCATTTCTCTCTCTCTCTATCGAGCTTCCACAAGAGGCTGTGCAAGGGCTGACGCAGCAGCATCTGATCCGAGTCGATTGCCATATTGAGGCCGAACGCCCACAGGAATTGTTCGCGCGGCTCAATATTCGACACGGCCCAAACGCCGAACAGGTTCTGCGCAAAATTGATCCCACTGGTCCTTCAAACAGCGTGGATTTTGATCTTGCACATTTACCACTGAATGAACGCCGCATGGACAAAGTCTGGCTGGATATCATTCTGGATAATCCTCGGATGAACCGGATAGTGTTGCAGGACCTGACCGTCTGTCGTCACCATCGCGCCGATTTATGAGAACCCAGCCATGACCGATCTGATACTCACATCACTGGGCCTGGAAAATGGCACCTGGATGGGCCACCTGCAGGCTGATACGCAGCCCGAGATCAGCGTGTCCTACCGTGGTGACGCGCTGGATGAGGTTCACCTGTCACCAGCCGACACCGGATGGGAGCTTCGTGTACAGGTGCCTGATGTGGCCCTGTCTGACGGGGTCCATAGTTTTGTAATCTCAGATTCTGTTTCAGGGCTTAAACTGGGCGGGTTCTCGATCATTGCAGGAAACGCCGCCGCCGATGACCTGCGCGCCGAACTGGACCTGATGCGAGCAGAGCTTGATATGCTAAAACGAGTCTTTCGCCGGTCTCAGTAGGCGGTAGAAGGGCGGACGAAGTGCGTGCCTATAATTCAGGTGTCATTGTACGCTTACTGTTGGCCATGACCCGATCACATCGAAGAATCATCAATTACCAATGAGGGTTGAAATTTTTCTTTCGGCAGCAGCTTGAAGCGCGTTTCGCCCATTGAGGCCCCAAGCATCCGGTCGCACCGAAATGTCCTTGGTTCGTTTCTCAGACGGTCGATCGCAACGACGTACCAAATGGGATACTTCAACAAGAGATACTGAGGCTCAATTTGCCGGTTGGAAATAACACCGTCTTCTCTTTGATATTGCAGCTCCAAGACCTTTTGATCGACGAAAGCCTGATGAACCGCTTGCACAATCCTTTTTGGTGGGGCGCTCGCGCTGGCTTGAACATAAGTCGAAGCCGTGACGCCTATGAGAATACGGGACTTGAGCTGGTTCACCTTGTTGCGTTTCTCGGGTGAAAACGAGGCCACAAGCTGCCGCCTTACCGATGCCAAGTTCGCAAGCAACATTGGTGATTTCATCTGCTCTGCGACAGCGATGCTGATTAGCAGATCGACCGCCTCAGCGTATGTCAGGTTCATGCGACCAACGCCCCAGTTGCGGTCGAGGCGCACACCTCCTCCACGACCGCGATCAGCGTCTATCTGCATGCCTTGGTCCCGCATAAGCACAAGGTCGCGGGCTATCGTGCGCATGCTGACACCATGCTGTTGCGCCAAGTCTCTAACCGTACAATGGGCATCTTGCTTGAGTTGAACCGCAAGCAATTCCAATCGCCTCAGTCTGTTGTGTGTATTAGCCCGTGCCATGAATCAAATAAGACATAAAATGGCACATTAGTCGATATAGCTTGGGTCACTGAAACCAATGCCTGACGCAGGCCACTCACTTGCAGGAGCTAAATCGATGAAAATGAATTACTTTGTTGTCGGAACGAATGACATGGCAGCTGCAAGAACCTTCTACGACACACTGTTTTCGCAATCGGGTCTCCAAAGCATGTCGCCTTCAGAAAGAATGACTTACTGGCTTGGAAAGGATTTTGCCTTCGCCGTGGCCAAACCCTTCGACACGTTGCCGGCCACTAACGGTAATGGAACGATGGTTGGATTTTGCGTTGGTGGCGAAGCAGAAGTCAGAAGGCTGCACGCTTTAGCCACAGATCTCGGGGGTGATTGTGAGGGGGCCCCCAACCAACGCGGGCCAAAGTTCTCTGCATACGTTCGAGACCTGGATGGAAACAAGATGTGTTTTTCTGACTAGCTTTTCACAGAGCGGACGTTGGTTGGGAGACAACATAGGTGGCATCGGGCTCTAATCAGCCACCTTACCTCGATCGGCAGCGGCCCCATCAGGAAAAGGGCCGCCTGTCAGGCGGCCCGGCTTCTTTATTGCGATGGCCCGTCCGGGTTGAAGGCTGACAGCCCCTTGAGGATGTCGATGGCATAGGCCAGCTGGTAATCCTCTTCCCGCAATTCGGCGGTGGCTTCGGCCTTGGCCCTATCTTCTTCGATCTGGCGGATTTCATCCTCGCTCAGGCTGTCATTGTTCAGACTGCCACGCAGATCAGCCTCGGAACGGGTGTTCCCATTGGCCTCTTCTTCCTCGGTCTCCGGGGCTGGACGGGGTTGTTCGACGATGATGTCGGGGCTGACACCAAGCGCCTGAATCGAACGGCCCGATGGCGTGTAATAACGCGACGTGGTCAAACGCATCGCACCATCGCTCCGCAGTGGCATAACGGTCTGGACCGAGCCCTTGCCGAAACTTTTGGTTCCCACAACGATTGCGCGGCGATGATCCTGCAGCGCGCCGGCTACAATCTCGGATGCCGAGGCGGACCCGCCATTGATCAGCACGACAATCGGCTTTCCTTCTGCCAGATCACCCACTGTTGCGTTGAAACGCTCACCATCGCTTGGATCGCGGCCACGGGTTGATACGATCTCACCCTCGTTTAGGAATGCGTCCGAAACCTTGATTGCCTGTGTCAGCAGACCACCGGGATTGTTGCGCAGGTCCAGAACGACACCATTCACCTTGTCGATCCCTCCGGCCTCTTCGATCTGCTCGGCCAGACCTTCCTGCAAGTTGGGATAGGTTTGGTCGTTAAAGGTGGTCACACGCAGAACCACACTGGTCCCTTCGGTGCGCGCGCGTACTGCCGTCAGTTTGATTGTGTCGCGGATGATAGGCACGTCAAAAGGTTCCTGTTCACCCTCGCGGACAACGGTGATCACGATTTCCGAGCCCACCGGCCCGCGCATCAGATCGACCGCTTTGTCCAGGGTCAGGCCCAGTATGCTTTCGCCATCGACATGGGTGATGAAATCTCCGGCTTCGATCCCGGCCTCATCCGCAGGCGTATCGTCGATCGGCGAGACAACTTTGACAAAGCCCTCTTCCTGCGTGACTTCGATACCCAGACCGCCAAACTCGCCACGGGTCTGGACCCGCATTTGTTCGGCATCATCCGGCGACAGATAGCTGGAGTGCGGATCCAGCGAGGTCAGCATACCGTCAATGGCCGCCTCAATCAGGTCTTCGGGCTCAACCTCTTCGACATATTGCGCGCGGATGCGTTCGAAAATATCGCCAAACAGATCCAGCTGTTCATAGACACTGGCCTTGTTTTCGGCTTCTTGGGCAAGCAACGGACCGGCGATCTGCGTCGTTACAATCAGGCCTGCAATAGTTCCAGCCAAACCGGCCATCACAAATTTCTTCATACTCGTTTATCCATCCTTGTCGGTCCGAAACCACGATTCCGGGTCCACGGGGCTGTTATCCTGTCTTACCTCTATATAGAGCGTTTCTGACCGGTCAGTTCCAGTGCCATCACTGCTTGTTGACAAAATTGCGCCGATTTCCTTCGATTCTGCAGGCATCAATCCGACTGGCGTCCCCCGGGGAATCACCTGACCGGCTTCTCCGTAGACCTCTTGTAGCCCGGAAAAGACAAATAGAAGCCCCGGTTGCGGCTCGAGGATCACCAGATTCCCCAACTCCAGTAGTGGCCCGCGATACCGTATCGTGGCCGCCGTTGGCGAGGTGACTATTGCGCGCGGTCGGGTGCCCAATACGATACCAGGGCGTTTGACACCGGCCGCATCGGTTTCATTTGCCCGGTGCAGGATGATGCCCTGCGTCGGCAGCGCAATTTGACCCTTGATACTTGATATATCCGCATCCGTTTCGGCGATTTGCCCTTCGGAGATCTGGGAAAGCCCGCTGGCAAAACCGTCAAGCGTTTCAGTCGATGAGATCAGGATCGCTGTGCGGATCGGGTCCTCGACAAAGCGGCGCGGCAAATCCGTTCGGTCTGCGATGGCGGTGCTGAGCTGGGTGCGGGCATTCTGAACGCCGGTCAAGCCCTCGACCAAGGTTTCCGAGGCGCTTTGCTGCAACAATCGCAGCGTGCGCACTTCTTGAAGATCACGCGCAAGAGACTGCGCTTTTGCGTTCAGACCTGGCGTAACCTCGGACAGCATCATACCGGCCCGGGCCGAGCCCAACGGCCCTGACGGGTGTAGCATCAGAACCGGAGGCGCCGTGGTTTCGATCGTTTGTAATACGCCCAACAGCTGTGCCACGTCCTTTTCCCGACTGCGCAACTCGGCTGTTAACTGGGCTTCGCGTGTTGCCGCCCGTCGTAGGCCATCCCGCATGGCCGACAGGCCCGCCTCATACGCCTGTATGGTTTCGGTCAGGGCACGGACCCGGTCGCGGGCGCTTTCGGCCTCGGTCAACGATACTGATGCCTGCTCAAGCATCTGCGCTGCATTCAATGCAGCGGTCGCGGGGTCGGTCTGGGCAACCGCCCTGGATGCAAAGAAAATCGCCAGAAGCAGCGCACGAAGCGTCATGAAAGCAGGCTCTTTCCAGTCATTTCAGGGGGCTGATCCAACGCCATCAGTTCCAGCAGTGTGGGCGCCAGATCGGACAGGCGACCATCCCGCAAGGATACCCCTGCTGGTCCCCCGACTAACGCCACAGGCACGGGATTCAGCGTATGGGCTGTATGCGGCCCACCGGTTTCGGGATCGACCATCATCTCGCAATTTCCATGATCGGCCGTTACAATCATTGCGCCCCCCACTTTTTCTAACGCGGCGACGACTTGCGCCAGCCCTTGATCCACAGCCTCACAGGCGCGGATTGCCGCTTGCAGGTCGCCGGTATGCCCAACCATATCCGGATTGGCATAGTTGGTTATGATCAGATCATAGCCCGCCCCGATGGCTTCGACGAATTTTGCGGTCACTTCGGCCGATGACATCTCGGGTTGTAGGTCGTAGGTCGCCACTTTTGGCGATTTCGGCATAAAGCGGTCTTCGTGCGCCTCGGGCGTTTCCTTGCCGCCATTGAGGAAGAAGGTCACATGCGGGTATTTCTCGGTCTCGGCCAGACGGAACTGGCTGAGCCCATTTTTTGCCACCCATTCGCCCAGTGTATTGATGATGTCACGTTTGGGGAAAACAGTGGTCATATAAGCGCTGTGCCCGTCGGAATATTCGACCATGCCCAGCAGGGCTGAAAGCTGTGGGCGCGCGCCGGTGTCGAAATCATCAAAGCCGGGTTCGCCAATCGCCCGCAGAATCTCGCGGGCCCGGTCGGCGCGGAAGTTGAGGCAGAAGAACCCGTCTCCGTCTTTGATGCCGTGATAGCCGTCGAGGACGGTCGGAACGATGAACTCGTCCGTTTCCGACTGCTGATAGGCCTGATCCACGGCATTGCGCGCCGAAACAGCGCTGCGCCCTTTCCCCTTGATCATTGCACCATAGGCTTCGCTAACACGTTCCCATCGGTTGTCGCGGTCCATGGCAAAATAGCGCCCGCAGACCGAGGCAACACGGGCGCCGTCGGGCAAGCGCTCCTCAAGCTCTGTGATATAGGTCAGCACTGATTTCGGGGCCACATCCCGGCCATCCGTAACCGCGTGCAAGGCAACGGGCACACCAGAATCCGTTATCGCCTTTGCCGCAGCAATGATATGGTTCAGGTGGCCATGCACTCCCCCGTCCGAGACCACCCCCAACAGATGTGCGGTGCCACCTGCAGCCTTTACCTTACCGATAAAGTTCTGCAGCGCGGAGTTGGCAAAGAAAGAACCGTCCTCAATCGCCAGATCAATCTGGCCCAAATCCATCGCAACAACGCGGCCAGCCCCAATATTTGTGTGACCGACTTCGGAATTGCCCATCTGACCACTTGGCAGACCAACATCCGGACCATGGGTGATCAGCTTGGCGTGTGGGCCCTTGGCCATGATCGCATCAAATGTTGGCGTGTCGGCAAGGTAAGGCGCATTGGCCTCGGTGTCCTCGGACAGGCCCCAGCCATCAAGAATACACAGGACGACGGGTTTCGGGGCGGTCATTTCGGCTCTCCGGGTTTGCTGCTCTTGGTTGGTCTTGTATCGCCTGCCCCGCGCAGGGTGAACCGCCTTTTGCCCTGATCAGGTCAGAATTCATGTTACAAAGGCTATTCCTTGCCGGTATGGTCCTGATAGGGGCGCGCTTTGCGGCCTCTGTATTTCACGGTCAATTCCAGTGGTGCGTCGTTTTCGTCATAGATTCCAATAACCACCCCTCTGCCCCGACTATTGGTGCGCATATCGATCAGTTGCTGTTCGGAACGTGTTGTGCGCTGCGACGGGCGACGCGCCCAAGTGAACAGATGGTCATACATCTTGGCGATGATATCCGCGTGTTCAGCACTGTTGCCAAGGTCGGTTAGTTCATTCGGGTCGTTTTCAAGATCGAACAGCAGTGGCCGATGCCCGCCTTCGCAATGGATCAGCTTCCAATTCTTGTTGGCCACCATGAACATCACTGCATCCCGAACCGAGGCATTCAGCTTTTCCGCCATGGGCGAGGCGGAATAGTCATACTCACTGATTGCCACTTCCCGAGGTGTCTCGACCTGATGGCCACGCAAGATCGGCAACAAGGAGTGACCTTCCAGAATGTGACCCGACGCTTCGCCTCCGGCTATGTCCAAGAATGTTGGGGCGAGGTCGATGGACTCGACCAGCGCGTCGCTGACAGTGCCACGGGTTGCCTCAGCCTCGGGGGATGGGTCATAGATGATCAACGGCACCTTGACCGATGCGTCCTGGAAAAAGGTCTTCTCACCCATCCAGTGATCGCCCAGAAAATCCCCGTGGTCCGAGGTTAACACGATCATCGTGTCCTCCATCCGACCCGTCTTTTCCAGCCATGCGAACAGCCGGCCCATTTGGTCGTCGGCCTGCTTGATCAGACCCATATAAGCGGGGATCACGGCGTCGCGCACATCCTGCCGCGAGAACGCCTCGCCAACCTTGGTGTCCATGAATGCCCGGAGCACCGGATGGGCATTCCGGCGTTCCGCCTCAGACCGGACCACGGGCAGGATATGTTCCGGTCCGTACATTGAGGCATAGGGTTCCGGCACGACATAGGGCCAATGCGGTTTGATAAAGCTCAGGTGGCAGCACCAGGGGCCGTCATGGGTTTCCATGAATTCGATCCCGCGCCCGGTCAGATAGGGCGTTTCGCTATCTTCCTCGGCAATATTCGCCGGCTGGGACGAGTTCTTGAGAAACCAGCCCGACAGAACATTGCCCTCAGCGTCGAGACCTGAATTGGCGAAGTCATGCCAGGGGTTGTCGCTGTCATATCCTTTGGCCGATAGATATTTGTTGTATTCCTTGGCTCCGTCCGGGTCATAATACCCATCCGGCCCTTCGGGCAGCATTCCGTCATCACGCTCGAACACGTCGAACCCGCATTCGGCCACGCGCGCACCAACCAGACTGTCCGGTTCCAGCCCCAGCCGCGCCATGCCTTCAGCATCCGCGCGCATATGGGTTTTGCCTACCAGCCAACAGTCCATCCCGGCCTTGCGCAGATGATCACCCATGGTCATCTCACCCACTTTCAGCGGGATACCGTTCCAAGAAGCCCCATGCGAATGCACATAGCGCCCGGTATAGGTCGACATACGGGAGGAACCGCAAATAGGAGACTGAATATAGGCCCTGTCGAACCGCACACCACGCGCAGCCAAGCGGTCTATGTTGGGGGTGTGCAGATGCGGATGCCCGTAACAGCTCTGATAGTCCCAGCGCAGCTGGTCGAACATGATGAACAGGATGTTTCTTGCTTTGGCCAAATCTGCGCCCCCGTTATTCAGGGACCTGCTTAGCCAATTCCAACCGCCAAACGAAGCGCTAAGTTATTAGGCTTGCCGTTCCATCTGCTCAAGCATCTTTTGGGCGCGTTTGCACTGAAGCTTGTCGCGCAAGGGGCTGTTAGGGTCCACGTCCTTTTGGCAGACCACACATTTATCCGCCCCCGAGATCGCATTCAGGCCTCCGCAGCTGCCCTTGATGGTCTTACCCATCAACATCACACCCAGCGACATGCCAACCATGATGATCAGCAGCAGAATGAAGGCCAGAATAAAAGTGCTCATCTCAGCTCAACCCGTCAGTTGGTGCCCAACGCCTCTTTGAACGCTGTGCTGTGTACCGTGATATAGGCATCCTCACCGCCTGTCACATCCCGCGAGATGAAATACACGGCAAGTTTATGCGTCTCGGCAAGTTTCAAACCCTTTTCCTGACCCAAGGCCAACATCGCTGTCGCCCAAGCATCTGCCATCATAGCATTTTCGGCCAGTACCGTGACCGAAGTGGTCCGATGCGTGATCGGGCGGCCAGTAGTTGGGTCAATGATATGCGAATACCGCACACCATCTTGTTCAAAGAAATTCTTGTAATCGCCGGATGTCGCCATACCCAGATCATCAAGCTGTACAATCAACTGCAGATTCTGCGCATCGGCCTGGGGTTTTTCGATCCCGATCCGCCAAGTTTCACCCTTGTCGTTATCGCCTCTTGTGACCAGATCGCCGCCGATCTCGACCATATAGTCCTCAATCCCAGCCGAGCGCAGCGTTTCGGCCACGGCGTCGATGCCATACCCCTTGGCAATGGCGGACAGGTTAATGCCGACTCCGGCATCGGCCTTCGCCAAAGTTCCGGCATCGCGATCCAGTTGCAGCAATCTGGCCTGTCCGACCCTGCCCAAAGCCGCCTGGATGTCAGCATCTGCGGGCACCGGATCTTCCGGTTTGCGCGGACCAAAGCCCCACAGCTCGATCAGCGGGCCGAGAGTCACGTCGAATGTACCCCCGGATTTCTCGTGCACATCATTCGCGGCATCAAGCACCAGCGCAAATTCATCCGAAACGGCTACAGGTTCAGTGCTGCCCGAGTCCGAGAAGGTCGAAACCTCGGAATTCGGGTCCCAGTTCGACATCTTTGCGTTAACTTCGGCCAGTGTCTGTTCGACCGCACCCGCCAGCGCTTCTTCATCAACATCGACACCGATGGCCGTGATGTTGAAGGTCGTCCCCATCGTTTCGCCTGACAGGCGTACCACCTCGGGCTCTTTGTCGAACAAGCAGCCGGAAATAAGTGTGGCGACAGACAGGACTGGCAAGAAACGCATATGGGTCCCTCCTGAGGAAAAGCGTGCCCGGCATATGACAGCGGCCCCAATCAGAGTCAAACCTGCATCAGGCTTTCAGCGGCAGGAAGCCTAGCGCCAACAAACCGATTCCGGCGGGCACCCCGAACAGCCATGCTTTCTTCTGCCATCCCGGAGCCTGCTGTTTCCAGGTCATGCGAAAATTATGGCCACAAACGACAACCGCAAAAAATATCAGCGCGGCAACAGGGGGGGTCAGATAAAAGTTGGACAACGGGCCGGATTTCCTTGGTTTTTGGCAGTTTTCCCCGGTTAGGGCATTTGTACCCTATACAGGTCATATGGCTGCGGTAAGGTGAAAAGCAAAGCAAGAGGAGATTGCCCATGGCCCCAAGCTCTTACCAGCCACCGACACGCGGCGACAAGGCCGCGGCTGCCTCGCATAGCCAGTCGGTTGAATCGAACCTTTCTCATACACAGACAACAGTCGAAAAGCTGCTTGTTGGCAAAGGGGACGCGGTTTTTACCGTGCGCCCGAAAGACACAATTCATTCGGTGGTGAATATCCTCAAGGAAAAGCGTATTGGCGCTGTGGTGGTGACAGATCAGAATGGTACGCTTCAGGGTATCCTGTCCGAGCGTGATATTGTGCGCCGTATGGCCGATACTCCGGGCCAGACCCTCCCCCAATCTGTCGAAGATCTGATGACCCGCAGTGTACAGACCTGCGCGCCCGAGGATCTGTTGAACGATGTACTGAAAACCATGACAGAGGGGCGCTTTCGCCACATGCCCGTCCTCAGCGATGGCCATCTTCGTGGCGTGATCACGATCGGTGATGTCGTGCATTTCCGCCTCAAAGAGCTGGAGTATGAAGCCCTTCGCATGAAGCAGATGATCGTCGGTTGACAGCTATTCCGGCTGCTCGTTGGTTGCGATGAACCGGACCTCGCCGGCGCGAATATCAGTGGCGGTCAACCTGCCACTGAAGAAGGCGCCGGTGTCGATCGAAACAACGCCATTCTCAGCGCGGGGCTCTGACGTGATCGTATGACCATGGACAACCCACTGGCCATCTTCCCGCATCTGCCGTGAGAAATTCGGATGGCCCCACAGGCGGACTTGGCGTGTCTGCTCATCCAATGGCTTGCCCGGGTCCAGCCCTGCATGCACCACTGTGACATTGCCGCTGGTCCAGGTCAGGGGACGGTCGTGCAGCCATGACAGCAAATCTTCTCCCATTGCGCGTCGCAATCTGTCAGCCACCGAGACAGCATCCGCACCAACCGTGTCTTCATCCACACCGGTAATTCCAAATGAGGCGAGCGTTTGCAGGCCACCGTTTTGCAGCCAAAGCCTGCCGACCCGTTTTGGGTCATCGGTGAACCGCAACAGCATCTCCTCGTGATTACCCAGCAGGCAAATGAAATCATTGCCCCGGACCCGGCTAAGGTGCCGTAACTGGTGCAGCACCTGGGCGCTGTAATTGCCACGATCAATGTAGTCCCCGACAAAGATTGTGGGGCAATCTGGATCCAGCCTTGCCAGCAAAGTCTGCAACAGATCCAATCGCCCATGGATATCCCCCACGGCATAAAACCTCTGGTCAGGCGCGATGTCAGAAACTGAATTCTGTGCCGCCTGAGGTTTTTTCCACCTGGTTTTGATCCAATCCCACACCATCGCAATTTCCTACCCTGACTGGCGGGCAACAACAATCCGCAAGTGAATTCGGGTTCTGGATTGCCCCAATGGCGCGGTTTGTGGGAAAATCCCCTTGACCTTGAGGGGCTGAAAGTATCCCTGATGTTTCAAACGGTTTTGGTTTGGGTCGAGGGTTAAATGAAGCGCGTATTAGTCACAGGCACAGCAGGGTTCATCGGTTTTCACCTGGCAAAACTACTACTGGCCGAGGGGTTTCAGGTTCACGGCTACGATGGGATGACGGATTATTACGACGTCTCGCTCAAGCAGCGCCGCCATCAGATGCTCTTGCAATCCCCTGGGTTTTCCGCAACCGAGGATCTTTTGGAAAACTACGAGCAGCTTGCAAAGGTCGCTGAGGAGTTCCAGCCCGAGGTGATCGTGCATCTCGCGGCGCAGGCTGGTGTCCGCTATAGCCTTGAGGACCCGCGCAGCTATATCAATTCCAACGTGGTCGGCACGTTCAACGTCATGGAAATCGCGCGCGAGCATAAGGTGGATCACCTTCTGATGGCCTCGACATCCTCGGTCTATGGCGCCAACGAGGTCATGCCCTTCACCGAGGTCGAAAAGGCCGACACGCCGCTCACGATTTACGCCGCGACCAAAAAGGCAAATGAGGCGATGGGCCATTCCTATGCCCATTTGTGGAACCTGCCCACGACCATGTTCCGGTTCTTCACCGTCTATGGCACCTGGGGGCGACCCGATCTTGCGCTCTATAAATTTGTGGACGCCATCCTGGATGACCGCCCGATCGATATCTATAACCACGGCGACATGTATCGGGATTTCACCAATGTCGAAGACCTTGTCCGCGGTATCCGACTGCTGATCGACGTCCCTCCGGTGCGGCCGGACAGCGCAGATGAGATTGAAGAAGGTGACAGCCTGTCGCCGGCGGCGCCCTGGCGCGTGGTGAATATCGGCAATGGCGACAAAGTGCGGCTGATGGATTTTATCGAAGCCATTGAGGAAGCTATCGGCAAGAAAGCCATCCGCAATTACATGCCTATGCAGATGGGTGATGTTCCTGCCACTTGGGCGAATAGTGATCTGCTGCAAAAGCTGACCGGCTATCGTCCGCAGACAAATTTCAAAGATGGAATCGCCCAGTTTGTCGAATGGTTC
Source organism: Ruegeria sp. YTSA219 (assembly GCF_059609985.1). NCBI lineage: Bacteria > Pseudomonadati > Pseudomonadota > Alphaproteobacteria > Rhodobacterales > Roseobacteraceae > Ruegeria > Ruegeria sp. YTSA219. The sequence goes on from NZ_JBXWMT010000004.1 coordinate 196,193, forward strand.
CGCGACTATCATGGTAAGTGACGCATATGCTTGAAACCGACCCCAATTCCCGAAAGATTGCTGTGATCGGGCTGGGTTATGTCGGCCTGCCCCTGGCCGTGGCCTTCGGCAAAATTGGCAAGGTGATCGGATTTGACATCAATGCGGCGCGGGTCGAGGCACTACGCGCTGGCGTAGATGCAACGCATGAGGTTGAGCCACATGACCTGAGCGCGGCGGGCGGCCTGAAATTCACAACCAACCCCTCGGAGATTGCCGATTGCGATACCTATGTCGTAACCGTCCCCACGCCGATCACCGCAGGTAAGCAGCCTGATTTAGCCCCCCTTCTGGCTGCGTCGGAAACAGTTGGCCACGTATTGAAACCCGGTGATTTGGTGATCTACGAATCCACCGTCTATCCCGGCGCAACCGAAGAAGATTGCGTTCCGGTGCTGGAACGCGCCTCGGGCCTGACTTTCAACACGGATTTCTTTGCAGGCTACAGCCCCGAGCGGATCAACCCCGGTGACAAGACCCACCGTATCGCGGACATCTGCAAAGTCACCGCTGGTTCAACCCCGCAGGTCGCTGATCTAGTTGACGCGCTCTATGCCCGGATCATCACCGCTGGAACCTACAAGGCCGAAAGCATCCGCGTGGCTGAGGCCGCGAAGGTGATCGAAAACACCCAGCGCGACCTGAATATCGCTCTGGTGAACGAGTTGGCGATGATCTTCGGTCGCATGGGCATCGATACCGAGGCTGTGCTGCGCGCAGCCGGAACCAAATGGAACTTCCTGCCCTTCCGCCCCGGTCTGGTCGGCGGGCATTGCATCGGCGTGGATCCTTACTACCTGACGCACAAGGCCGAGGCCGTGGGCCATCACCCGCAGATCATCCTTGCAGGGCGGCGCCTGAATGACAGGATGGGCAGCTATGTGGTGTCGCAACTGGTCAAACGTATGACCCGTTGCGGTATCAATGTTGGCGCCGCCCGTGTTCTGGTGATGGGCCTGACGTTCAAGGAAAACTGCCCCGACCTGCGCAACACCCGTGTCGTCGACATTATCGAAGAATTGCAAAGCTATGGCATCAGCGTCGATGTCCACGACCCTCATGCCGACCCCAAAGCCGCGCACGAAGAATACGACCTGGCCCTGATCGACCAACCTGAGCCAGGGCTCTATGACGGGGTCGTCCTGGCCGTCGCGCATGCGGAATATCGGGCACTCGATCCTTTGCAGTTTCGAGCCTATGGCAAAGAAAACAGCGTAGTCTTCGACATCAAATCCTGCCTGCCACGCGAGGCAAGCGACCTGCGCCTGTAATCGAACCAAAAGACCTAAAATGAAACCGGCGCCACAGGGCGCCGGATAACTGATTACCCGCCGAAATCGTCGAGCATGATATCTTCGCGGTCCACACCCAGATCCAGCAGCATGTTGATGACCGACTGGTTCATGATCGGCGGTCCGCACATGTAGAACTCGCAATCCTCGGGTGCCGGGTGGTTCTTGAGGTATTCGTCGAACAGCACGTTATGGATAAAGCCGGTATAGCCTTTCCAGTCATCCTCGGGCTGGGCATCCGACAGGGCGACATGCCATTCGAAATTGTCGAACTCTTCCGCGAGGCTGTCGAAATCCTCGACAAAGAACATCTCTTTCTTGGACCGGGCACCGTACCAGAAGGTGATCTTACGGTCGCGATTCTCAAGCCGTTTGAGCTGGTCGAAAATATGGCTGCGCATGGGCGCCATACCAGCACCACCACCGATGAACACCATCTCTCTTCCGGTCTCGCGGGCGAAGAATTCACCGAATGGACCCGAGATCGTGACCTTGTCACCCGGTTTCAGGTTGAAGATATACGACGACATCTGGCCCGCCGGTATCCCTTCGGAACCCGGAGGCGGTGAGGCAACCCGGACGTTCAGCATGATCATGCCCTTTTCGTCCGGATAGTTGGCCATGGAATAGGCGCGTTCGATGGGTTCGGCAACGACCGAGTCGTATTGCCACAGATTGAAGCGATCCCAATCTTCGCGATATTCCTCCTCGACATCGAAATCAGTGTATTTCAGCGCATGGGCGGGGGCTTCGATCTGGATATAGCCACCAGCGCGGAAATTCACATCCTCACCTTCGGGCAGGTCCAGCGTCAGCGCTTTGATAAAGGTGGCAACGTTTTCGTTCGACCGAACCGTGCATTCCCATTTCTTGACGCCAAAGACCTCTTCGGGGACCTCGATATCCATGTCTTGTTTAACTGCAACCTGACAAGACAGACGGTCGCCACAAGCGGCCTCGCGCTTGGTGATATGGCTTTCTTCGGTCGGCAGGATCGCGCCACCGCCGGAATGGACGCGTACGCGGCATTGTGCGCAGGTCCCGCCGCCGCCACAGGCCGATGGCACGAACAGTTTCTCAGCTGCCAGGGTTTGCAACAGCTTGCCACCGGCGGGCACGGACACGGTTTTCTCACCATTGATGGTGATGTTGACATTGCCCGTCGACACCAACCGCGACCGGGCGGCCATGATAAGGGCGACAAGCGCCAGAACGATCAGCGTGAAAAGAACGACGCCTAGGCTAAAGGTTTCCATTGCCGCCCCCTTACAGTTTCACGCCCGAGAAGGACATGAAGGCCATCGCCATCAGACCCGCGGTGATAAAGGTGATCCCCAGACCCTGCAGGCCATCAGGAATGTCCGAATATTTCAGCTTTTCGCGCACCCCCGCCATAGCGGTAATCGCCAGCGCCCAGCCAAAGCCGGAGGACAGACCATAGGTCGTGGCCTCGGCAAAGTTATAATCCCGCTCGACCATGAACAGCGAGCCACCCAGGATGGCGCAGTTCACCGTGATCAGCGGCAGAAAAATACCCAGCGCGTTGTAGAGCGGGGGGAAATACTTGTCCAAGACCATCTCGAGGATCTGAACCATCGCGGCTATCACGCCGATATACGAGATCAGGCCAAGGAAGGTCAGGTCCACATCCGGGAACCCGGCCCAGGCCAGCGCGCCCGGCTTCAGCAGATAGGTCAGCAACAGGTTGTTGGCGGGAACGGTGATCGCCTGCACGACCATGACCGAGATCCCAAGACCCAGCGCGGTCGAGATCTTCTTGGACACGGCGATGAAGGTACACATGCCAAGAAAGAAGCTGAGCGCAAGGTTTTCGACAAAGATGGCCTTTACGGCCAGTGAGATAAGCCCTTCCATCAGTGCGCCTCTACCTGCTGGATTTTGTATTCGCGTTCTTCGACCTGGTTCGGCTTCCATGTACGGAAGGCCCAGATGATCAGGCCGATGATGAAGAACGCCGAAGGTGGCAACAGCAGCATACCGTTGGGTACGTACCAGCCGCCATTGTTCACAGTCTGCAAGATGGTGACACCGAACAGCGACCCGGCCCCCAACAGCTCGCGGATAAAGCCGACTAGCAGCAGGATCAGCCCATAGCCCATGCCGTTGCCAACACCGTCGATAAAAGATGCTATCGGGGGGTTCTTCATCGCAAATGCCTCGGCACGGCCCATCACGATACAGTTTGTGATAATCAGCCCAACGAAAACCGACAGGGTTTTCGAAATCTGGAAGGCATAGGCCTTGAGAACCTGATCCACCAGGATCACCAGCGACGCGATGATCACCATCTGAACGATGATCCGGATTGAGCCGGGTATCTGGTTGCGCAACATCGAAATGAACATCGACGAGAAGGCGGTCACGAAGGTCACAGCCAGCGCCATTACAAAGGCCACCTGCAACGAAGAAGTCACGGCCAGCGCGGAACAGATGCCCAGGACCTGCAGCGTGATCGGGTTATTGTCGACAAGCGGGTCGACCAGCATCTCTTTCTTGGTCTGAGACATCAAAACTCTCCTGCTTGCAGTTTGGCCAGGAACCGGGCGTAGCCCGCGTCACCCATCCAGAATTTCACCAGGTTATCGACACCAACCGAGGTCAGAGTGGCCCCAGCAAGCGCGTCGACATAGAAATCGGGACCGGCGGCGGGCTGCGACTTGGCGACGGTAATCTGCAGCTCGCCTGCATCGTCGCGCAATTTCTTGCCATTCCACAGACCTTTCCATCGCGGGTTGTCCACCTCGGCGCCAAGGCCGGGGGTCTCACCATGCTGATAGAACTGCAGGCCGTAGATGTCGTTGCCGTTACTTTCTAGAGCGATAAAACCATAGAGCGTCGACCACAGGCCATAACCATGCAGCGGCAGGATCACTTTGTCTAAATCGCCCGCATCATCGCGCAACAGATAGATCACTCGGTACTTGGCCTGACGACCAATACCCGCCGGGTCAGTGTCCAATGCTACGCTGAGTTCAGGATCACTTGCAGCAGCCTGGTCATCAAAGGTTGCCGGATCGAACTGATCGTCGACAAATTCGCCGGTGGCAAGCTCGAGCACATGCGGCTCGAACGCAGCGAAGGCTTCGGTCACATCTATGCCCGGCTCGAAGACACCAGCCACCTGCAAAACGTTAACCTGTTTGTCCTTCAGCGCGTTGGCTTCTTGCACCGGGCGCAGGCTGACCGCAGCGGCGGAGACCACCATCGAGGCAACAAGACAGACAGCAACGGCGACGAAGATCGTCTTGCCAACCGAATCCGGCGAGGCGGCCAGAAAGCGAGCCAATGCGCCCTTGGGTTCTTGAGGTTGCGGATCAGACATGGCGACGCGCCCTCCGTTTGATATTGGCCTGCACGACGAAATAGTCGATCAGCGGTGCAAAGACATTGCCGAACAGGATGGCCAGCATCATGCCTTCGGGGAAGGCCGGATTGATCACGCGTATCATCACAACCATCACTCCGATCAAGGCGCCATAGATATAGCGGCCCAGGTTGGTGTGGCTGGCGGAAACCGGTTCGGTCACCATGAAGGCCAGGCCAAATGCATACCCACCCAGAACCACATGCCAATACCACGGCATCGCGAACATCGGGTTGGTATCCGACCCGATCAGGTTCAGCAGCAGAGTAAATCCGATGGTCCCGGCCAGACAGCCAACGATCAGGCGGTAATTGGCAATCTTGGTCATCAGCAGGAAGGCCATACCAATCAAGCAGGCCAAGGTCGAGGTCTCGCCAAAGCTGCCCTGAATGGTGCCGTAAAAAGCGCTGGACCATGTGATCCCTTCGGCAGCAAGAGCCTGTACGCCCTCGGCCGCTGACACCGCCAGCGCGGTTGCACCCGAGAACCCGTCAACCGGGGTCCAAACCGAGTCACCCGACATCTGAGCAGGATAAGCGAAGTACAAAAACGCACGACCAACCAGCGCGGGGTTAAGGAAGTTCTTGCCGGTGCCGCCAAATACCTCTTTGCCGATCACCACACCGAAGATAATGCCCAAAGCCACCTGCCACAAGGGTGTAGTGGCCGGCATAATCAGAGTGTAAAGCATTGATGTTACGAGGAAACCTTCGTTCACCTCATGACCGCGCACGGTGGCAAAGATGACCTCGAATATGCCGCCTGCGACCAGTGTGACGATGTAGATAGGCAGAAAATACATCAACCCGTGCATCACATTTGCAAAGACACTGCTGGGGTCCAGCGAGATACCAAACATCTGCAGCAGAGCGATGCGCCAACCGGCGGCAGAGTCCGGCCCGAGGCTGGCGATGGCCGAGTTGGCCTGATAGCCGGTGTTCCACATCCCCCAAAGGATACAGGGAATGGTCGCGATCACGACATAGGTCATGATCCGCTTCATATCCACGTAAGACCGCGCATGCGGGGCCACAGAGGTCACGGTTTTCGGAGTGTAGATAAAGCTTTCGACCATCTCGTAGATGGGGAAATACTTTTCGTACTTGCCGCCCTTGGTAAAGTTCGGCTCGATCCGATCGAAGAAGCTGCGCAAACCCATTTGGATCAGCCCTCCTTTTCAATCTTGTTCAGGCAGTCGCGCAACGCCAGCCCGTATTCATATTTTGCCGGACAGGCAAAGCCGACAAGGCCCAGATCCTCTTCGTCCAGCTCTAGCGCGCCCAGAGCTTGCGCAGTATCGGTGTCCATCACCAGTAGTGCCCGCAGCAGTTGCGTCGGCAGATAGTCCTGCGGCATCAGCTCTTCGAACGTACCCGTAGGCACCATGGCGCGGCGCCCCCCATTCAGATTCGAGCTGAGCGCGTACAGCTTTTTGGCGAAAGCAGAACCCAGCACCGGCTGAACCGCAAATTTCGAAGGCATCGGGCGGATCCAACCCATCGGAATCTGGTCGTGGTCCTCACGGATGATGGTCATCTGCCTTGCAAAACGCCCCAGATAAGCCGTTGGGCCATCCGCATGCTGACCAGATAGGATCGAGCCCGAAATGATCCGTGCCGTGCCCTCCACATCAATCTCATCCCTGGTCAGGTCTTCGGTCGACGCTCCCATCACCGTACGGATCAGGCGCGGCTGACGGGCACCCGGGCCAGTCAGGGCGATCACCAGATTAGGGTCCAGATGGCCCGTCTGCATCAGGCGGCCAATGGCGATGACATCTTGATACCCGATGGTCCAGACCTGCTTTTCGCCCGCAAGCGGTTCGAGGAAATGGATGTGGGTTCCGGCCAAACCCGCAGGATGCGGACCAGAGAATGCCGCCGCCTCCACGTCTGGCAGATCGCTACCCGGAACTGAAGCACCGTCCTGCTGGCACAAATAGGTTTTGCCCTCGGTCAGCTTGGATACGGCTACCAGACCATCCGCAAATGCTTTGCCCGCGTCATTGATGATGAGTTCTGCATCTCCGGCCAGTGGCTCGCTATCCATGGCGGTGACGAAAATCGCTGCTGGCTTAGTGCCCGGAACTGGCATCTTGGAATAGGGACGCGTACGGAAAGCGGTCCACAGCCCCGCGGCGCATAGCTTGGCGGTAACACCCTCGGCGCTGTCCGCATCACCAACACCCGAGAAATCGATACCCGTGTCGTTGGCATCCGCAATCTCGATCACAACGCTCTGCAAAACCCGGCGCGCACCACGGTTGATGGCAACGATCTTACCACTTAGCGGGGCGACCATCATCGCCTCGGGTGCGTCCTTGTGACAGAATAGCGGAGTGCCACGTTGAACGTCATCCCCCTCCTGAACCAGCATTCGCGGTTTCAAGCCAAGGTAATCGCCCCCCAAAACCCCAACAGTCTTGAATTCTGGACCCGGATGGATGGTTTGTTCCGGTGCGCCTTGCACCGGCAGCTCCAACCCTTTTTTCAGTTTGAAAGTTTGCATGTCGCTACGGTCTTCCAAGCCTCTTTACCTGTGCCGGCTGAGCCAACACCTATCTAGTGTCAGACAATAACGCGAGAATTCCAAACAGTCGTCGCAAAAGCGTCGAATTGCGACTGAAATCCGCGGCCGTCCCTCTGATTGTGGCCCCTTTACGCGGGGATGATACCAAAAGCAAACCTGTAACCGTCAAAATTCCCTCACGGTATTCACTTTCTTGTATCACTTTCGCTGAAATTGCCTGTCGCGCCCCGATCATGTCCGGTGTAAGCACCCTTGATGGAACAAACGAACGATCTGGAAATTTTTCTGGTAGCAACGCCCGGACTAGAGGCGCCGCTGCATGCCGAGGCCACCGAACAGGGATTCGCCGATGCTAAGGTCATTGCCGGTGGCGTGGTTTGTCGGGGCGGGTGGCCCGAAGTATGGCGTGCCAACCTTTGCCTTCGGGGCGCAAATAAAGTTCTGGTTCGGATTGGCAGCTTTCCCGCTGTCCATCTGGCACAACTGGACAAACGCGCCAGAAAATTTCCGTGGTCAGATTTCCTGCGCCCGGAAGTGCCGGTAAAAGTCGAGGCGACAAGCCGCAAATCGCGCATTTATCATGCGGGTGCCGCGCGCCAAAGGATCGAACGAGCGCTGGCCGAGACACTGGGGACTCCAATCTCGACAGATGCAGCCCTGCGCGTGCTTTTGCGGATTGAGAAAGACATCTGCACATTCTCGATCGACACCTCCGGAGAGCCCCTGCACAAGCGAGGTCACAAGACTTCCGTCGCCAAGGCCCCCATGCGCGAGACAATGGCGGCCATGTTCCTGCGCGAATGTGGCTATCACGGGACCGAACCGGTGCTGGATCCCATGTGCGGGTCGGGCACTTTCGTCATCGAGGCTGCCGAGATCTCATTGGGCCTGCTTCCCGGTCGCACGCGTAATTTTGCATTCGAAAGCCTAAGGAGTTTTGATCCCGACATCTGGTCCGACATGCGCGCCGGGTCAGAACCCCCTGCCCCCGAGGTTCAGTTCTTCGGCTCCGACAGGAATGCAGGCGCAGTCGAGGCCGCAAAAGCCAACGCGGAACAAGCCGGTGTTTCGACCAATACAACATTTCATTGCCACTCCATCAGCGATCTGAAGCCCCCGCAAGGTGCTGAAGGGTTGGTGATCGTAAACCCCCCTTATGGCGCCCGGATAGGCGATGAAAAACGGCTGCGATCCTTGTATGGGAGTTTCGGCAAGGTTCTGATGTCACGCTTCAAAGGCTGGCGCGTTGGCATCGTAACAAGCACCCCATCCCTGGCCCATGCCACGCGCCTTCCTTTGCTTCCGGCAGGGCCGGTAGTGGATCACGGCGGCACAAAAATCCGACTTTATCGCACTGATCACCTGATCTGACATGGGGCTAATCACAGGGATTTTGAGCCTGCCCAAAGCCTGTTACTAATCACAAACCAGACCCAGAATCCCTCTTGCACATCCAAACCCTCAGGTATAAATCACCCGCCACGGTCGGAGTGTAGCTCAGCCTGGTAGAGCACTGTCTTCGGGAGGCAGGGGTCGGAGGTTCGAATCCTCTCACTCCGACCAATAAAGCAAGGTTTCAACTGCAAAGATTTTTTGCTGTTTGACCAATAAACCTACTTTTCCGCACAATTTGGTTCGAGGATTCACTGCATGAATCCAAGGTGATAGCTGTGTGGTATGAACTGCTTTACTCCCACGAAGTCAAAATGACGAACTGGTTGGCCTACAATGAAGCGTTGAAACGGCTCGGCGCAAGGAATGAGGCCCTGCGCGCCTCTAGAAACCTCTGTCGCGCCATCAGGTAAAATTGAGACAACGAGCATCGCTGGAGGCGCGTCGAGGGCAAGATAAATTGTATCAAATTGCTCGGCCGGTGCTTGGTGGTTTGCGACTTCAACCAGCAAGTCACAGAGTTACTGGCCCCTATCGACATCCTGAACGGTTACACAGCGAACGACATACAAATCACAAAGCGCGCAGGATATATTTGCCTACGCCCGTGGGCGGCGGCGATCATGCAGCTGTCATGAGAATGTTGATCAAGACTTCAAAGCTCCGCGATGTTGATATCCGTCGCGTGTGCGAAGTGGCACACCATGTCCTGGGCGTCGTCATTCCAGCGCCCGCGCACGCCCCTGAGGCTCTTTCGCCGAAGGTGAGATAGGCCCCAAGATCAGGTCCGTAATTAACTGTGGTCGATGAACAGGAACCGGTTTCTCTGTATCGCTGGCTTCTGGAAAACAACCTGTAACCGCAAGCCTTGTTTCTTGGTGGCTCTGCCAAATCTGTCGCTCTGTCTGGCGTAATAGTCGTATTTAGCTTTCGCAATTTTTGATTATTGCTGATCATCAGGGTGAATTTGATGTATTCTTGCTGAATGTGCTGGGAATTGACCAGGAGAACGACCCAAACAAAGCGCTTATACAAAATTAGAAGCGACTAGGGAGGAATTTGATGATGTACTATAGGCTAAAGGCGGTCAGGGGCTGTCGGATAATGATAGCTGCGCTGTTTTCTACTCTCTCTTTGAGTAATGCGATGGCGCAAAGTAACTCTGAGAGCGAAACCACAATCCCAGAGCCCGGGCCGTCCATCACCTTCACATCCTGGACCGGCCCTTACATGCGAAGTCAGATGCTTGGGTTTGTGCGCCCTTATGAGCAAGCCAAAAACGCTGATGTGCATGTTGCACATTACAATGGTGGCATCTCGGAAATCCGCGATCAGGTCGAAAGCGCAAATGTGATTTGGGATGTGGTCGACCTTACGCAAGCAGATTCACTTCGCGCCTGCGAAGAGGGCTTGCTGGAGAACATATCTGACATAGAACTGCCTGATGGCGTCGATGGCACACCATTTCGAGAGGATTTTGTCGAAGGTGCCCTAAATGATTGTGGCGTAGGAGTCATCGTATGGGGCACCGCATATGCGTATAACAATTCTCAATTCGCAGAAACGCCTCCATCAACCATTTCGGATTTCTTCGACACAGAAACCTATCCTGGGCCACGTGCCATCCGAAATGATCCGACAGTGATCATGGAATGGGCCCTTATGGCCGACGGCGTAGCCCGCGATGATGTGTATCCAACGCTAGAAACCGAAGAAGGTGTTGAGCGCGCGCTGAAAAAGATGGACGACATAAAAACCGGCCTGCAAATCTGGGAAACCGGGCGCGAACCCGTACGTCTGCTGAACTCTGGCGACATTGCTATGTCATCGATTTGGGCCACTACCGGTGCAACGGCCGCCCAGGAAGATGGTTCCGATTTTACGGTCAACATGGACGGCCGTGTGATTGAGCTGGATCTGTTCGGCATTCCAAAAGGAAGCCAGAATAAAGAAGAGGCCATTGATTTTATTCGCTTTGCTAGCAGCTCAAATTCGCTGGCCGATATGGTCGGGTACCTCCCAAATGGTCCAACCCGAAAATCTTCGATGACACTCCTGTCAGACGACGTTTTGGAGCGCATCCCGAACGGTCCGGCGTATGAAGACAATCTTTACATTCTGTCGGACGCCGAGTGGTGGGCCACCAACCACGGGCGCCTGGAAGAGGCGTTCCAGTCCTGGCTCGCAACCTCCGCCCGTCAGGGCGCTGCGGGTTCAACACGGTAAGCCGAAACAACAGGTCTAAGAGGTGCAAAATGAGTGATCAATCAACACAGAAACCTGACAATCTTGTAGCAAAGAGCGGCTTGTTCAAAGGTATGAATCCGACGATGGGTATCGCTTCGATGGTGATGATATTGGGGTTTGTGTTCTTCACGATCCGTGATGTTGAAGCTTCAAGTGCGATCTTTGCGACAGGTAAAAACTTCATCATCGGTAGCCTGGACTGGTTCTATGTACTGGTCGTTAACGCGGCGCTGTTTTTTGTAATATGGCTTATGATCAGCCGGTTCGGACACGTGAAGCTGGGCAAGGATGATGACGAGCCTGATTTTTCAACGTTTTCATGGATTTGCATGCTGTTTAGTGCGGGCTTGGGATCTGGTCTGATCTATTGGGGCGTTGCAGAGCCGATGTTCCATATCCAAGGCAGCCCATTCCTTGAACGGGCGGGAATTGAACCAGGTTCGGTTGACGCCGCGGTTTCTGCAGTAACGATCACGAATTTCCACTGGGGTTTCCACGGTTGGGCTCTTTATGTGCTGGTTGGCCTCTGCCTTGCATATTTCTCGTACCGCCATGGGCTTCCTCTGACTTTGCGCACCGCTCTTTATCCTGTGCTGAAGGAACGGATCTATGGTCCCTGGGGTCATCTTGTCGATCTGATTGGCGTATTTGGTACAATCTTTGGCCTCGCAACCTCATTGGGGTTGGGCGTCACACCAATCGCCGCCGGTCTTGAGGATCTTGGCTGGATGGCAAACACCCAGACAAATCAGTTGATCCTCGTCGCAATCATCACCTGTCTTGGCACGGCTTCTGCTGCATCGGGTGTTGGCAAAGGCGTGCGTATCTTGTCTGAAGCCAACGTTATGGCAAGTGTTGGCCTGCTGCTCCTGTTCATCATTCTGGGACCCACGGCATTCCTGTTGGGTATAACCATATCCGGATTTGGAGATTACCTCTGGACGGTGATACCCATGGGTTTCTGGATCAACGGTGAGCCCGAAAACCAATGGCAGAGCTGGTGGACGATCTTTTACTGGGGCTGGTGGATCGCATGGTGCCCGTTTGTTGGACTGTTCATTGCGCGGGTATCAAAGGGGCGGACGATCAAGCAATTCTGCTATTGCGTTCTTCTTATTCCAACCTCAGTCGTGATGCTCTGGATGGGTGTCTTTGGTGGCGCAGCAGCCGGGGTTGATCTGTTCTACGACGCAGGTGTCGTCGAGGCGGTCAACAATGACTACGCCGCTGGCGTATTCCAAACGGTCAAAGGATTTGGCTACACATGGTTGGTGTACCCGATCACAGTGTTGATTACGGTTCTGCTGATTTCGTGGTTTGTCACGTCTTCTGACTCGGGGACACTCGTGATGTGCACAATGCTGTCGATGGGTGACGAGCATCCGCCAATCAAGTTCCGTGTATTTTGGGGTATTACCGCAGGCGTTGTTGCCGGTGTCCTAATGCTGGCCGGTGGGTTGAGCGCGCTACAGACAGCGTCCATCGTCGCAGGGCTACCAATCGCTGTGATCTTGTTGTTCATGATCTATGGTATTGTCTCGTCGCTTCACGCTGAGCACCCAGTGCCAGATGTTGAGGATAAGTACGAAATGGAGTTCCTCAACAGATAGGCAGCCATTGTGGTTCAATTTGTCGAGAGGCAGTTACATCTGCCTCTCGACAATTACAGACATGGGTTTCGATCTGTCCGCGAAACTTTCCTCGTTCTGATGTGAAGTTTGCTAAACTTTCTGGGATCAAACGAATACGAAAGAACCTCTGCCTAATGGTTTCCACCAGCATCTCTGCTACCCGCGTGGTACAGCAACTGGATAGGCTTGTCGGCTCTCCATGGTGAGCCTCTCACACAATCTCGACCCGTGAACCAAAGGTACATTGTGGGGGATAGTCCGATCCTGGTCGTGATGGAGCGGTTTCTTTCACCCATGCCTTCCATTGTCCCTTAAAGGTAATGCCCAAAGCCAAAAAACCAGGTTCGGAATGGAATGCAGGCTAAGTCTTCCGCCGTTTCGGGACAGAATCGCCACCTTTTGTAGATTTGGCCGCTGCGACTCGCGCTCGGTTCTTCTTGCTGCTTGACTTACCTTTGGGTGGAGGCGGACCCTTTGATGCTGTTCGGGCAGATTTGATATCGCCGCCTTTGGCTTCAGATTTACCGCCCTTACGTGCCTTTGGCTTTGCACCAACCGGTTTGAACAAGGCATCTGCCTCGTCTTTCGAAGCACGCTGGCGTTCTACTTTGGCTGATTTGACGGCCCTTGTGGAACGTTCTGCAGGGCTGGAAGGTGCCCGGCCCTCGGGTTCAGGCTTGCGACGTCCATAGGTTGCAGTGCCGCTCCGTTCGGTCGGAGTCGTATCTCGTTTGCTCGTAATCGGTTTGCCTTTTTGCTTTCCGATGGGCTTGGTCCGGCCAGTTGCAGCAAAGTCCGGTGCCGTGTCCAGACGCACGAGATTCTTGACCTTTTCGATCTTCATCTCGGGCCCAACGGCTGTCAGAAACCCTTCGACGCTGGGCTCACGGATCTCGAAATAGGTCACATCATCGGCAATCCGGATGGCCCCAATGTCATCCTTCGTCAGATTGCCTGACTTGCAGATCATCGGCAGCATATAACGCGGCGACGCATTTTGATTGCGCCCCTCGGACAGCGAAAACCAGACGCTGGGGCCAAAGGCCGCGCGCGGTTTCTGGCTTTGCTGATCGACCGTCGACAACTCTTCTGGCGCGGAATGACGCAGCTTGTACTGCCGCAGGTAAGCTGCTGCAATCTGCTCAGGGGTAAAGCTTTCTACCATTTTCTGAACTGCTGCGCGTTCACTTTCCGTGATCTCTGCTTGCCAGTCATCCGATGCGAACATCCTCACCTGATCGCGTTCGGTCACCTCTTCGGCTGACGGGGCTGTCCCCCAATCGGCGGTCAGCTTGGCGAATTTCAGAATACGTTCCGCCTTTTTCCGCGACGCGGGTGCAACCACTAGTGCGCTAACGCCCTTGCGTCCGGCCCGGCCTGTTCGACCCGAGCGGTGCAGCAGTGTTTCATGGCTGTTTGGCAGTTCCGCATGGACCACCAAATCAAGGTTAGGCAAATCAATACCGCGGGCGGCAACATCCGTTGCCACACAGACCCTGGCACGCCCATCGCGCATGGCCTGCAAGGCGTTCGAGCGTTCGCTCTGGGTCAATTCTCCGGATAGGGCGACGACCGAAAAGCCCCGGTTTGACAGGCGCGCGGTCAGACGTGACACCATCGCGCGGGTATTGCAGAACACGATGGCGTTCGGCGCCTCATAATAGCGCAACACATTGATAATTGCATTCTCGCCGTCGCGCGGGCCGACCATCATAGCACGATAATCGATATCGGCGTGCTGCGTCTTTTCGCTGACGGTGCTCACACGTTCTGCATCGCGCTGATACCGTGTCGCCAGATTGGCAATCGCACGTGGGACAGTGGCAGAAAACAGCAAAGTCTGACGGTCTGATGGTGTTTCATCCAGAATGAATTCCAGATCCTCTCGGAACCCGAGATCCAACATCTCGTCGGCCTCATCAAGAACCACGGCGCGAATGGCCGTCAGGTCGATCGAGCCCCGCATGATATGATCCCGCAGCCGTCCCGGAGTGGCAACAACAATATGCGCGCCACGCGCCAACGCGCGACGTTCATCCCGAATATCCATGCCTCCGACGCAGGACGCCAGAAACGCGCCCGCATCGGCGAACAACCAGCTCAGTTCACGCTTTACCTGCAGCGCCAGTTCCCTTGTTGGTGCTACAACAAGTGCCAGCGGTGCGCCCGAGGTTTCGAAAGTCTCAGCGTCACCCAAAAGTCGCGGTGCAATCGCCAGACCGAATCCGATGGTTTTACCCGATCCGGTTTGGGCCGAAACCAGCATATCCTTCCCTTCCAGTTCGGGCCGGGTTACAGCCTGCTGAACTTGGGTTAAGGTGTCATAGCCCTTGCGAGCCAGCGCATTTGCAATGGTTTGTTTCACAGCGGTGGTTCTTTTCATCGGTCAGGAGATGGGATTGTGCGGTATTGCAATCAATGCATCATCCATGGGTAAAGACAGCCCCTTAACGAGTGTCTTGTCTATTGTATAGCCACGAACCGGGGCAGATGCGCTGAAAATCCCGTATCCTGTCCGTACTGCTCCCTTTCAGTAGCGGCTTGAGACCCTCGCTGCATTCGGTTCAATTTGTTGAGACGCGGCAGAAGCGCAGGCTTGGAATAATCAAAACAGGCGTTTTTCTGTAGAGCTTTCAACCGTCTGTAAACCGGCTGTCCCTGTCGGGCTGGCGGTCAACGTGACTACTCCTTCGGGAAATCTACTACAAGCAGTCGGATTCGATAGCTTCTACGACCACGTTTTCTTCGAATTTAGGGCATGACGTTGAGCCAATGGCGCGGTCCCTCTTGCGTCTATGCTGACGCCAGCCGTTTCATTGCGCTCATGAGAGGCATAGCCCGCACACCTCCCTGCCCCGGCACTTCCTTGTCGTTGGCATAGACAAGGATGCGCTCTGAGACGTCCAATTCTTCTGTCGCGATGTGAAACCCACGCGTAACCTTCGCTGATGTCGTCCGCTTGATCTCTATGGCCCAGAGGCCGCCGCGGGGAAGTTTCAATAACAAATCTACCTCAGCCCCTGCTGAAGAGCGATAGAAGTTTGCTTCTGTTCCGCGCGGTGCCGCGGTGATCAGGCTTTCGATGCAGAACCCTTCCCAACTGCCGCCGACAACCGGATGCCCCAGTAGGTCTTCTTGCGTTTCGATCCCAAGAAGTGCATGGGCCAACCCGGAATCGCGAATATAGACCTTGGGAGACTTGACCAAACGCTTTCCGGCATTGGAATGCCATGGCTGCAAACGGCGCACCAGCATCAGGTCGACCAGCAAATCAAGATAGCGCGCAACGCTCTGGCCAGAGACACCCAGGTTTCCCGCAAGTTTCGCCGCATTGAGTAACCCGCCTTGCTCATGGGCAAGCATTGTCCAGAACCGGCGCAATGTTTCCGCCGGGATGCGCAACCCAAAAGCCGGAACATCGCGTTCCAGATAGGTGCGAATGAAATCCTCGCGCCATGCCAGGCTGGTTTTGTCGTTCTTGGCAAGGAAGCTATCTGGAAACCCACCCCGCAACCACAGCGCAGAGATCGAGTCCACTCCGGTTTCCGACAAGATGAAAGGCGTCAGTTCGTGATAGCTGACCCGGCCAGCCAAGGATTCTGCGCTTTGGTGCAGAAGCGTGTTCGAGGCCGACCCCAGCAGCAGGAATTGCCCAGTCCGATACCCTTGTCTTCGTCGTCGGTCAATCTGACCGCGTAATGCCTTAAACAGGCCCGGCATAAGCTGAACTTCATCGATCACCACCAGGCGCCCAACCTGCTCGTCGAGATAGAGGTCTGGCTCTTCGAGCACCTGGCGATCAGCAGATCTCTCCATATCAAGATAGACAGCGTCACGGCTTTCAGCGATATCCTGCGCGAGAGTTGTCTTCCCAACTTGCCGCGGCCCAAGCAGGACTACGCCCGCCTGGTTCTCGAGAGAGTCTTCAACTGACTTTCTATCACCGCGCTTGATCATACCTTGCATTTATTCCATTTGGTGGAAGATTTACAAGGATAAAATTCCAAATTACTGTCCAGTGAAACCCTATCGTCTCGGCCCTTCACCCCAAAATCATGACACGCAAGTCTGGACCTTAGGTCGAGCATAATCGTGGAAAGCTGCGTCCCATTTGATCAAGAGAAAATTTAACCTGAGTACGCTCTTCTTTCTTAACTATTAAATTCGAAGAGTCCTCTTTGCGTCCCTCAATTTCATTTCCATTGCCCTGAAGGGCGAAGCCAACTAGGTACTTGCCGCGCACAAACCCCTAAGAATCTGCGAAAAATCAAATCGCAGAAAGGACCAGGATCATGACCATACCGGCAATCAAAAACGCTGACACAGGCACGCTGGCTGGCTCGGGAATGCATATTCTGGTCGATCATTACGGCAGCCAATACCTAACCGACGTTATGCGCATCGAAGAGGCACTGACCCGCGCGGCGCGGGAGGCTGGCGCAACGATACTGTCGGGCAAGTTCCACAAATTTGGCGGGCATGGCGGTGTGACCGGAGTGTTGTTGCTGGCAGAATCCCATATCTCGATCCACACTTGGCCGGAAAATGATTATGCCGCCATCGACATCTTCATGTGTGGCACAACGCAACCGGACAAAGCGGTCGCATATCTTGAGAAGCACCTGCGCCCTGCCCGAGTTGAAATTACGCGCGTCAACCGCGGTTTACCGGAACCAGTAGTCCCAACCGTCTAAGTAATATCCCATCAATGCGTGCGATTGCAGTGTATTAGGTTCGGCATCGACCCGGTCGGTATCACCGCCAAAAATCTGTGCCGCGCGCCAAACATCATCGTCGAGATAGCTCAACCCATCCGGCAGTTCGATTCTACGGTCGGTCAATGGTTCAAATGTAGCCAGAACAAACCCCCATTCGCCGAAGCTCGGCACGTAGCTGTGATAGGGAACCGCCTGCAGTCCCCGCCCGGGCCTTTGCGGATTGCGGCTGCTCTCGATCGTTTCGGCCACCGACCAAAAGGCCTGCCGAGCAAAGAACGGTGATCCGGCCTGGGTGACAAAGACCCCCTGCCCGCTTAGCCGTTCGGCCAGCAAGCCGTAGAATTGCTTGGTGTATAACCGGGACAAGGCGATGGATTTGGGGTCTGGCAGATCAATGATCACCACGTCGTAAATCTGGGTTTCCCGCTCCAGAAACCTCCAGGCGTCTTCGTTGACAACCGTCACGCGCGGGTCGCTGAGAGCATTGTCGTTCAGCTTGGACAGATCTGGATGGTCGCGAAACAACTGCGTCACACGCGGATCAAGATCCACCAGCGTCACGGATTGCACCTCGGGATAGCGCAGCACCTCGCGCGCGGCCATGCCGTCTCCACCCCCCAGGATCAGAATGTCACGCGCGCGCGGCGCAAGGGCCATGGCCGGATGCACCAGTGGCTCGTGATAGCGGTGTTCGTCAAGGGAATCGAACTGGATCGAATGATCCAGAAACAGGCGCACCCGGTCGCGGTACCGGGTGACGGTGATCTGCTGATACGGCGTGGCCTCGGACAGGATGACATCATCCTCGAACAGCTCAGCCTCGGTGACCGAGACCAGCCGCTCGGACTGCCACAACGCGCCCAGTGTTGCCACAAAGGCCACCGCCCAAACCGCAACCTGGACTCGCGTGGCCCATTCCCGAAATACCAGCAGGGACAGGCCTGCGACGGCGAGGTTCAGCCCTCCGAAGGCCAGGCTGGCAGACATCAACCCCAGATATGGGATTACCAGCAGTGGAAAGGCCAGCGAGGCGACCAGCGCACCGATGTAGTCGACGCTCAGCACGTTTTCGAAACGGAATTTCAGCGCCCCAATCTGTTCCAGAACGCGGGCGATTAAAGGGATTTCCATCCCCGACAGGATACCAATGGCAATCAAGGCGCCGTAAAGCGGCAAGGCCACCTGCCCCATCCACGCGTAGTTCAGAAACAGCACCGGCGCCAAAAACCCGCCGACAATGCCCAGTAGGATCTGCGCCCAGACAAATCCGGAAAACGCATCCGAGACAAAGCGCGATAGCCAGGCCCCGACCCCCATTGCTGACAGAAAGATACCAATCACCAACGAGAACTGGCGGACGGAGTCCCCCAGCAGATAACTCGAAAGAGTGGCTGCAATCAGCTCATAGATCAGACCGGCGACAGCCACCAGAAAGGTGGCCAGCAACAACCACGCGGCACGCGCCTCAACCGCGCGGGGCTGGGTCATGACAGGATGACGGCCGCGATGATGATGGACACCGCCACAAATAGCAGCCCGATCAGGATCGCCAACGCGATATTCTGATCTTTTTCAATCTCGTGCACGACCGAGAAGGGCGTCATCCAGTCGATCACCTTCCACACGACCCACATCAGCGTCACGCCCAGAAGGGTGTAAAAGATTGTGCTGATGATCTCTGCAATCTGAATTGCTGCTATATAGTCCATTGATTCCTCACTATTTTATCCGATTTGACCGATAGTACCCGCCGCCACCGCTGCCGACCCGAACCGAAGTGTCCAAGTCACGGCTTTCGGCCCAATACCCATGCCACGAGACATAACCTGTGGCAGCCACGGCCAGGGTCGAAATGACGATGAAAATGATCCTGAAAGCTGTCACTCTAATCCTCATCTACCCAATCAGTTCCCGACCACCGGGCGCGTTGATGAATCCATTTGCGCCCGAACTGGAACAGGAACAGCGCTCCAAAAACCCCGGCCAGCGCAAATGCCCAGAGACCACTGGACAGTCCGGTTTTGACACTGACTTGCAACTGGCTGAACGGCTGCCCGGGCACATGATCTGCGCCCTGTCCGTTCCAAAGCCCCTGCTCTGGCACGTCCAGTGCCAATGTGTAATCACCCGTGCAATCTGGCCGAAACGTCAGGCTCGCAAATTTGCTGCCTTCACGCCATGTGCCGTCCGAGTCGCGACCGGTGTAATATTCGATTGTTCGACCCGCCTGGAACACCGGCTCTCCGTCCGGATCAAGCATCTCGATGTCCAGATAGATCCAACTGTTTTCAACATTGCCCGAAAAGGTAACGTTCGTCAGTTGGCTATTGGCTTCAAGCGGGATTGTGATCTCGGCGGGGAAGTCGCCACGTTTTAGCGCCTGACGCTCTATCGCCCTCTCACCTGATCGTTGAGAGAAGGAGACCGCCATCACAAGACAGAGGATCGTAAACACGAATGATACGACCAGCAAAAATCTATAGTTTGGGCCCTCGATGAAAGGTTGCAGCGGATGCACCCGATGTGGGTTCAGGTTCAATGAAACCCCAAAAGCTGCTTCGGCCTGCTGTTTCGAAACATAGAACAAGCGATAGGTCTCACGCTCGGACCCAGTGGTTGAAAACCCCAGCATCGCCGTATCAGACATCGCTGAAATCGTCTTTGTCTTTTCGCCCAGTGAAGGCGTCCAGGTGAATTCGCCCTCGACATAGGTGACCGCGCTTGTGGTGGTCTCGTAATACACAAAGCGCCCATCCTCGGTCGTCACAGAGGGAGGAGATTCCGCTGTCTCAACCCACCGCTCCGACATCCAGGCCGATCCGCGATAGCGTCTGGAAAACACCAGATGCCCCGCCTCAAGCGTTAGCCAGGCATAGCCGTGAGTTGGCGAATAGAGCTGATGGTCTATCCATTGATAGACCCGTCCGCCCCAGCGTTCGGCATGCTCGATCAGACCGATTATGGTGAACTCAGCACCATACAACGACCCACTCATCCCAATCGAAAGCGGGGTTTCCGGGCGTTTCTGATCCTTGAACTGGCGTAGAGTCCGGTAGTTGTTCTGTGCATCCAGTTCGGCCCCGCAATAGGAACAGATCTGCACGATCACCCTGCCCCCGCCCAGCACATCCAGACCGGCGCCGCAGCAGGTGCAGTTGATCGAAAGAAGACTTGGATCTCGGGTCATGGCTGCCGCTGAACCTTCACGTCAAATGCGTCGTACCACCGACCGTAGAACCAGATCGCATGACCCGGCCAGAATTCGCCGGACAACAGTGCCTCATCCCCGGCGGATGCGTTCACGAACTCATGGCTTTCCCCGACCTTTAGCACCTCATCGAACTGTCCACGCAGGGCGATACATTTGGCATGTTCAACTTCGGTAACCGTGAATGTGGCCGCGTCGAAATCCAGCGTTTCGCCCAGCTTGAACGGAGGCATGAATTTCGGCGTGTCCTTTTCGGTCAAGCGTTTCTGCCGAACGACATCTCCCTCATCGAGCGATATCCAGCAGGTGCGGCCATCACCATCGACACCGCAGAACTCATCCCAGAACCCCCGCCCGTAGGAATAGCGCGCATGACCAAGAATCAATGTCGACGTTCGACCCAGTTGCACTTGATCGCCTATCCCGAACAAAAGCGGTGCATCGTGCATCTCACCCTGCTGGCCCGCCGATTGAACCTGGACATCATTGATCATCAACGTCGTACCGCAGGACGCACAGGTGGCAACCTTTATCCCTTTCAGCGCAATCGGGGTTTGCGCACCGCAGTTTGGACAGTTCAAAGTCTTCATGCTTTCAAGTCGCGCAAAGAAAATGAAAGTTCAAGCCGTTATTGGTTCTGGAGAATACACGTCCGGTGCCGCCTCGCCCTTGTTGCCAGAATTCAAACAGAACCACTTAGGTGGAACTGAACATGCTGGCGGTTCTGTTAGAAGTGCCGTCAGCCCCAGCAATCATCTGAGTTAGTCGTGAAATAGGATTTCAGCTGCGTCTTTGCTTATGGTTGTGCCCTTCCTGCCCGCAACGATATCCGCCAGATCGGCCAGTGCGCCGATGGCTGCGGATTTGCCGGTAAGCCGCGCAAACTGGGCGGCGGCCTCGACCTTTGGGCCCATCGAACCGGCAGCGAAATTGAACTTGGCCATGGCCTTTGGTGAGGCGGCTTTTATGCCACGCTGAGTATCGGTACCCCAGTCCAGATAGGCACAATCAGCATCCGTTGCCGAAATGAACAAATCGGCCCCGACCTCTCGGGCCAGCAGCTCCGAGGCCAGATCCTTGTCGATCACCGCTTCTATCCCCTCCAGATAACCCGGAGAAGTATAGGCCGTGGGAATGCCACCGCCACCGGCACAGATCACCACGGTTTGCCGTTCCAGCAGCCATTTAATCGGCCTGATTTGAAAAATCCGTTTCGGCAGCGGAGAGGCAACAACCCGTCGCCATTTGTCACCATCCGCACGAATTTGCCAGCCCTTGTCGGTGGCCAATCGTTCAGCCTCGGGTTTGTCATATACCGGACCGATGAATTTTGTGGGGTCGTCAAAGGCGGGATCCTTGGCATCGACCTCAATCATGGTCAGCAGCGTGGCCAGAGGCGTCTCGGGCGGCAGACGGTTGCCCAGCTCTTGCTCGATCATATAGCCGATCATGCCCTCGGTTTCCGCCCCAAGCACGTCCAGCGGATAGGCCTCATTCGGTTTATAGGCGTTGCCCTGTAGGGCCAGTAATCCCACCTGAGGGCCATTCCCGTGGGTCACAATCAACTCGTTCCCCTCGGCAATGGTGGCCAGCGCCTGAGCGGCGATGGCCGTGTTTTCACGCTGGTTCTCGGCGGTCAGGGCCTGACCGCGCCGCAGCAGCGCATTGCCCCCTAGGGCGACGACGATGCGCATGACTCAGGCCCCCAGAGTGGCGACCAGAACGGCCTTGATTGTGTGCATTCGGTTTTCGGCCTGTTCAAACTGAATACCGGCGGGGCTTTCGAATACCTCTTCGGTGACCTCCATTTCGGTGATGCCGAATTTCTCGTGGATGTCTTCGCCCACTTTTGTCTCGGTATTGTGGAAGGCGGGCAGGCAATGCATGAATTTGACGTTTGGATTGTTTGCCGCTGCCATTAACGCGCTGTTGACCTGATAGGGGGTCAGCTGCTTGATCCGGCTGTCCCAGACCTCTGGTGCTTCGCCCATCGAGACCCAGACATCGGTGTGGATGAAATCCACGCCATCCACGGCGGCCGCAGGATCATCGGTGATGGTCAGCGTCGCGCCGTAACGCGCGGCGGCTTCTTCCGCCGGACCGCGGAATTCGTCGGACGGCCACAGATCACGTGGGGCGGCGATGCGGACGTCCATCCCCATCATGCAGCCCGCGATCATCAGCGAATGGCCCATATTGGACCGCCCGTCGCCCACATAGGCGTATTTGATGTCATGCAGGGGCTTTTCTCCATATTCCTGCATGGTCAGCAGATCGGCCAGCATCTGGGTCGGGTGGAACTCATCGGTCAGCCCGTTATAGACCGGCACGCCCGCATTGGCGGCCAGAGTTTCCGCCAGTTCCTGCCCAAAGCCGCGATATTCGATGCCGTCGAACATGCGACCCAGCACGCGGGCAGTGTCCTTCATGCTTTCCTTATGCCCGATCTGTGATCCCGAGGGGCCGAGATAGGTGACGCCAGCCCCCTGATCCATCGCGGCCACTTCAAAAGCGCACATGGTCCGGGTCGAGGATTTTTCGAAGATCAGGCAGATGTTCTTACCCTTCAGATGCTGGATTTCAGACCCCGCATATTTTGCGCGTTTCAGATCGCGCGACAGGTCCAGCAAATAACGCAGCTCGCGCTGGTCGAAATCGAGCAGTTTCAGGAAGCTGCGGCCCTTGATGTTAAATGCCATTGGTCAATCTCCTTTTTCAGTAATCGGGTTCAATAATCCACGGGGTCACGCCAGATCGGGCAGGTCATGCAATGCCCGCCGCCTCGTCCACGCCCCAGTTCCGAGCCCGAGATCGTGATCACCTCGACCCCCGCCTTGCGCAGCAGCGTGTTGGTATAGGTGTTGCGGTCATAAGCGACGACCACGCCGGGCTCTAACGCCACCACGTTGTTGCCGTCGTCCCACTGCTCGCGTTCCTGATTGAATGCGTCTCCGCCGGTCTGCACGATGTTCAGAGATTTGATCCCCAGACATTCGGCGGCCACATCGAACAGATGTTTGTCATCGCGCCGGAAGTCGATCGTGTCCTCTTTGTTTCCGGGGCGCAGGCTGATGCACTGGATGTCGTTACAGACATCAACATAGGCAGTCGCGGTCTCGCGGTCGCAATGGCTGAACACTGTATCCAGATGCATAGCCGCGCGGCTGCGGGGCATCTGACAGGCAACAACCCTCTCCGCCGCGCCTTTGGCAAACAGAGCGCGGGCAACCTGACCAACCGCCTGCGGACTGGTACGTTCGCCCATGCCGATCAACACACTGCCATTGCCCCAGGGCATGACATCACCGCCTTCGACCGTGGCCGCGCCGTGATCCTTGTCTGGGTCACCCCACCAGATCTCGAAATCTGCGTCGCGGAACTCGGGGTGGAACTTGTAGATCGCGGTCACCAACAGGGTTTCGGGGCGCCGCGCCGGCCAGTACATCGGGTTGACCGTAACGCCGCCATAGATCCAGCAACTGTTGTCACGAGTGAACTGCGTATTTGGAATCGGTGGAATCACAAAGCCCAATGGCCCCAGATAGCTGCCGAACATACCTGAGGGTTTGAACGGCATATCTTCGACCGCGATGCCGCCGATCAGATATCTGGCCAGATCCTTGGCCGCCATCTCATCCAACCAGCCGCGCAGCTCATTCAGCATACCGACGCCCACCTGATTTTCGGTAATGCGGCGGTCCAGAACCCAATTACGGGCTCCCTTGTCCTTCAGCGTTTCTGCAAGCAGCGTCTGGAATTCTAAAACCTGAACCCCGCGATCCTCCATCTTCATGCGGAAATCGGCATGGTCAGAGCGGGCTTTGTGCACCCAAAGGACATCGTCATAAAGCAACTCTGCCGCATTGCCGGGGGTCAGGCGGGAATGGGCCAGACCCGGTTCGCAGACCATCACCTTTCGAAGTTTCCCAATCTCGGAATGTGCGCCAAATCCAGTCATGATATCTCCTTTGATGTAATCGCGCCGGACTGCCAACGCAGCCAGACATGGATGGGCAACCCAGCCAACAGCAACAGGACGCCCCAGAAAACGACGTCTTTTCCAGCGCCGAAAATCGCCCAGAATGAATAGACAAAACCGAGACCCGCCAGCACAAAGGCCTGCGGTGGCAGGCGGGTGCGTTCTTTGCGTTTTGCGCGGATCATTATCTCGGCACCTGCGCACAGCAGGTAGGGAACCAGCGTGGATAGGGTGGCCAACAGAATGATGAATTCAAACTGTTCAGCCAGGGATCGGGTATAGTTCATAGCGATCAAAGCGCTGGCTAGCAGGCTTGAGGAGATCAGGCCAAATGCAGGCGTACCGGTCCGTGACACCCGGGCAAAACCGGCCGGGAACAACCCGTCACGCGCCGCGCCCAGTGGCACTTGCCCGGTCAGCAGCACAAATCCGTTGAGCGTGCCGAAGGTCGAAACGCAGGCCCCGACCGCGATGAATACCGCACCGCCAAACCCCCACATCACATGCGCAACATCCGCCAGCGGTGCGTTGCTTCCGGCCAGCGTGCCGGATGGTACTACCCCAAGCGCCACATAGGTCGTGGCGATATAGACCAATGCGGCAACACAGGTTCCGACAATCGTCGCAAGAGGGATCGTTTTGGTAGGGTTCCTGACATCGCCCGCCGGAACCGTTGCGGATTCGAGCCCCACAAATGCCCAAAGCGTCAACGCCGCGCAGGCCGAGATCGCCGATATGTTCGACATACCGCTGAGGTTAACCGGCCGGAAGTTTTCAGGTTGGACATGAGCCAGGCCCAGCAGGATCAGCACCAGCAGCGGGGACAGCTTCATCACCGTGGTCACCACTTGCACAATCCCGGCCTGCCGAACGCCGCGCAGATTGACCCAGGTGAGCAGCCAAATCGCACCAAGTGAGACCGCCAATCCCGCGAGCGCAGTTTCCCCGATGGCGGGTACCATAAAGCTGAGATAGCCAGCAAAGGCGACGGCAACGGCGGCATTCCCAGACCACAGCGCGATCCAATAGCCCCAAGCAATCAGGAAACCGGCAAAATCACCAAAGCCCTCGCGCGCATAAGCGTATGGCCCGCCGGTATTGGAAGACAATCGCGCCAGCCGTCCAAAGATCAGGGCCAGCACAATCGCGCCACCTGCGGTCAGAACCCATCCCGCCATCGAGATTGGCCCGAACACGGCCAGAGAAGAGGGCAGCAGGAAAATACCGGACCCGATCATATTGCCCACCACCAGCGCGGTGCACATCCAGAACCCAAGGGTTCCTTTGGGTTTAGATCGGGTGTCGGTGGGCATAATGCGACCTCATGCCAACGCGGAAAGGCTGAGCCCGGCCATGATGATGATGATCAGGATCAGTAAAAGCGGCCACATGAACCTGAGCCAGCGTTCATAGGGCACACGCCCCAGGGCAAGCCCGCCCATGACCACCGCAAAGGTGGGGTTAATCAGGTTCACCAAACCGCTGGCTGACTGATAGGCCGTCACGACCAAAGACCGTTCTACGCCGGAAAAGTCTGCTAGCGGCGCCATGATCGGCATGGTCAGAACCGCCAGGCCCGAGGATGACGGGACGAGGAAGGACAACAGCCCCTGCAAGGCGAACATCGCATTGATAAAGGCCACTTTGCCCAAACCATCCACGGCACCTTCTGCCCAATACAAAATGGTATCGGTGATGTTTCCTGCGTCCATGACCACTACGATCCCGCGCGCGATCCCGATCACCAGCGCAACCCCCAGCAAATCCCGGGCACCGTCAACGAAGGTCGAGGTGAATTCCTCTTCCCCGATCCGTGCGATCAATCCCACGATTATCGAGGACACAATGAACAGGCCGGACATCTCGGCCATCCACCAGCCTCCTGCCGCGACACCCCAGATCATCACGCCAAAGCTGGCCGCAAAGATCAAAAGGATCAGCCCATGCATACTCGTAAAGGTCGGAGCTTCACCGCCCGTGCGGCCACCTTTGAGGAAATGCGCCTCATTGCTTTCGCGCTTGTCGGCAACGATGGACAGATCCGGATCGGCTTTGACCTTGGCTGCATATCGCATGACAAAGACCACACAGGCCAACCAGCATGCCAGCAACAGCGCAAAGCGCAGCATTATGCCATTGGTGAAGGGCACCCCCGCCGCATCCGAGGCGATGACTGTGGCAAACGGGTTAATCGTCGATCCCAGCGTGCCAACCCCCGCCCCCAGCATGATGATGGCCACACCCACTACCGCGTCATAGCGCGCGGCAATCATCACTGGGATAATCAGCGCGTAAAAAGCCAGTGACTCTTCGGCCATGCCATAGATTGTGCCCCCCGCAGCAAAGAAGGCCATCAAGATGGGGATCATCCATTTCTCGCGCCCCTTCAGACGCACCATTGCGCGCGCAATCCCGGCGTCAATCGCCCCGGTTCGCGTTACAACTCCCAAAAAACCGCCAATCACCAGCACAAAAAGTGCAACATCAATCGCCCGCGCTTCATAACTGACAGGGTCATAGAACCCCCCGATAGGGGCCAGTACGACATCATAGAACCCCTGCGGATTGGGCTCGACAACCTGATAGCTGCCCGGTACCGGAACATCGCGTCCCAGGGCTTCGTTAGCGACGCGGTCATATTGGCCAGCGGGAACAAACCAGGTTGCAATGGCGACCAGTGCTATCAACGCAAACAGAATTGTATATGCAGTTGGAAACTTGAGCTTCATGTCATCAAACTCCTAAAAGAGCTGAGATTGGGTTTCGAAACTTCCGGTCTCTTCATACAGTCTCAATATGAGATTTCTAAGGATGAATGACCCCGAGGCGACCTGAACGGTTCTACATGAACGCCATTCGCTGGCGCTGCGCATTGACCTGCATCAAAAGAATTCAGGCTGACGCCGGATTCAGGTTCGTCAGTTTTTGCTTTCCTACAGATCGTAAGTTGCTCATTTGTGTGCAGCGTTTAGCACCTTGCGATCCATCGCCCCAGTCTGGCAGAAACCCGCTTGAGACTGTGGTGATCATGTTGACATATCAGCCCATTTCCCTGAACCGGGAAGTCGCACATTTGCATTAGGCTTACCAAAGGCTAATGTGCAAGAAATTAAGGCGCAAATGCCCGTATCGAACAGTAACCCAAGGCTAACAACGTGAGCTCTGAAATTCCCAGGTCCCTGCCTGCCAGACATGAGTTGCGCAAGGTGCGCAACAAGGGGCTGTCATTTCTGGCACTGGCCTTCCTGTTCAGCATCTTTGTCAACCTGCTGATGCTGACGGGGCCTTTATTCATGCTGCAGGTTTATGACCGGGTCCTTGCCTCTCGGGCGGTTGAAACCCTCACGGCGCTGTTTCTGATTGTCGCTCTATTATATAGCCTTATGGCCATGCTGGATTTTGCGCGAGGACGTATCGTTGCGCGGTTCGGAGCGAGGTTCCAGTCGCAACTGGACGAGCGGGTGTTCGAGGCAACGCTGCGAAAATCTCTTGTTCCGCAGGCCCGTGCAGCCCCAGCCACTGCCTTGCGCGACCTTGAGGCAATCCAGAACCTGTGTTCCTCACCTGTTTTGCTGGCCGTAATGGATATCCCCTGGACACCGGTTTTTCTGGCAGCAATCTTCCTATTCCACCCGATGCTTGGATGGCTTGCGGTTGCGGGTGGCGCGATCCTGATTGTCATCGCTCTGCTTAATCAGGCGCTCACTCATAGAAAGGTTGCCGCTGCACAGCAGGCCTCGGCGCGGGCAGGCTCATTCTCGGAACATGCCAGACAAGCCGCAGAAGTTGTCCGCTCGCAAGGAATGCAGCACGACATCTCGCAACGCTGGCTGACCCAGAGGACCGATGCGCTGAGACAGACCATCTCGGCCAGCGATTGGACCGGAAGCTTTACCTCATTAACCAAGTCGATGCGGCTGTTCTTGCAATCTGCCATGCTGGCATTGGGAGCTTTGCTGGTTTTAAGAAACGAACTGTCCCCTGGGGCAATGATTGCAGGGTCCATCCTGCTTGGGCGCGCATTGGCCCCGGTCGAGCAGGCGGTGGGCCAATGGGCATTGGTGGAGCGTGCGCGATCTGCGTGGATTTCACTGAACCGATTCCTGGACACCACCCCGCCCGAGCCGGACCGGACCAAATTGCCTGTACCAGATGCGCGCCTGATCGCCAAAGGACTGACCGTTGTACCACCCGGCGCCGATTTACCGACACTCAGGAACGTTTCACTGAAACTAGAACCGGGCAAAGCTTTGGGCGTGATCGGCAAAAGCGGGTCAGGAAAATCCACGCTTGCCAAGGCCCTGTTAGGATTGTGGAAACCGGCCGTTGGCGAAATCAGGCTTGGAGGCGCTACACTGGATCAATACGGGACTGATGATTTGGGCCAACACATCGGCTATCTGCCGCAGGAAGTCACTTTGTTCAACGGAACAGTGACCGAAAACATCGCCCGGATGTCCCAAAACCCGGATTCGGAAGCGGTCATCGCTGCAGCCAAGAAAGCCAAGGCTCATGACCTGATCCTGACATTGGAAAAGGGGTACGACACGTTTCTGGAAGGCAATGACAGTCAACTGTCGGGTGGCCAAAAGCAACGTATTGCTCTGGCGCGCGCTTTGTATGGAGATCCTGTCCTGCTGATCCTGGACGAGCCGAACTCGGCTCTGGATGCTGATGGCACTGAGGCATTGAACACCGCTATCCGAGAACTGAAGGCCGCGGGCAAATCAGCCATCATCATGACGCACCGACCACAGGCCATTTCGGAATGCGACAATCTTGCTGTTGTTGAAAATGGCCAGGTCGTGAAATCCGGCAGCCGCGATGAGGTGCTAAGCGCCATGGTTCAGAACGCAAATGCGATCAAAAAAGGTCTGGCACGGGTGGGTGAGTAATGCAAAAGCCCAATCATAATGATACGCGCCCTGTTTGGCGCATTACATTTCCTGCTCTGGTCGGGTTTCTCGCACTGGCTATTTTAATCGGCGGGTTGGGCTTTTGGGCGGTGCAGACCAGGCTGGCAGGCGCCATTGTATCGCAGGGCGTCATCGAAGTTCAAAGCAACCGCCAGGTAGTCGAGCATCCAGACGGTGGCGTGGTCGGCGAGATTTTTGTGCGCGACGGTGATTCCGTCACCGGCGGCGACATTCTGTTACGTCTGGATGACACGTTTCTGACCTCGGAAAAGACCATCGTTGAGGCGCAGCTGTTTGAATTACTCGTCCGAAAGGCGCGGCTTCAGGCCGAACGCGATGGCACTGATCTGACTGTTTTGACATCCGCGCTGAACGACGTACAGAAACAAGAAGACATTGACCCTGAGCTGATCGCCGGCCAGCAACGCCTGTTCGAGGCACGTCTGAATACCCTAAATCAGCAGACTCAGCAGTTGAGCAAGCAACGCATTCAGATAGAAAGCGAGATCGAGGGCACCTTGGCGCAACTGGTCTCGCTGCGCCGTCAGGTCGATCTGATACAGGAGGAGCTGCAGGACCAGCAAAGCCTGCTTCAACGCGGCCTGACACAAGCCAGTCGGGTATCCGCCTTGCAACGCGAAGAAGCCAGCCTGACAGGTGAAATAGGCAGGCTCGAAGCGGCTGCCGCGCGGCTCAAAGGCCAAATCGCGGCAACCGAGATCAAGATTGTAGAACTGCAGGCGACACGCCGCGAAGAAGCAATCACCGCCTTACGCGATGCGCAATCGAAAATCGCCGAACTGTCTGAACGCAGGCTCTCGCTGGCTGTTCGTCTATCGCGGCTGGATATTAGGGCGCCGGTTTCCGGTACTGTCTATGGAAGCCAGGTGTTTGCACTGCATTCGGTTGTACAGCCGGCAGAACCGATGATGTATGTCGTACCACAGGAAATTCCTCTGCTGATCGCCGCTCGCGTAGATGCGATTCATGTGGACCAAGTATATATTGGGCAGCCCGCCCTCCTGCGATTTCCCGCCTTCAACCAACGCGAAACCCCCGAAATCGAAGGGCATGTTGTCACGATTTCTGCCGATACGTTCACTGATGAGAACACCGGACACACATTTTATCGCGCTGAAATGTTACCTGATGCCAACCAGATCGAGCGCCTGAACGGGCAACGTCTTGTACCCGGCATGCCAGTCGAAGCGATGATCAAGACGGACGAGCGATCCCCGTTTTCATATCTGATAAAACCGATGGCCGATTACTTTAACAGGGCCTTCCGGGAATAGATTCCGTCGTCTTTAAACCGCTTCGAGATTGCCCAACAGGATCGAAGTCATGTCAGTCGTGATCACTCCGTCTACCGCGACGACATCGACACCGGTTTCGTAGGTCACGTTTGAACTTGTGATCCCCGACAAATCAGCGTCTGCGTCCAGAAACACCCACTCTGCCTCATGCGCTGTGGGCAATCCGACGGCGATCTGCAAGATAGCCAGCGCATCCAGAGCGTTGATGAGGCCATCTTGATTGATATCGGCTGCAATTAGGTTTTCCGGTGCTGCCTGCCCCCATGTCGGGTCCAGTCCCACAGAAAGCCGCAAGACCTGCAATGCGTCCAAGG
Organism: Ruegeria sp. YTSA219; assembly: GCF_059609985.1. NCBI lineage: Bacteria > Pseudomonadati > Pseudomonadota > Alphaproteobacteria > Rhodobacterales > Roseobacteraceae > Ruegeria > Ruegeria sp. YTSA219. The sequence continues at coordinate 227,159 of NZ_JBXWMT010000004.1, forward strand.
CCGTGATCTCGCCGGTCCCAGCCGAATAGGACTTTATGATATCCAGTTCACCGATAAATGTGCCCGAAGGCAGATCCAGATCGAACCTCCCTTCATCGTCGGCTTGGACACTAACCGTGCCGCCTCCGTCCGGGGTGAAACGTATTTCAGCGTTTGACAGACCGGGATTTGCAGCTTGTGAATCAATGGTAATATTCCCTTGAATGCCTGCTGAACTGTCCGGGTCGAGCCCGCCCAAACCGTTCAAATCCACCGGAATATGGTCTGGCCCGCCAAATCCGGCGCCAAAGACATCTGAACTGGTCAGCGGAGCACCTGACGCCGAAAACACCTGAACCACATTATCCAGATACCCGATCTGCGCACCTTGCGCGGTGGACGTAAAAGTGAGCTGTCCAGGTGAGCGCAGGAATGGATAGTCAAACAGATCCAGCCTGTCCGATCCGACTTCAAAATCGGTAATCGTTGTCATCGCGCTTCCGGTCTGCATCACAAAGATATCAGACCCGGAACCGCCGGTCATCGTAGTGGCCCCAATCCCCGCTATCAGGATGTCATCGCCGCCGCCGCCAAGTAGAGAGGCATCAAGGATGCTGCCACTGAGCATATCGTTCTGCGCGGTTCCAGTGACTGTCCCATAACCGTCCGCTACGATACCCGGGTCAGCGACCGAAAAAGTAAGCTGCGTCAACCCGGCCTCTTCTTGTGAGGCGGCAAAGATCTGAATGTCGTCCCAGACATGGGCCACGCTGAGCGATTCGACATTTTGCAGCCCGGTGCTCAACGTATCGGCAAAACTGTCCAGATAGACCAGTTGACCATCCGGTGTCAGGGTAAACAGTGTCACCCCATCATCGCCTCCCCCGGCCACGACAAACACCTGACCATTCACTTCGACCACGGCCAGGTCCTGAGCCGATTCAAAGCGGGTATTCAGTGTATCCAGGACATGATCGGTGGGTATCAACCGGCCATCACCAGACAGCTCCATGACGCTGATCGTGTTGCTTTCGCTGCCAGCAACGATGACCCAGGAATGGCCATGCGCCTGCACAATTTCGACGGCCGTTGGGGCGCCAATGCCCAAGGTCGAGACCCCATCGCCGGAATCTGCGAGGCTCAAGGTTCCCGCGCTGCTGTCCACCAAATAGGTCGTTATCGAATTGCTGGTGGCGTCGGTTGCAACGACAAAATGATCCGACCCGGACTGAGCGGTCTGGATCGAGTCGGCCTGACCTGCAACGGCCCCCGCAAAGGTCAGTGAGCCGTCTGAGCCGACCGTATAGGTCGAAATCAACCCGCTGCCCTCTTGCGCCACGGCCAGAATGTCGACCGATCCAAAGGAAACCTGCACTAAGGCCGAATAGCCACCCCCACCGTTCAGGGTCCCGGTTTCCTGTAATTCTCCGATAGATCCGTCTGGAAGGATTTCGTAGCTGACAAGGCCGGTTGCGGACCTGACATCCAGAACGATCTGATCGCCCCCCAACAGAGAAACCATTACCCCGGAACGTCCAACTGTGCCCGAGATTGTACCACTGAAATATTCTATGTCTTGCTGCTGGGGAACCGCGCCTTCGACGAGGTGCCATACAACAATGCCCCCTCCCTGTCCGGTCAGGCTGTACAGATACGTTTCCCCGTTAAACGTTTCTAAAGCCGTATCGCCGATACCTGAATTGAGCGCTGCGCTCCCTGTTGCAACTACTCCGCCGAACTGAAGCATCATACCAAATCACCCCACGCCAAAACCTGGCTCTTGAACAGGATGATCTGATGCCCGGTCCAATACCAAAGCGGGATTGTGGTGAAAACGAGGAGTTCGGTTTCAGTTTAACACAATTTTTTCTGGTCCGACCGCATGAACATCCGATGGGCAACACACATGAACAAAACGTCGCTGCCCATGATTTCAGCGCGGAAACAGCATGTGAGGGCAAGATGACCAAAACACCTGATATGACACGCAATCCTGCAAGTACCCGGCCCGATGCGGGTCAGCGGCAACAGATACGCAAGTGGATCGGCAACAAAATGCGTCGCTGGGTCGGGCGCGGTATCGCAGGCAGTCTAAGTTCGGCCTTGCTTGCCCTTCCTGCGTTGGCACAGGCCACGACCGAAGAACTGGACACCTTCCAATTCGCTGATGCGATTCCCGGCGTTAACAGCGCAAAGCTGCTGGCAAATGGCGATGTTCTCCTCAAATTGGAAGATGGGCGCACGATTTTGGTCTCGGCAGAGAATGTTCATATCCTGGATGGCGGCTCCATCATGATTGCCGAAGATGCGGCGGCGGAAATCGCGCAATTCGCACTGGCCGCCGAAGCCGGGGGAGCCGCAGCAGCCGCTGGCGGCGTTAGCGGCGCCGGTGCTGTTTTGGGGGGCCTTGGTCTGGCGGGTGCAGCCGCAGCAGGGGGAGGTGGTGGCGGCGGCGGTGGAGATGACGAGGCTCCGGCGCCCGCTCCAAATTTCCAGAGCCTGAACCTTGCTGGTCTGCAAGCGAACGCATTGAACAGCGCCAGCGCAAACCTGATGGCACCGACCGGAACCACAACGGTCGAGGTGACAATCGGGTCACTGACCAAGACGGCAACGCCCAATCCAGATGGCAGTTGGAGTATTTCCCTTACGGCGGTTGAGGCGGCTAGCCTTCCTCAAGGTGTGACAACAGTCACCGTCCGCAACCTGGATGGAACGGGTGAGGAAGTATCGGTCGAAACGGTAAGATTTGATGTGGACACTCTTCCACCAACGGTCAGCATTACGGGCTTTTCGGACGGGGCCATTCTGAATGCCGCCGAGCAAGCGACTGATCTTACAATCTCGGGCACTTCTGACGCCGAGAGAGGTCAAACAGTAACGGTATCTGTAAACGGGCAGACTTATACTGGGACAGTGAATGGCGGCGGCCACTGGAATGTTACCGTGCCGGCCACAGACCTGGCCGCCCTGCCTGACGGGGTGACCGTTTCAGTGACTGCCGATGTCGACGACCGCGCAGGAAATCCGGCGATACAGACAAGCGCAAGCTTTGACACAGACTTTAGCGCTCCAACGATCACGCTTGATCCGGTCTCTGGCGGTTCGATTGGCCTGGGGGACATCGGCTCTGACCTGATTGTCACCGGGTCGACATCCGCCGCAGACGGGCAGACGGTCACTGTGACGTTCGATGGCCAAGCATATACCGGCACCGTGTCAGGCGGTACTTGGAGTGTCACCATCCCCAGCGGCGATCTCGGCTCGCTCTCCACCGGAAATCCGGCCTCGGTAAGTGTTGTCGTTGACGATGTGGCAGGCAACCCATCGGTCCCGGCCACGGCTTCGGTACCGGTCGATCTGACGGGGCCTTCGGTGAATATCGCGCCATTGTCCGTTGGTGCGGTCATCAACGCTGCCGAAACCGCCTCCGACCTGACCATCAGTGGCACAACAGGAAATGTTCAGGACGGTCAGGTGGTGACAGTATCTCTGGATGGGCAAAGCTACAGCGGCACAGTAAGCGGCGGCAGTTGGAGCGTCACCGTCCCTGCAAGCGATCTTGCATCGCTGGCAGATGGGGGCGATTTCACGATCACGGCGGATGTGCTTGACACAGACGGCCTGTCAGCGCCGCAGGCAAGTGTGCCCCTGTCTAAGGATGCCAGTGCGCCAACAGTCAGCATCGACACCTTCTCTGACGGTGCTGTCATGAATGCAGCCGAACAGGGCACTGATCTGACAATCTCTGGGACGACGAATGCTGAGGATGGTCAAACCGTAACCGTTTCCATGAATGGGCAGGACTACACCGCAACCGCCTCTGGCGGAACCTGGTCGGCGACCGTCCCGGCGGTAGATCTTGCTGCCCAGTCCGATGCAGCAGCCGTCAATGTTACCGCAGATGTCTCTGACGCGGCTGGCAATCCGGCCCTGCAGGCCAGCGGCAGTTTCACAACGGATTTCACAGCACCGGCGGTTTCCATCACCGGGTTGTCGGATGGGGCTGTCATGAACGCAGCAGAACAAGGAACCGACCTCACGGTGTCTGGAACTTCCGATGCGGCAGATGGCACGGTTGTGACCGTAGAAATCGTTCGGCAGGATGGCACAGTTGACGTCACCGGCACGGCGACTGTAACGGGCGGGTCCTGGACCTATACCGCCTCAGCCGCGGATTTGGCCGGACTTCAGGATAGCGAAACCTACGATGTCGAGGCATCTGCTTCGGATGCGGCTGGGAACACAACAGCGACATCAACCAGTTTTGACACAGACTATACAGCACCAGCGGTCACCATCGACCCTCTTTCGGTCGGGTCAGAGCTGGATGTATCCGAAAAAGATAGTGACCTGACGATCACCGGGACTACGGATGCCGCCGATGGGGAAACGGTTACAGTCACACTGAACGGGCAGTCCTATACAGGCACCGCCTCAAGTGGCACCTGGTCAGCAATCGTTCCGTCCGGTGACTTGGGAGCGTTGGCAGACAGCACAACCTTCCAGGTTTCAGCGACGGTTACGGATTCCGCCGGCAACATCTCTACCGCCGCCGCCACCCCGTTAGCCACGGATTTCCGGCCTGTCCTGACAATCAATGACACCGGAACAAACGGTGCCGTTTCATTGAATGACGCCCAAAATTCAGGAGTCGTTGTCTCTGGCACGTCAATAGGCCTTGCCGCAGGTGAGGCTGTAGATGTGACGTTGAATTCCATGTCAGTCGGAACCGCTACGGTCGGTGCCGACGGAACCTGGACACTGTTGGTAAGTGTTGCGACCTTTGCATCAGTCGAGGCGGGGGATGATCTGGACTTTGGCGCAGAGGTATCTGTGGCAGGTGGCCCTGATCCTTTGCCAGTTACGGATGAAAACACGGCCCATGAACCTGCAGCCTATGTGATCACTGAAGCCGGACAAAGTGGATCAACAGTCACATTTGAAATCTACGCAGACCCTGATACGGATCTGTCCAGCGGTCTGGCGATCACAGCCGAACTGGGTTTCGATCCCTCAGTGGTGACGTTTGACACCGGATCAGATGTCGAGAATGGGGCATTCGATTTGTTCCTGACGAACCCGGTGAGTGGATCAGCCGTCAGTTTTGCTGGCGCGGCGACCACCTATTCCGACCTGTCCCAACCCATCGTCACATTCACGATGACAGTTCTAGATGCCTCTGAACCGATTGTTCTGACGTTGACGACTCCGGATGGTGGTCCATCGGTGCTGCAGATCGGGACATCAGGCGACGACACATTGATTGCAACCAACATCGACAACGTCATTCGTGGCCAGGACGGCGATGACACAGTGGATGTCTCAGGTGCTGGTCGGGACATTGTCGTGTTCGAGCCGGACCCAACAGCAAATGGCGTTGATACGATCACTGGCTTCACGACTGGACCCGCGACTGACACCGCTGATGCGATCATGTTCAGTGGATTGGATGTCGACAGCCTGCGCGGCGACGGAACAGGTGTGGAAACGCTTTCAGTAGGGGATGCACTAGGCGCGGACACCGGAGTGGTTGGTTTGACGACAGAGCTGAGCGATCTGACTGCTCAAACCATCGAGACCGCGGTCGAAAGCCTTACCGGCGCCAAAGCAGGTGACGAGATCTATGTCCTGGCTACGGATGGAACTGACAGTGTGCTAGTCAAGGTCGACTATTCCGCATCCGATGCGGCGACAGTCGAAACGGTGGCCCATTTCACCGGGTTGGATGACCTCAGCGGGCTTACTGCTGACAATATTCTGCATACCGATCCAACCGGGGCCAGTGCCTGACGCTCGACTACACTGCCACCCTGCACGGGTGGCAGTATTCTCGATATTCAAGAGGTTGCCATGGCACAGAATGGCCTAGTTCCAATCAATTTCAACCGTCACAGTCATCAGTATTGGAAGCGTTTCACATCTTATGACTTTGCAGCTGAACGCACCGAGAGCGTGATCGTGGAAGAAGAGGTGCTCCAGATTGCAGCCACTTTTCCGATTGTGTTTCGCAGGACCGGCCCAGAAATTGAACCGATTGCTGTATATTCACTTCTTGCTGGTGAACCCTCGCCATTTGTTTCAACAGAAGGGCGTTGGCTGGCCAGCTATATTCCGTCCGAACTGCGCAGCCACCCCTTTTCGTGCCGCCGAATGGATAACGGCAGCACCTTTCAGCTGGTGGTAGATGAAGGTTCAGGCCTGTTGACCGAAGAGTGCTCTGACAATCCCTTTTTTTCAACTCCGGATACGCTCGGCACTGAATTGAAAGAAGTTCAAAACTTCTTGAAAGCGTGCGCAACCTCTCAGATTAGAACAACCGAAATTTGCAAGATGATAGACGCATTTGGGCTGTTTGAGCCCCTGAGCGGCAATTTGGAATTAGGCTCTGCACATAACTGGTTGCAAATCAACTCTGCACGCCTGGAACAGCTATCGGCAAAACGCAAATTTGAACTGGTCGAAACAAAAGGCTTACGCCTGATCTATGGCCATCAGGCTTCATTATCCAATCTCAGATGGCTTTTTCAGGCGCAAAAGCAGATTTCCCAGGCCGGTGCATCTGTAAAATACACCGAAAATTCAGAACTTACCGGTTTCATGAATGCATTCGCCCAAGCCCAAACCGATGACGTAATCTGGCCCTAATGAAGTGTGAATGACAAATGCCCACATGCGGTCGCTTTTTGAGTTTTCTGATTTCTGCTCTCTCTTTCAACATAGTATCGGCCTGTACCCAACCACCTGACATTGCCGGTGTCGAGGCTTCTTTTTCAACCGGGGCCGTGGGTTTCCGCACACATGAACCATCTCAGAAACTGACCACCAGTTCCTTTGGCAAGCGCGTACGGCACGCTGTCGAGACCAGCCCCAACCTCGCGCGATCTATGTCCGCGCTGGATGTGGCGGTAGCCAATCACGACGCGGCAAAAGGGGCCTTTCTTCCGCAGGTTTCACTTGGAATCAACGCCAGATCCGAGCGGGTAGACTCGGACACAGCCGACGTGACCCCTTATCTGCGGATCTCACAGCTCGTTTATGACGGGGGGGCCGCATCCGGTGATTTGACTGCTGCAAAAGCACGGGTTTTTGAAAGTCGCGGCGGCCAGTTATCAACAGCTTCGGCAACCGCTCTGGCTGCGATTGAGGTCTATATAGTGGTCTTGGATTTACGGAAAATCCTGGATATTTCGGTGAAAAATGTGGAAGTCCACCAACAGCTCGTTCAACAAATTTCCGAGAGGGCTGCATTAGGCGCTGGTTCGAACGCCGATGTATTGACAGCGCGGTCGCGGATGGCCGATGCACGGACGCGACTGGCGGATGCAAAAGCCAGAGTGGACCTCGCCGATGCCCGTTTTCGTGAAGTTTTTGGCAGCCCATCAGGTGATCTGCAACCCCCAGTCAAAGCGCCGACGATCTCACAATCGGATCATAGTATCGTAACGGGAAGCCTGCAGATTCGACGTTCGGAAGCGGCCCTGCTTGCCGCCAAGGCAGAACGTGCTGCCGCTTTGGCACGCCGTCAACCCGGCGTGAATGTTTCGGCATTTGCGGATCGCGATGATAGCAATGACGCAAATTTCGGGGTCGACCTGTCCTTCAATTATGAGCTGGACTCTACTGGACAGCGCCGTGCCGCCATCACCGCGGCTGAAGCCAAAGTTCGCGAAGCGGAATTCGTTCATCAATCCCTAACGCGAGAAATACAAAGAGAGCTGGACACAATTCGCGCTGACCAAATTGCTGGAGCACAACGGCTTAGAGAGGCGCGAATAGCTGCGCAGGCGAATGTTGACAGTGTTGTAGCGGCGCGCGCGCAATTCACAATCGGACGACGCAGTCTGATCGAAATCCTAGACGCACAGCGCGACTATGTGAATGCGCAGGAGAGACTTATCCTAGCCGAACAGAACTATTTCCTGACAGATTACGCAATCCTTAGTTTGACTGGTGACATCCTGGATCTCCTTGGCATTTCAATCAGTTCCGTTGAGGGTTCTCAATGAAACAATTGACACCTGCCTTCGCAACGCCCGAGTTATCGTGCTTTGAAAAATGCCTGATGCACGCTGCGGCCCATCTTGACTGTCCAATCACGTTTGCCGGGATCCTCGCGGCCCAAACAGGCTCGAACGGAGAGCTTACAATCCGCGATTCATTGGAACTGGCACGGCGTGTTGGGGTCCAGGCGGGATACGGAAGAAGGGCTTTGTCAGCTTTTGACAACACTTTGGTTCCTGCGTTGTTGATTCTTGAAGGGGGAAGATCCGTTGTGTTTCATGGCCGAACCTCAAATGGTCGGGTTCTGATCTATGATCCGGAGGTTGGCACGGAAATAGGTCAAATTCAGCAAACCGATCTATCAGAAGTCTATACAGGGTTTGCGATCCTGCTGCGGCGCAATCACCGTGAGGATTTAGCCACGGGGCCCAGTTCTGCTTCGGGCCACTGGTTTTGGTCTGCTATGGCGGAAAATCGTTGGTCTTACACTCAGGTTGCGCTTGCGGCGGCGTTGGCAAATCTGCTTGGTCTATCTACCTCGGTCTTTATCATGGTCGTCTATGACCGTGTTTTGCCAAACGAAGCCACAGAATCTCTGATTGCTTTGACAGCAGGTGTTGGGATCGCGCTGCTTTTTGATTTCGTGCTCAAACTCCTGCGGGCAGGATTCATAGATCGGGCTGGCCAGAAAGCAGATATTTCGATGGGCCGTAGAGTCTTTGACCAGGTCCTCAACATTCGCATGAAGGCGCGCACAGGTTCGACAGGGGCCATGGCCAGCACCATTCGTGAATTTGAAACACTCCGTGAGTTTTTCACATCCGCCACCTTGGTGGCAGTCGTAGATCTACCCTTCATAGCATTGTTTGTCTTTGTCATTTACTTGGTCGGTGGCCCACTTGCACTTGTTCCAGCTCTGGCTGTCCCTGTCGTTTTGCTAGCAGGCATCATCGTGCAACCTATACTTTCTCGCCTTGCCGAGAAAAGCTTCATCGATGGTCAATCCAAGCAATCGGTTCTGGTCGAAACTGTATCCGGGTTGGAGACCATAAAAACGACAGCGGCGGCCCGGCCAATGAGGTCGCGGTGGGAGGCTGCCATACAGCTTCAGTCATCACATGGCGCGCGCAGCAGGGCAGTGACTCAATTTGCCTTGAATCTGACCGGATTTACCCAACAGGCCGCCCAGGTCCTTATCGTTTTCTACGGTGTTTTTCTTGTGATGGATGGTCAGGCAAGCATGGGCGCGCTTGTTGCTTCGGTCATGTTGACCGGGCGGGCTCTTGCGCCACTTGGGCAACTGGCACAGACCCTGACACGGGTTAATCAGGCCCGAAATGCCTATCAAAACCTTAATGCCTTAATGCAGGCCGACAGTGAACGCCCCGAAGGGCGGAGCTGGATCAGTCGCGATCGCTTTGAAGGGAGATTAACCTTCGAAAATATCCAGTTTGCTTATCCCGAAAAACACGACAACGTCTTGTCCGGTGTTTCATTCACCATCTCGCCCGGAGAGAAGGTTGCAATCCTTGGTCCGATCGGCTCGGGGAAAAGCACGGTCGCGCGGCTAATGCTTGGCTTGTACGATCCAGACGCCGGGTCTGTTCAATTGGATGGGGTCGATATCAGACAAATTGATCCAGGTGATTTGCGGCGCAATATCGGCTCTGTTCTGCAAGATATTTGGCTGTTTTCCGGGTCAATCCGCGACAATATCAAAAGCGGCGCAATCAGGCCAAGGGATGAGGACCTGATTTGGGCGGGGCAAGTCGCTGGGGTCGAGGATTTTGTCTCTCGCCATCCCGGAGGCTATGACCAAAATCTGGCAGAGCGCGGTGAGGGATTGTCAGGGGGACAACGGCAGGCCATCGCCTTGGCCAGAGCCTTGATTGGTAAACCTCCGGTTCTTCTTCTGGACGAGCCAACAAGTGCCATGGACGTCAAAACCGAAGCTGAGGTCATACAGCGGCTCAAAAAGGCGACCCCCGACACAACTATGCTGATCGTAACCCATCGAACCAGCCTATTGGAACTTGTCGATAGGGTTATCGTCATAGAGGGCGGCAAAGTACGGGTAGATGGACCAAAAAGCATACTGTCACAGCATTCCGGAAAGCAACGGAGGCATCTGAATGTCGCAGCATCATGACCTAGCCTCGCTTGCGCGGGAAATGCGAGGCGGGTCACCGGTCAGGAGTTCATTGCTTCTCTTGGTAATCCTGACTTTCCTGGCGACAGCAGCGTTTTGGGCCCATTTCACTGAACTTGATGATGTCACCCGTGTAGAAGGCCGCATCGTGCCGTCGGCGGATGTTCAGATGATTGAAGCTACGGAGTCCGGCATTCTGCAGTCATTGAATGTCCGAGAAGGCGAGGTTGTTGAAAAGGGGAAGTTGCTGATGGAGTTCGATACCACCCAAATCGACAGCAAGCTCAGCCAAGAGGAACAGCGTGCATATGGCTTGAGAGCCCGATCTCAGCGCCTGCAAGCAGAGATAGACGAGACCGAGCTGACATTTGATACGATCCTGGTCCAAGGTGCGCCGACTGTTGTTCAGTCTGAGACAGCTCTGTTTCAAGGCCGGCGATCAGAGTTGCAGGCAGAAATCTCAATTCTGATGAGCCAACGGGAACAACGGTTAAGAGAATACGAAGAAGGGCTTGTCGATACGGTGACCGCGTCCGAGACTTTGAAAGTTCTGGCCGAGGAACGGGCAATCATTACCCCCCTAGTAGAACAGCAGATGGAACCCGCCACGACACTATTGTCATTGCGACGCAGCGAGGCTGAGTGGCAAGGCCGCCGGACCAGGGCTGAAGCCGCTACCAACCGTCTGAAGACAGGATTGGAGGAAATTGATGATCGGGTTCGGGCGACACAAAGCAGGTTTCGAAGTGCGGCTTTGACCGAACTTGCATTGGCAACTGCGGAACTGGCTACTCTGGAACCATCACTGCCAGCCTTACGAAACAGAGCGGAACAGGCACAAATCAGGTCGCCGGTACGCGGCATCGTAAATCGCATTCACCGCACGACCATAGGCGGTATGGCACGGAGCGGTGAGGAACTGATCGAAATTGTACCGCTGGATGAGTCTTTGTTGGTCGAAGCCTATGTCCGCCCCGAAGACATCGCATTTCTGCACCCTGAACAGTTGGTTCGGATCAAGATTACTGCCTATGATTTTGCTCGATACGGGGCCTTGGACGGGCAAATTATCCGTATCGGGGCTGATACCGTGACGCGATCTGAGCGGGACGATGAAGAAGTTTTTGTCGTGGAAATCCGGACCAACCACTCGATGTTGGATGGGAACGGAGTAGCGGTTGAAATTATTCCCGGCATGATTGCCGAGGTGGATATTCTTGCGGGCAAGAAAACCGTTTTGGACTACCTGCTGCAGCCGATTGTCAAAGTCAAAGATCAGGCTCTTCGTGAGTAGTAATTGACCGGGCCAACGCCCATTACTTCTCGATGCCGTTCAGAATCTATGTGGGGCCCCGCCCATTCGGACTGAGCTTAGGATCCCGGAAGCTTGAATTGCTGGTCAAACAGTTGGCGGAACGTCCCGTTATGTTCGATTAGCGCATCAAGGTTGCCTTGTTCGATAACTTCACCGTCTTGAACAACCATAATGGTATCTGCCTGAAGCACAGTTGAAAGCCGGTGTGCGATTACAATGGTTGTTACATTCTCGGTCAACTTGTCCAGCGCAGCCTTAACAAGCGCCTCAGATTCCGCATCCAAAGCACTGGTGGCTTCATCCAAAAGCAAAATCTCGGCATTGCGTAGAATTGCCCGCGCGATCGCCAAACGCTGTTTTTGACCTCCAGAAAGAAACGCGCCGTTTTCGCCTACCTGCGTATCGTACCCATTTGGCAGTTGTGAGATGAACACATCAGCATGGGCAGCCTTTGCGGCCTCAATCACCTCTTCATCGGTGGCACCAGGTCGCGCAAAACGAAGGTTCTCCATCACGGTTGTCGAGAACAGGAACGTGTCTTGGCCCACATAGGAGATCTTCCGGCGCAAAGAGGCAAAACTTACATCGACAAGGTTTTGGCCATCGATTTCGACCTTGCCCTGATCGGGATCATAAAACCGCATGATCAACCCAAAAATCGTGGACTTGCCACCACCGGACTGACCCACCAGAGCTGTCGTCTTGCCTGCCTCGAAGGTCAGGTTCATATCTCGGATTACTTTTTGCTCACCCTGATAGCCGAACGTCACGTTGTTTAGACGGATTTCACCCGGGCCGGATTTCAGCTTTTCAGGGTTCACGCTTTCGACCATCGGGTCTTCCTGATCGAGCAGCTCGAACATCATCCCCACTGGTACCAGGGCCGTTTCAATCACGACCCGCATTTTTGACAGGCGTTTGGCGGGTTCATAAGCCATCAGAAGCGCTGTGATAAATGACATCAGTTGGCCTGCCGAAGTCGGCTCGCTGCCGGTAATATCAAGAGTACTGATGATCAGAACACCCGCAATCGCGACACCGGCCAGAAGCTCCATCAACGGGCTGGCAATCGACTGCAATCTGGAAATTGAGTTCGCCCGTTTTTCAACCGACCTGATCGCCCCATTCATACGGTCAGTCATGTTGTCTTCCAAAGCAAAGACCTTGATGACCCGAATGCCCGCAGATGTTTCCTGCAGAACCTTGATGATTTCAGACAGCGCCTTCATTTCTGACTGCATGATCGACCGCACACCTTTGAGGATGTAACGCACACTCAAAAGCGCAACGGGACCCACAAAGAAGAACAGAATTGACAATACAGGTTCCTGGTAAATCATCACGAAGATGAGGCCGACCAATGTCAGGGCATCACGAACGAAGCTGGTCACCATGACGTCGATAAGCCGCCGCGCGGCCTGAGCGCCATGAGTTACGCGCATAAGAAGGTTGGACGATTCTGTTTCAGCAAAGAAACCAACACCGCGTTTCAGCAGCTTATTGTAAAGCCTTTCCTGTTGCACCGCGATGATCCGGTTGCCCGCACGCGCCAGAAAGATTGACTGGATATAAGAGGCGACAGCCTTACTCAAAAACAAGCCGACGACCGCTGCGGCAATCAGGTAGACTTGCGACTTCATCTCAGGCGTGGTCATCGCATTGACGATGTTCTCCATCATCCATGCGGTTCCCGCAGTTGTTGCTGCGACGACAATCATCGCCACCATGGCAACACCGTACAACCAACCCTGCTTCCGAAGACTTTCACTCAAAAGTCGACCGAGATGGCTGGATCGCCAGTTCGCTAAGGTCTCTTTGATCATTTTACGCTCCAAAACCTTTTCGAATTCGATATCTGATCACGTTTCAACCCAAGTTAGCCTTAGCCAAAGAACCGCGCGGTTGTGTTAGTTATGCCTGACTGTACCGAGAATCCAGTGCCTGCCGAAAGATTATCAACACGCGACCGACAATAACGGGGTGGCGACCGCAATATCTACTTTAGCACCCCTACGTTCCGACAGCTTATGAGCCCGTTTCACACCGAATGCCAGATGCACCCAGCTTCGTCATCATCATCGCCAGGCGACGTCGCCCAAAAAGATGTACCCTGCCCCATAGATGGTTTTAATCAATCGCGGGTTCTTAGGGTCCTCGCCCAGTTTTGTTCGCAATCGGGATATTCGCACGTCCATGGCCCGGTCAAAGCTGTCGCCCGCGCCTCCCCCGAGCGCTTCTTGCATCTGCGACCGGCTGATCAACCGTTTAGGACTATCTAGAAACAGACGTAACACCTCGGCCTCGGCGTGGCTGAACGGCGTTTCTGATCCGGAACCGTCTTCAAGAACGTAGCGGTCGAAATACGCGGTCCAGCCGTTGAATTCTGCGATCTCTGACTGAGGAGCTGGTGCCCGCGATGATCGAAGCCGCGCCCGGATACGAGCGACCACTTCGGCTGGATCAAAGGGTTTGGTGATGTAGTCATCCGCACCAAGCTCCAATCCGGTGACACGATCCTGTACCTGTGCCCGCCCCGAAATAATGATGACTGCGGCACCTTGTTCCAAAGCCAGGCGATGAACAAGTGCCAAGCCGTCTGTGTCCGGCAAAGACAGGTCGACCAGACACACATCGGGCACCACTCTTTTCAACGATGCTTCAAATTCACGAGCACGGGAAAAACTTTGAGTGCGGAACCCCGCCTCTTCCAGTGTGTCGGTCAGGATACGACGTATCTCAGGCTCATCATCTAAGATGGTTACCAGCGGTTGGTTCATCATGCGGCCTCATTTCGGATTAAGGCAGTAAGCTGCGCTTGTGTGAACGGTTTGCGCAGAACTGGTGCCAAAGCCAGTGCCTGACGATGCAGCGGGTCGGAATAAGGCAGCGATGTCATTAGAATACACGGCAAGTCAGGGTTCACTTTCTGCAAAAGGTCAAGCCCCGTCTCTGGTCCTTCCAGCCGAATGTCGGACAATATCAATGCAATGTCTTCGATCTGGTTCACCAATGAAAGCGCCTCATCGGTTGAGGTCGCCTCAATCACGGTGAACCCCATCTCCACAAGCATATCACGGAAATTCCGACGAAGTTGGCTGCTGTCTTCAACCAACAGAACCAGCCCTTCCAGCGCAGGCGGCGCGGCGCGGTATGGTAACCGAAGAACCACCATGGCGCCGCTTGGTGTATTGCGCAGGCTCAGATTTCCGCCGGTCAATTTGACCGTATCGTAAACCATGGGCAAACCCAAACCCGATCCCTTATCACCCTTTGTGGTGAAGAAAGGATTGAGTGCTTTTCCAAGCGCTTCTTCCGAAAAGCCCGGCCCTGTGTCCGAGACGGAAATCTCGATCCAGGTTCCACCAATCGTATGCGCGCTGATCGTGATCTGACCTGTTTCTCCGCACGCATCTCGCGCATTCAGCACCAGATTCAGGATGGCGTCCTGCATCATCCCCTGATCCAACATAAGTGCCACATCCGGCAATGTATTCACGACCGAAAGCCCCATGCCACGCGGCAGTGACGGCGTGGCGAGAATACGCAAATCCTCGAGCAGAGCACGCATATCCGTGGCTTTGGGTTGCGGCGTTCGGTTGCCGGTCATGCCTGCTATGCGGTTCAGCAACTGCCCGCCGCGTTTAGCAGTCTGGCGCGTGGCGGCCACCAGCTTTTGTGCGCCTTCCGGCAGGTCCATTTTATCAAGCTTGGCCTGCATCCCCAGTATAATTGTCAGCAAGTTTGAGAAATCATGCGCAAGACCGCTTGTCATTTGCGCCGCCATTTCCCGGCGGCGTGTTTGTTGCAGGGCCACACGGGCTTGCGTTTCTTCAGTGATGTCAACTGACATCACATAGACACCGCCTTCGCTGTCGGGCGTGAACGAAACACGGATTCGACGTGAATCCTGACCCTCTGTGAATTCAAATACCGTGGCTTCCCCGTCGTAGGCACGGTTCAGGTTCTGTTCGATCCGCGCAAATGCGGCCGGTCCCAAAGCGTCAGAAATATGCATCCCAAGAATTTCAGAGGGACGGCCGGGCAAAACCGAACTGAGCTTGCGATTGGAATAATCGTACCGCCCATCGGCATCCAGATGCGCAATATGCGCTGGCATCATTTCGGTTGTCATCCGGGTACGGGCTTCGATTTCGGTTAACTGACGTTTTGCCTCTTCCAAAGCCGAAATGGTCGACGCTAGCTTTCTGTTGGTCGCTGCCAATTCCTCGGCCCGGGTCAACAATTCGTCCGACAATTCTTCGGAACGCGCCCGCAATAGCGCTTCGGCCTGTTTGGTATCTGTGATGTCGGTATAGACCGTTACCCATCCGCCGTTGGGCAGCGGTGCACCCTCGACCGAGATCACCTGCCCATTCGCCCTGACGCGCTCAATATAGTGCGGTTCAAATGTGAGGGCTTGACTGACCCTATGTGCGACGATGTCCTCGACATCCTCATCATGGCCATACTCGCCGATACTCGCCAGAAAATGTATTGTGTCACGGAACAACGCACCCGGCCGGACCAGATCATCCGGAAGGTCGAACATCACCTGAAAAGGCCGGTTGCAAAGCACCAGCCGCAACTGACTGTCGTAGATCGACAACGCCTGACCGATCAGATTCAGCCCAGCTGTCGTCATTGCCTTTATCTGGTTATCTGTGATGTTCAATCTGCCCCCTCTCTGAAGCTATGCGTAACATCAGATTGATCGCAGGTGTAGCAGAGACAGGGCAACATTCCCGACTAATGCCTGAGCTTGGATTTTGGCCCCTCTTTGGTGATGGAATGCAGGGAAAGCGTATGGTCCATATTTCGCATACGGTGCCGCAGCATCTCGCGCCCCAACCTGGCCAGGTCTGTTGCGTATTCCGGGTTGCTCGCCACGTTTTCCATTTCGCCGCGACGCAGGTGGTCAAACAAAAGCGGTGGCAGGTTTGCCGCAAACTCGACCAGCGTAAAACGTTCGTCACGCAAGATGGACAGGCATGAATCGCTACTGCCCGTTCCCAATTCCTGTTGCCAAAGGGTTGGATTTTCCGGCTCGGCAAAGTCAAGCTCGCTGAAAGAAAAGCTTCGCCAATCCTTGGGTCCCTGCCCCTGCAGAAACGGCATTAAAGACCGCCCATCCATAGAATTCGGGATACTCTGGCCCACCCAATCCAAAATGGTTGGCGTGATGTCAATCGACTCGGTCGGTGCCGTCACCACGGCTCCGGCCTGCGCCTGATTGCCTGGCATCCGGACCAGTAAAGGCGTGTGATAAGCTGCGTCATAGACGGTCATCTTACCCCAGCTATGTCGATCACCCAGCATTTCACCGTGGTCAGCTGTGATTACGATCAATGTCTCATCATATTGATTGCTGTCCTTGAGAAACTGGACAACGCGGCCGATATGATAATCGACCTCTGTTGCAAGGCCCAGATAAACAGAGCGCAGCGCCTGAATATTGGCCGTGGAGGGTTGCACCTCATCAAAACCCAAAACGAAATCCGAAGCCGAATACCGAGCCATCGTTGGTCCAAAAAACGGGTGTATTGCCAGTTCATCTTCTGGGCTGACATGACCAACCGGCCGCGGCAACGCGACGGGATCGTACATATCGTTATAGGGAGCGGGTGCGACCAAAGGAGGATGAGGCCGGATATAGGTCAGATGCGCAAACCAGCTTTGGTCGCCGAAGGCCGCGATACTGTCCAGAAAAGCGTTGGTCAAAAAGG
Organism: Ruegeria sp. YTSA219; assembly: GCF_059609985.1. Taxonomy (NCBI): domain Bacteria; kingdom Pseudomonadati; phylum Pseudomonadota; class Alphaproteobacteria; order Rhodobacterales; family Roseobacteraceae; genus Ruegeria; species Ruegeria sp. YTSA219. The sequence continues at coordinate 244,329 of NZ_JBXWMT010000004.1, forward strand.
CGGTGTCGCTGTCTTCGGCGCGGTACACCGCCGGGTCGTTCAATTTGGATGGCTCACCTGAGGTTGAAACAGGTTTGTGCAGATCCCAGTATGAGTCGAACCTGTAACCTTTTTTCAGCAAGTCAGCGCGCCAGGGATAAGATTCTTCAAGCCGCATTTCCACGACCTCTTCAAACCCCTCCATGGGACGTTCGTAAGATTTCAGGATCGGGTCATTGGCATCGTAAACCCGTGGGTCAGCCGAGGTGTCGGTATACCCGTAGAGCAAGGGCAGATATCCCGCCTTACGAATCTCGGTTGCGATGTTTGGCGTGTCGTGCCGCAAAGGCGTTCCATTGCGAACCGATCTATGATTCATCGCATATTGCCCGGTCAGGATGGACGCACGCGACGGGCCACAAGGGTTAGTAACCGAGAAATGGCGCTGAAACGTGACGGCCTCGTCCATAAAAGCGCGCAAATTAGGCAAATTGACATGCTCGGCCAGCGCGCCGGTCAGACAATCTGCCCGAAGCTGGTCAATCACGACAAACAAGACATTTCCGCGCTGCCGCATTCCCTGCCCCCGATTCCACCAAATAGGTCTCAGGGGCAGACTGTGTCGCGGTTCCGCCGCTTGCGCAACAGATTAGTCCAGCTCGTATTTTGTCTCGTAATTCTCCCTAAGCGCGGGATCCTGATCTTCCTTACGCAACAGGCAGTTCCCGATGGACAGGACCTCGATATCCGTTCCCATGAAACAGCGGAACGCATCGGTGGGCGTGCACACAATCGGTTCGCCGCGCACATTGAATGAAGTGTTCACCACCAAAGAGCATCCGGTCAGTTCTTTAAACTTTGAAATCAGCGCGTGATAGGCTGGGTTGGTCTCTTGGTGAACTGTCTGGATACGGGCAGAATAATCAACATGGGTCACAGCAGGGATGTCAGATCGTTTGACGTTCAGCTTTTCAATCCCGAACAGAGCGTCTTCTTCCTCGGTCATCTTGCGCCGGATTTTTTCCTGCACATCCGCCACGATCAACATGTAAGGGCTATCGCCATCCAGCTCGAACCAATCGGCTACGTCTTCGCGCAGAACAGATGGGGCAAATGGGCGGAAACTTTCGCGATACTTGACCTTCAGGTTCAGCGTTTTCTGCATCGAAGCTGACCGTGGATCGCCCAGAATGGAGCGGGCACCCAACGCACGCGGACCGAATTCCATCCGCCCCTGAAACCAACCAACAGCCTTACCGTCAGCCAGCGCCTGCGCCGTCTGGTCAATCAACTCACCATTTTCATAGGTGGAAAACTTCGCACCGGCCGCCGCCAGTTCTTGCGCTATGTCGTCATCTTCATAACGCGGACCAAGATAGGCCCCCAGCATCTGATCACCCGAGGTCACCTGCCGCGGCTGCGCTAGCTCTTGATGCCAGGCCGCATAGGCAGCACCCAGCGCCCCGCCCGCATCACCCGCTGCGGGCTGCACCCAAACATTGTCGAAGGCGCCATCGCGAAGGATTTTGCCATTCGCGACACAGTTCAGAGCAACGCCTCCGGCCATGCAGAGGTTGCGTATACCATGCTCTTTCGCCAGGTCCCGAGTGATCCGCAGCATGATCTCTTCGGTCACGGCCTGAACCGACGCGGCAATATCCATGTGGAACTGCGTCAGCTGGTCGGTTTCGGCTTTTCGAACCGGTTGGTCGAACAGCTCTTCCATCGCTTTGCTCGTCATGGTCAGACCAGCTGTATAATTGAAATACTTCTGGTTCAGGCGGAACGAACCGTCCTCTTTCAGGTCGACAAGATGCTCAAGGATCAGATCCTTGTATTTGGGGTCGCCATAGGGCGCCAAGCCCATGACCTTGTATTCACCAGAATTCACCTTGAACCCGGTGTAATAGGTGAATGCAGAATACAGCAGACCCAGCGAATGCGGGAAATGCAGCTCTTTCACCATGGTCAGCTCGTTACCGCGACCAACACCCACGGTGGTGGTTGCCCATTCTCCGACTCCATCGACAGTCAGCACGACCGCGTCTTCGAAGGGCGAAGGATAGAACGCACTGGCCGCGTGACTGATGTGGTGCTCGGCGAACAGCAGTTTTTCGAGATTGAATTCCGGGTCGATTTTGCGAAGCTGCTTTGCAAGCAGATCCTTGAGAAACAGCTTCTCTCGCAGCCAGACCGGCATTGCCATGCGGAAGGAATTGAACCCACGTGGCGCCACCGCAATGTAAGTCTCGATCAACCGTTCGAATTTTAGAAACGGTTTGTCGTAGAAAACCACATTGTCGACGTCTTCAAGCGCAACCCCCGATTCGGCCAGCACGTAATTGATGGCTTCTACCGGAAATCCGGGGTCGTGTTTGCGCCGTGTAAAACGCTCTTCCTGCGCGGCCGCAACGATCTTGCCGTCGCAAAGCAACGCCGCTGCGCTGTCGTGATACAGCGCCGAAATACCTAAAATGTATGCCATGTGATCAGAACAACGTGTAGACGAAAGGTGCAATCGCCGAGCCTTGGCTCAACACGATCAATCCACCAAACACACCCAAAACGATCAGAATGGGCAACAGCCAGAATTTCTTTCTGACTTTCATAAATGACCAGAGCTCGGATACGAATGTCACGCCTGGTACTCCCTTGTTAAAATTGCTGTTTCATGCTGCCGGGCTGCTCTTCACGAACAATCCAGTAGCTATCTGATGAACTGTCCAGTTTCTGTGACAGCAGGTCTTTTCCCAACAGGCGCGTAACCAGCCCAAACGGGACAAACGTAGTGACAAACACCAAAAACATGACGATTGGGGCCACAATCGCACCCAAAAGCATGCCGAGTTTGAACCAAAGCCGGTTCGGCACCTTCAGAGTGGCGGGTGCAAAAACTGTCAAAGCCAGAATAACCCCGGCGATAACCATTGGGATCAGGCGCACCGACCCTCCGCCCCACAAGGGCCAAAGAGCGATAATTAAGAAGACAGCGGTGAAGACGTAACCAAAGCCCCGTTCGGACCCGATTTCGACTTCTACCTTCGCGTGATGATCAGACATTGAACACAACCATAATAACCAAACAAAAAACCTGCGCAAAGAATAACACTACTGGTTGCCGAAACAAGCCTTTTGCAAGCTCAAACCATCATTCTTGCGATGAATGCCATCTTGCATCGCCTGATGGCTAAATACTTGAAGCGTGACAAAAACCCGTTGCAGCACCATGCAGATTCACATCAGATACCCCCATGACCCCGCCTACATTCACAACTGACCTGGATACGGATCAGGTTCACCTGCAGATATCGGGTGATCTTCACACCCAGTCTCTGGATATGGTTGAGCGTGAATTCGCGAATTTCCATCCCAACGGCGGAACGGTCACAGTTGATTTGACAGGCGTTAAGGCACTCGACACTGGCGGGGCTTGGCTGATTGCCGGCCTTGTCCGCAAGGTGAAGTCCAGCGGCGGGCAAGTAGAGCTGCACGGTGCAACCGCCGCGCATTCCGCGCTGATCGAAACGGTTTCCCGCAACATGCCGGACGAATCCGCCCCTGATCCCGGAAAGCCAGATTTTCTGGATTGGGTGGCACGTGTCGGCGAGCGTACAGTCGGTGGCTGGAAAGACAGCTTGTCGTTGCTTGAGTTTCTGGGCCTGACGCTACACCGGCTGGTCCGCACAATCTTGATGCCGCGGCGGCTGCGGCGGGCTGCGCTGGTATCGCAGATGGAAGAAACCGGATTGAAAGCGATTCCGATCGTTGCCCTTATGGGTTTTCTGATCGGCGTTGTACTAGCATTTCAGGGGGCCACGCAGCTCAAGCAGTTCGGGGCCGAGATATTCGTGGTCGAATTGATCTCGATCTCTGTGCTGCGTGAGCTGGGCATTTTGTTGACGGCAATCATTGTTGCGGGTCGCTCGGGATCTGCCTTTACAGCTTCCATCGGCTCGATGAAGGTGCAAGAAGAAATAGATGCCATGCGGACGCTGGGCCTGGATCCGATCGAGGTTCTGGTCATTCCACGCGTTGTGGCGTTGCTGATCATGCTGCCAATCCTAGGGTTCATCGCCGATATCGCCGCCTTGATTGGCGGCGGTCTTATGAGCTGGATCGACCTTGGAGTCAGCCCCGGAATGTTCGTGACCCGCCTCAAGGAAAACACCGGCATCTGGCAATTTGCCATCGGTATGATCAAGGCACCGTTCTTTGCGCTGGTCATCGGTATCATCGCCTGTTGGCAGGCCTTACAGGTCAAAGGATCGGCACAAAGTGTTGGGCAAAGAACCACCGCGTCCGTGGTCCAGGCGATCTTCTTGGTGATCGCGCTGGATGCCATGTTCTCGATCTTTTTCTCGGTACTGGGGGTCTGAAATGGACGGTGTAGCCCGCGAACAGATGCCGATTGGCGACACCCAGCGCGAGGCGGTGATACGGGTCCGCAATCTGACCAACCGGTTCGGACCGCAGATCGTGCACCAGGATCTGAATCTGGATGTCTGGCGGGGCGAAGTACTGGGCATTGTCGGCGGCTCGGGCACGGGCAAATCCGTCTTGCTCCGCACCATCGTCGGCCTGAACAAACCGGCCGCGGGAAGCATCGAAGTTCTGGGCGTCGACGTCCTGAACGGCCCCGAACAAGAGAGGCGGCGCATCGAACGCCGCTGGGGCGTCGCCTTTCAGGACGGCGCGCTTTTCTCGTCGCTCACCGTGTTGCAGAATGTCGTAGCCCCACTGCGCGAGCATACAGGAATTAGTGAAAGCCTTATGTCGGCGCTTGGCGGTCTGAAAATCAGCTTGGTCGGACTGCCGCAGCTGAGCTGTGGCAAATTCCCGTCCGAACTGTCGGGCGGGATGCGCAAACGTGCCGCTTTGGCGCGCGCGCTGGCGCTGGACCCTGAGATCGTATTTCTTGATGAGCCAACGGCCGGTTTGGATCCCATCGGCGCCGCTGCTTATGACGACCTGATTGGCGAGCTTCAGCAAGCGCTGGGTCTGACTGTGTTTATGGTCACGCACGATCTGGATAGCCTTTATGCGATTTGCAACAGGATCGCAGTTCTTGCAGAAAAACGTGTTCTGGTTGATGGTCCGATTGAAGAGATGACCAAAGTCGATCATCCTTGGGTCCAAGAATATTTCACCGGCCCCCGGGCGCGCGCAGCACAAAAAAAGGGTCAGGACAGGTAACACCCATGGAAACCCGAGCAAATTATATCCTGATCGGTGCATTCACCCTGGCTGGAATACTGGGTGCGTTTGGCTTTTTTCTATGGCTGGCCAAATTCGAGGTTTCCCGGCAATACGCCTATTACAATGTACTGTTCGACAATGTTTCGGGCCTGTCTGCGGCAGGTGGCGTCAGTTACAACGGACTGCCAGTCGGGCAGGTAATCTCCCTTAACTTGGATGACGAGCACCCATCCAAAGTGCGCGTCCGCATTGAAGTAGACGCAAGTATCCCGGTGACCGAGGATACCGTCGCCCAGTTACAATCGCTTGGGGTCACTGGGGTCAGCTATGTGGAACTGACCGGAGGTTCGGCATCGGCCAAACGACTAGAGCAGGACAGCCTTATCAAAAGCAAACGCAGCACCATCCAGTCCTTGTTCGAAGGTGCCCCTAAACTGTTGGAAAAGGCAATTACGCTGATCGAGGATATCGACAAGGTGGTGGATGACAAGAACCGCCAGCAGGTATCTCAGATTCTGGAGAACGTATCTTCGGCCACCGGAAGGCTGGACAAAACCCTTGCAGATTTCGAAAACTTGTCCTCAGATTTGGGTGGCGCAGCTAAAGAAATTTCAGCCTTCTCAAAACGCCTCGAAAAATTGGCAGACACCGCAGAAACAACGCTGGAAGCCGGAACAAATACATTAAATAGCCTGAAAACCGCATCCGACACGGCTGTATCGGCCCTAGACAGCGCAAAAGATACTTTTGACGCAGCAGATCGCATCATGCAGCAGGATCTGCAGCCCTTCATCGAACGGGCCTCGACCCTGGCAGACCACCTTACGGTCCTGACCGAAGATGGGCGCGTCGCGCTGGCCACGGTTTCCGAGACTTTCGTGAACGCAAACAAAACGCTCGGCTCCGTCACTGGTACGATGGAAACAGCAAAGGGCACTTTGACCTCAGCTGAACGCGCATTTGACTCGGCCAATGAGGTGATCAACAAAGATATCGGCGTCGTCATGGATGATGTCCGCAATGCCGCCAACCAAGTGGCGTCCACGGTGACGAAAGTGACAGACAGGCTTGATGATATTTCAGCCGATATCCTCAGCGCGTCCAAATCGGCCTCGGAACTTTTGGGAACCATCGACGGCATCGTTCAGGACAATCGCCGTCAACTGTCCGATTTCATGCGGGTTGGCCTGCCACAATTCACGCGTTTCATAGAAGAATCCCAACGACTGGTGATCAGCCTTGATCGTCTGGTGGATAAAGTTGAACGCGACCCCGCCCGTTTCCTTCTTGGGACCCAAGCATCGGAGTATCGTCAATGATCAGGCATTTGATAATGACCGCAGTTTTGGCGTCTCTGGGGGCGTGTACCGGACTGGAAACGCTGCGGCAGGCCTCAGAACCCAATGATCTCTATCTGCTGACACCCAAAAGCACGTTTTCTTCTTCGCTGCCGCGCATCCAGAAACAGATCGTGGTCCAAGAGCCAACCGCGACTGCCGCGGTAAATACCGATCAAATTGCAGTTCAGCCGACACCTTTGCAGGTTCAATATCTGCCGCGTGCCAGATGGGTGGATCGCGCGCCGCTGATCGTCCAGGCGCTTTTGGTCGAAAGCTATGAAAACAGCGGACGGGTATCCGCCGTGGGTCGTTCGACCGTGGGGCTTCGTCCGGATTATGTGATTGTTCCCGATCTACGCGAGTTTCAGGGCATTGTCGTTAACCAGGATGGTGAAAGCTCGACCGTACGCGTCGAAGTCCGCATGAATATCAAGATCGTGGACGAGTTCGACGACAAAATCATCGCATCGAATTCGTTCCAAGAGAACGTAATTGCCAAAAGTAACCAGACCGAAGATCTGGTTACTGCCTTTGACGTTGCTCTGGGTAAAACCATGCGGGATGCTGTCGAATGGAGCATTCGTAGAATTAGTACCCATACAGCCAACAACCCTAGGTCATTCTAGTTACTCCCAAGCCCGGGCCTTACTCAGCCAGCGTCTGGGCCAGACGCATCAAGGTGACAGCTTCAGCCCGATATCCGAAAGAATCCTCACCTCGGGACAGCGTGGCCAGATCAATGGCATCCGCATAGGACCAGCCGCCAAGATATCCTCCGCCCCGAAGCAACTGACCAAATCCTGCAATCGCATAGGAAAAGCGGATGTCATCCGTGACTGTCCCTTGTCCGGGTAAAATAGGCTGCTCCATCAGATTGCTTTGATCTTCACCAGGAAGCTTGTAACGCATTTTGAAGAAACCAATTTCCACTGAATCATCCGATATGGATTGTTCAGCATACCGCAACGGGCCGTTTCTGATCGCATCGGAACCAACTGGCGTGACCTCGTAGATCGCCGTTACGGTGTGACCTGCTCCAATATCACCAGCATCCACTTTGTCATTTGAAAAGTCCTCGCGCTGCAGGGATCGGGTTTCATAACCGATCAGACGGTATTCAGCGATCTGTGACGGGTTGAACTCGACCTGGATTTTGACGTCGTTGGCGATGGGAAAAAGCGCCCCGGTAAGTTGATCGACCAATACTTTTTGCGCCTCAACCAGCGTATCGATATATGCCGCCTGCCCGTTTCCGTTCTGGGCCAGAGCCTGCATGGTGGCATCGTCCAGATTGCCTCGGCCAAAACCCAGAACGCTTAGGAATGTACCACTGTCGCGCTTGCGGGCGATAAAATCCTTCAGGGCATCAGGGTCTGACAGACCCACATTGAAATCGCCATCGGTGGCCAGAATTACGCGGGTCACCTCACCGTCCGCAGCCATACCTTCTGCCACTTGATAGGCTTGCTGCAACCCGGCCTGCCCCGCTGTCGAGCCACCGGCTTCGAGCCTGTCGAGGGCTGAGAGAATGGACATCTTTTCGGCTGCCGCGGTCGGTGGCAAAACCTGCCCGGCACTTCCCGCATAGGTGACGATCGAAACCTGATCTTCCGGACTGAGTTCAGACAGCATCAACCTGAAAGACTGTTTCAGCAGCGGCAATTTGTTAGCATCCTGCATTGAGCCCGATGTGTCGATCAGGAAAACCAGGTTCAATGGAGGACGGTCTTCGATCTGGGGCATGACCCCTTGGATGCCGACATGAACAAGCTGCGTCCCCTCATTCCAAGGCGTCGGTGTCACGGTGATCGTAGAACGGAACGGTTCCACCCCATCAGGCGCTGGGTAGGAATAGGGGAAATAGTTCACCATCTCTTCAACCCGCGCCGCATCCTTGGGCGGCAGATAGCCATTCATCAAAGACGACCGAACAATGGCGTAAGAGGCGGTATCTACATCAATCGAAAAAGTCGAAACCGGTTCGTCCGTCGTGATCTTCAGCGAGTTGCTGTCCGCGTTCGCGAAAGTTTCGGTATTCTGTTCCGGCGCGGGAACAGTCTCATGTTGAATGTCAAATTTCCCGACCGCCGATGCCGGCGCGCTCTGTAAAAGGTCCGCAGCCCCTAGCTGCGCAACGGCCCCCTGCCTCTTGGCGGAAGGTGCGATTGTTTCTTCAATCACAACAGGCGCCTCAACAACTGGTTCTTCGAGATTGGCCTCGGGCATATCCGCCACCAATAGGTCAGACTCCTGCCGTGCGTCGGCGCGGTCCTCGGACCAGGGCAGTGGCGCAACAACTTCGTCGCGCGTCTGCGGCAAGATCACAATCAGAGCCACAGCAGCAACTGCGGTGGTAGCGGTCAGGGCACCGCGATAAGAGAGGGCATTCAACATGGCTTTCGCTCCTTCTGTCAGGCGGGCTATGAGGCCGCGCTTGACAGTGGGACGTCGCGCAGAGGTCGATCCTTGGATATTATCGAATTTTTTTTGCGCCTGGCTCAGATTTTCAATCCGTCGCGACGCATCCGGGGTCGGCGTGGCGGCGTCCATCAGCATCTTCAGCTTGTCCAGTTCATCGGTCATTGTGCCAGTTCCTCTTGCCGCAAGGCGCGCAACCGTTTGCGGATATCTGACATCCTCCAGGACACTGTCCCTTCGGAAACACCCAGCACCTCTGCAGCTTCTGCATGGGTCATCTCATCCTCGAGGGTCAGGGCCAGAGTGTCTTGCAAGTCCTGCGGCAGGGACCGCATGGCCCGTTGCAACCAATCGACAGCCTCGGCCGTTTCCTGCACCTCGGCCCGGCGCATCTGTTCCACATCCCCCCAGCCGTGGGCCGCCCGCGTGTGACGGGTCGCGCGACGGCGTGCATCCTCGGCTGCATTGACAACAACACGGTACAACCATGTCGTAAACCGGGCTTCGGCACGAAAACCTACGATCTTTGACGGCAAGGCGGCGCATATATCCTGCGTCAGATCTTCGGCCTGATCCGCGCGTCCTGTCAGTCGAAAAGCCAACCGAAAGACCCTGTCGTAGTGGCGTGCCAATAGCGTGGCAAACGCATCAGCGTCCCCTGCAGCAGCGGCCTTTGCCAGATTCTCATCCGATGTTTTCATGCGCATCACAATGGGTAAGACGAACCAAAAACATCAATCCTTGGCAATGCACACAAAAAAATCAGAAATGATGCGCCGATGCGCGATTCCAGTCCTCTGCATATTCATCCGGAAGCGGAGCCTTCAGCAAAGCGCCTTCTTCAAGATGCAAATAGAGTTCAGCATAAGAGCGATCTCTTTCATCTGCAGTACGCCGAAGGATGTCCGAAGGGTGAAGTTCGGAGACCTTTTCCTTGCCCATGGCGCCCAGCAGCTCACGAAAGCTCTCTAAAGTCGCGTCGTGATAGCGATGTACCCGTTGTCTTTTTTGCGGAACATTCACAGCGCGGCCTCGGACCGGATCCTGTGTGGCCACGCCGGACGGGCATCGGTTTGTGTTGCAGTGAAGCGCCTGAATGCATCCCACTGCAAACATCATTGCCCTTGCCGCATTACACATATCGGCCCCAAGCGCGCATTTCTCGATGATGTCATAGCCTGTGGCGACTTTGCCCGAGCAAATAATGCGGATCTTATCGCGCAAACCCACACCGCGTAGACAGTTATTCACGAAAATCAACGCCTCGTTCAAAGGCATGCCCAACCGGTTGGTGAATTCTACAGGGGCCGCGCCCGTGCCGCCTTCGGCACCATCAATGGTGATAAAATCAGGCAGGATGCCTGTTTCCAGCATGGCTTTGCATATCGCTAAGAACTCGGACGGACGACCAATGCACAACTTAAACCCAATAGGTTTGCCACCGGACATCTCGCGCAGATTCTGAACGAAATTCATCAATCCGGTAGGTCCGTCAAATGCGGAATGTATTGGCGGAGAGATCACGTCCTGATGCAGGGGAACTCCGCGTATCTGCGCAATCTCTTCATCCACCTTCGCCGCAGGCAACACCCCCCCGTGCGAGGGCTTGGCCCCTTGCGACAGCTTGATTTCAATCGCCTTGACGACCTCGTTCCTCGCTCTTTCGGTGAATTTGTCTTTGTCGAACCCGCCATCCGGTGCGCGGCATCCGAAATACCCAGTGCCAATCTGCCAGATGATATCGCCACCTTCGGCCAGATGGTGCGGCGACAGACCACCCTCACCCGTATTATGCGCAAAACCTCCATCCTTTGCCCCACCATTCAATGCTCGGATTGCATTGGCGCTGAGGGCACCAAAGCTCATCGCTGAAACGTTCAGGCGCGAGGCACTATAGGGTTGAGAACATTGCGGCCCGCCCAGCATCACCCGTTCTTCGCTTTCGGGCACATGTTTGGGCGCAAGCGAGTGATTGGCCCTGTGGTATCCAACGGTTTGGATGTCGTATTGGGTACCAAATGCCTGGGTATCAACCTGCCCTTTGGCACGGGAATAAACCAGGCTGCGAATGATGCGATTATAGGGACGGCCGTTTTCGTTGGTTTCAACAAAATATTGCCGTATCTCTGGGCTGACAAATTCCAGCATGTACCGGAAATGCCCCAGAACCGGATAGTTGTTCAGCACGTTATGCCTTGTGGTCAGGATATCATATAGCCCGACCACCGCGTATGGGATCAGGAAAAGCAGCAGCCAATGGGCCGGGGGCCAGAAAAACCCGGCCACGATTGTCAGTGGCAGGCACACGAGGCTCAACACGTAATAGAGTCTGCGTATAATCATTCGTGCTCTCCTACTGTGGCTGTTAGCTGAGTCACCGTGGTACAAATTCGCGATTGCACGCAAGCCTTTACGCCCGAAATCACGTAAATGGTGAAACTTGTGATCCGCCATGCGCAGTTGATCCCGGCCGCGCCAATCGGTATCCCGGATGGCAGGGCAACGCGGGCAGGATCATTGGCTGTGAAAAAATCGCAAACAGCATGGGCCACGGCTCTCATGTTCTGTGCCGTTTTCGCGGGTGGCGCGGCTGGGTCACTGGTCAGAGAAGCGTTGTCGCTCGGGATCTCGGGCCTGCCGATCCTGACCGAGACTTTTGGAATCAATATAGCCGCATGCTTTGTGCTTGGCTTGTTATACGCCATCCGACACCGGGTACATGCGCACGTCCTGCATCTGGGCGCGGTTGGGTTTTGTGGCGGTTTATCTACGTTTTCCTCATTTGTTGCGGAATTGGAACGTCTGGCAGAGGTCAGTTTCGGGCTTGCCCTAACCGCAGCGGGTTTGGAAATTGTGGCGGGTCTTTTTGCGGCGATTTTGGGTGAAACCTCCGGGCGTCGCTTTTCCCCGCGGAGGTCGTCAGAGTGAGCGATCTCTACCTGCATGCAATGTTTGGTTTAGGCGGCGGTCTGGGCGCGGTTCTGCGGCACTGGATCGCCATTCGAATTCGCCATGACCTGCCCGTGGCAACGCTGATCGTGAACGTCTTTGGCAGTCTGTTGCTTGGGCTTTGGGTCGGGTATCTGGGTGGACCGACGGGCGTCAGCCAGGAGGAACAGCGCTTGGTGTTCGGCTTTTGTGGCGGCTTCACCACTTTCTCCAGCTTTGCCTACCAGTCCCTGGAACTGCGGCGCGAACGTACAATCGCTACGGCGGCGGGCAATATCGTGCTGAGCCTCTTGCTGTGTTGGGGCGCGCTGTGGCTTGGGCTGATGGCGATGCGCTGATCCGGTGCAGCCGGACCTACATCGGATAGGTATGCATCCGCACCGCCAGATTCCCCATTATCCAGACCGTCCCAACAATGATGATCAATAGAACCATCGTGGAAAACAGGACTAGGTCCAGGTCCTCGCGGCTGCTGCGTCGACGGTCGATATGCAGGAAATACACCAGTTGAACAATCAACTGCGCAAGCCCCAACAAACCGATCGACAAATAAACGCCCTTGGTCTCGATCCCGAACGTATATGCAATGGTAAAGACCGCCAGTGTCAGCAGCAGCGATCCGCCATAGCCAATCACATATCGGCGGCGTTCACGTCGGTGCATTTCGCTGCGCCTATCCATAGGTCAGCCCTCCGAAATAGACGATCGTGATTATGCCGATCCAGATGAGGTCGAGAAAATGCCAGAACAGGGCCAGACGAACCACCCGTGACATCAGAACGTCGGTTAGACCAAACACACGCAGCTGAATACCCAGAACGATCAACCACAGGCACCCCGCAGCAACATGCAGCCCGTGCAGCGGCACTAGCCCGTAAAACGCTGACAGAAACCCGCTGCGCTGTGGAATGCCACCCTTTTCCGCCATAGCCAGAAAGTCACGTATCTCAAGTACCAGAAAGCTGAGGCCCAGAACCAGAGTTACCGCGAACCAAAGCACGATACGGGGCCGTGGCAGGTTGTATTTCAACGCCAGCATCGCAAGGCCCACTGTAAGGCTGCTGGTCAACAGGATCAGGGTTTGGGCAAAAATGCTGGTCAGGTCGAACAGCTCATGCGGACCGGGCCCACCCGCCTGCGCGTCGATCATGGTGATATAGATCGCGAACATCAGGCCGAAATAGACCAGATCGCTCATCAGAAAGACCCAGAACCCAAAGGTGACCACTTCGCTGGCCTTGTCGGCTCCCGGATGCCGTCGGCCCAAGTTTAGGCCCGGATAGCTGTGTGTCGGCGCGCGTTTCATGTAGTGGCCTCCAGATCGGGACGGGCTAGGCCGCGGTTCTCGGGCGCGTATTCATGATCGCGATTGACCGGAACCGATGCGCGCACAAGATCAAGCCAGGCTTCATGCTCTTTGCGGACCTGCTCGGCCGGAATAAACTCTTCGGTGTCGGTTCTGAAAGTCCAGGCGATGAAGGCCGCCAACATCGCGGCTGTCGTCGCAATAGCCAGCCACCAGATCCACCAGACCAGCGCAAACATCCAGATACCGCTGAGCACGCACAGACCGAACCCGATCGCCGTATTGCGTGGCATGAGGATATCTTCATAGGCATCAAGGGACGGATAGGCGTTGCCGCGCTCTTTTGCGGCGGCAAAATCATCCCGGTCGGTCACATGCGGAATGATTGCAAAGTTATACGGAGGCGGCGGTGCCGGAATTGACCATTCCAGCGTGCGCCCATCCCAAGGGTCGCCAACCGGCACGCGGGTTTTTTCCCGGTCTCGAATGCTGACCCACAGCTGGACAATGATCGACAGAAGCGCTGCGAGAATGACCAAAGACCCAAGCACGGCGGCGATCATATAGGGGTGAAAGCTGGGATCTTCCCAACTGTAAGATCGACGTGGCATCCCCATCAGGCCGACAAAATAAAGCGGTAGGAAGGTCAACATAAACCCAACGGTCCACAACGCGACAGATATCCGTCCCCAGCCTTCGCTCAGGCGGAAGCCAAAGGCTTTGGGGAACCAATAGTTGTATCCCGCAAGCAGGCCAAACAGGACGCCAGGCAGCAGCACATTGTGAAAATGCGCGACCAGGAACAGGGTGTTATGCACCTGATAGTCGATGGTCGGATTGGCCAGGATGACGCCCGACAACCCTCCGATCACGAACAGCATCAGGAAAGACAACCCATAGAGCATCGGGACCGAGAACCGGATACGCCCGCGAAACAGCGTGGCCATCCAATCATAGACTTTCACGCCAGTCGGTATGGCGATCAGCATGGTGGCAATCCCAAACACCGCATTGATCAGCGCGCTTTGGCCCATGGTGAAAAAGTGGTGCAGCCAGACCGTGAAGGACAGCACCGCAATCGACATCGTTGCAATCACCAAGGAGTTGTACCCGTACAGGCGCTTGGCCGAGAAGGTCGCAAAAACCTCGGAATAGATACCATAGGCGGGAAGGACCAACAGATAGACCTCGGGATGTCCGAACAGCCAGAACAGGTTGGCATAGTTCATCATGTTGCCGCCAAGGTCATTTGTGAAAAAGTGGAAATCCAAGTACCGGTCTGCGGCCAGCATCAGCGCCGCAACACCCAGCGGCGGCATGGCAAAGACAATCAGGATCGAGCTGCAGATGATCGTCCAGCAATACATCGGCAACCGCATGAACTGCATCCCCGGCGCGCGCATCTTGTAGATCGTAACGGCAAAGTTGATCCCGGTCAGAGTCGTTCCGATCCCCGATACGACGATGGCCCAAATCCAATAATCCGGCCCAACGCCGGGATTGAAGGCCGCACCGGTAAAGGGTGGGTAGGCCGTCCAGCCCCCGGTCGAGAACTCTCCGACCACCAGGGAAACCATCAGCATCATGCCCGAGGACACGGTCAGGCCTAGGCTGATCTGGTTCATCACCGGGAATGCCACGTCGCGGGCGCCGATCATCAGCGGGATCAGGAAATTGGCGGCGCCAAACACAAACGGAACGGCGACGAAGAAGATCATGATCGTGCCATGGGTACTGAAAAGCTCGGCGAAATGCTCGGCTTCCAGAAAGCCTTCGCCCGGCCCTGCGGCTTGTTGGGCGCGCATGACGACACCTTCCAGAACCCCCCGCGCCAACATCACGATGGCAAAGACGATATACATGATGCCGATCTTCTTGTGGTCGGCGCTGGTCAGCCAGTCACGCCACAGCGGCCCCCACAGACGAAACCATGTCAGCAGCCCCACAACGGCAATGGCGCCCACAATCACGATCCCAGCGGCAGCATTTGCCACGATCTCATTTGCGTTGGGCGACTGGATCAACCCGGTGATCGGAAAAGCATCCCAGTTTAGACGGCCGAAAAAACCAGTCTCGACATCGGTCATTGTGTTTTCTCCTGACCATACTCGGCAGTGCCCGGTTGCTGATCGGCAGACAAGGGTGTGGCCCCGTCATAGCGGTGCAGGATCGACTGAAACAGATCACCATCGGCTAGTGTGAAATACAGCGCATCAGTCGGCATCTGATCATTGCCCAACATGGCCTGCACCTCATCCCGATCGGTTCGCATGGCGAGGGTTCGGTATGTTTCAGCGCTCAACGGAACCCCGTTTGCCCGGACATTCTCGGCCCAGTCGTTGAAGTCCTGGGGCTCCATGGCAATCGCTTTGAATTTCTGCTTGGTAAAGCCACGCCCGTTATATTGCGTGTTCTCGCCCTGCATCGTTTCGGGCCTATCGGCGACAAGGTGCAGTTTGGTCGTCATCCCCGGCATGGCATAGATCTGTCCGGCCAGCGCCGGGATCATAAAGGACTGCATCACCGTATCCGTTGTCAGTGTGACAGCGACCTGTTGGTTAACGGGGAGGCCCATCTCACCCACGCTGGCGATACCAAGATCGGGGTAGATGAACAGCCATTTCCAGTCGAGACCAACAACCTGTACATTCAGCGCCGGGTCTTCCCCGAACGAAGTCGCGTAGGGGTCCAGCCGATGGGTGGCTTTCCACAGATAAAACGAGAGGATGGCCACGATAACAACCGGGATACCCCACATGAGGAATTCCAACCGGGCAGAAAAATCCCATTCCGGTCGATAATCTGCCTGCCCCTCCTTTCGCCTTCGATACCGTATGGCAATCAAAGGCACCAGGATCAGAACCGGAACAACTGCGACCAATATCAGAACAGTTGCCCGTAAAAGGTGGCTTTTCTGAAGGGCGGCGACGGGTCCCTGAGGGTCCAAGAAATTGTTGCTGGCTTCGGCAACCGGCACAAAGCCAAGACCTGCTATGGCGGCAGACAGGACAACCAAGGATGCAAAAGACGGTCTGGAATATGTCACGCCTGTTCATCCTCATTTCAAAATTGATTGGGACAACTATCGGCAGAGTCCTGAATTTTCACAAGGATTTTTACGCAGCTCTGCCTGTTTCCCGAGATTTGATCTTGCCACCCGGATCACAGCGGCAGAAACGCCGTTCTGGTAGGTTGACTTAAAGCAGATCGCAGGTGAGATCATAGGACAATGCGTTGGTTAATCCTTACTCTTGGACTTTGCTACCTGTCGACAAGTGCGACAGCACAGGATCGTGCGGCGACCGAGGCTCAGTTTCAGTCATGGCTGAAACACACGGTCTGGGCGCGGGCGAAATCCGAGGGTGTTTCAAAACGCACGATGAACAGGGCCTTCAACGGCGTCACGCTGAACTGGAAACTGCCAGACCTGGTTCCTCCGGGTACGGCAACAGCGGTTCCCAAGGAACAAAAGCAGGCCGAGTTCGGATCACCCGGGCGCTATTTCAACGCTGGTTCGGTTCAGGGGGCCACTTCTGTCGGACGCAAGATGGCCCGGCGCTATAACACGACACTGAAACAGGTAGAATCCGATACCGGAGTACCAGCGCGCGTCATTCTGGCGATCTGGGGCCGCGAAAGCGGATATGGGCAGGTGGCTATCCGGCATAATGCGTTTCAGGTTCTGGGCACCAAAGGTTTCATGAGCACCCGCTCAGAATATTTCACGTCAGAGCTTATCGCCGCGCTCAAGATTGCAGAGGCTGGCCACATACCGCCGGATCAAATGAAAAGCAGTTGGGCGGGTGCGCTTGGGCAACCGCAGTTCATGCCATCGAACTACCTGACTTATGCGGCCGATGGAAATGGCGACGGGCGCGCGGATATCTGGACCTCGGCCGAGGACACAATTTCATCGATCGGAAACTACCTCGACCAACATGGCTGGGTCTCGGGTCGTGATTGGGGGTTCGAAGTAACTGTCCCGTCTTCGGTTTCCTGCACCCTTGAAGGGCCGGATCAGGGCCGTCCTATTCGCGACTGGGCCGGGTTGGGGATCACCCGTGTATCTGGCAAGCCGTTTCCAAAACAAGAAATGCAGGGACAAGGGTTTTTGATGATGCCCGCCGGGCGCAATGGCCCGGCCTTCATTGTCACCCCCAATTTTTATGTCCTGAAGGAATACAACAAAAGCGATCTCTACGCCCTGTTCGTCGGCCATGTTGGGGATAGGATAGAATATGGCGTCCAGGATTTCCGCGGCCGGTGGGACAAAGTCGGCGGTCTTTACCGATCGGATATAGCAGCCATGCAGCGCGCATTGGAACAGATGGGCCATGACGTCGGCGGCGCTGACGGCCTGCCGGGCTTTCGAACACGCCGCTCTATCGGGCGCTGGCAAGAGGCCACCAATCAGTCCGCCACATGCTTTCCTCAGACCCATATGGTCCGGGCACTTACCCAATAGCGATTCGCGCCAATTTTTGGAAAGCCGCAAAAGCGGACCTTGCGTCAACGCTCAACCGCTTACTCAAGAGCTTCACAAAAATGTCAAGAAACCATCGCGTATCATTATAATATTTCCATTCTCCCGTGGAATTTTTTAGATTTCGGCCGCACCTGGCCATTTTGCACGCAAAGGCTTTAACCTTTTTTGAAATAGTGCCACGTTCTGCATCAGTGAAAGGCGACTTTCGCAACTACGTTTCCGACAGCAAACCGAAAGACTGCGACGCGGTGTTCATTGCGATCTGAAAAAGCAAAATTCGAACAAGTCCCGGTCTATCTGAGTCGGACAATCATGGTGGTCAGCGACCATCCTGAACGGATGTGCGTACCTTGCCACCACACAAATGGGAGTAGAAAGATATGAACAAATACATTCGGACATCTCTGGCGGGGCTACTGACCTCGACCATGATCACCGGCGCTGCATTTGCCGCCGGCACCCATCCCGAAACCGGCGAGGCGCTGGCGGATGATCAAACCTTCACCTATCGCGTTCTGGATGAGCACAGTTCGGTTGACCCGCAGGTTGTTGAAGACGTTACCGGTGCGGAAATTGTCCGCGACCTGTTCGAAGGCCTGATGAACCAGGACGAAGACGGCAATTTGGTGCCCGGCGTCGCAACCGGCTATACCACAAACGATACCAAGGACGTTTACACATTTACACTGCGTGATAACGCCAAATGGTCCAATGGTGATCCGGTCACGGCAGGCGATTTCGTTTTTGCATGGAAACGTGCCGTCGATCCCGCTCTGTCCTCGCCCTATGCGTGGTTCATGGAGCTGATGTCGATCGAAAATGCGGCCGAAATCATTGCTGGTGAGAAGCCAGTGGACGAACTGGGCGTAACCGCCATCGACGACCACACACTTGAGGTCAAGCTGAGCGCAGCACTGCCTTATTTCGCGCAAATGACCACCCATTCCACCACCTTCCCTGCCCCGCAGAAGGTGATCGAAGAGTTCGGCGACGCCTGGACTAAGCCGGAAAACATCGTCTCGAACGGCGCCTATGTTCTGACCGAACACCTGCCACAGGAACGCTCGGTCCGTGAGCGCAACGAGATGTATTGGGACAACGACAATACGATTGTCGAAAAAGTCGTGGCCCTTGTCATCAACGACGAAAACGTAGCCCTGACCCGTTACCTTGCAGGCGAGCTGGACCGCACTGAAGTACCTGCAGGTCAGTTCCCGCGCCTACAGAAAGAGCACCCCGAAGAGGCCATCAGCTTCCCGCGCCTGTGCAACTATTACTATACATTCAACCTGTCTGACAGCGGACCGGAAGAATTCAAGAACCCAAATGTACGTCAAGCCCTGTCTCTTGCAGTTGACCGCGACATCATCACCAAGAACGTCAAAGCCGGTGGTGAGCCGCCCGCATATACGTTCGCACCCGAAGCAACCGCTGGGTTCACCGTCCCAGAGGTCGAAATGGCTTCGATGACGCAAGCCGAGCGTGACGAGCTGGCCAAGGAGCTGCTGGCCGAGGCCGGATTTGGCCCCGACAACCCGCTGAGCTTTGACATGGTCTACAACACATCAGAGGCCCATAAGAAAGTCGCAGTGGCACTGAGCCAGATGTGGAAACAGAAACTGGGCGTACAGGTCGAGTTGGCCAACATGGAATGGAAAGTGTTCCTGGAAGAGCGCGGCAACCAGAACTTCGATCTGGCCCGTGGCGCCTGGTGTGGCGACTATAACGAAGCCTCGACCTTCCTGGACCTGTTGCAGTCGGATTCCGGCTATAACGACGGCAAGTACAACAACTCCAAGGTTGACGAATTGCTGACCCAGGCCAAGACAGCAGATGACGCAGCACCACTGTATACCGAGGTTGAGCGGATCATTGCACAAGAGACTCCGGTTATCCCGATCTATCACTATGCTGGCGTCTACATGATGGACAGCGATGTCGGCAACTGGCCGGTCAAGAACGTAGAGCAGAACTGGTACTCCAAGAACCTCTACAAGATCGCCGAATAACCTTCCTTAGACCACGCTTTGCCCCGAGGATCACCCCGGGGCAAAGCCAATAATGGGGGCATGAAATGCTTGCCTATATCATCCGGCGATTGCTGATCGCCGTTCCAACGATCCTGTTGCTGATCGTTGCCTGTTTTTTTCTGATGCACTACGCGCCCGGCGGGCCGTTTACCTCGGAACGACCATTGCCGCCGCAGGTGCTGGCCAATATCGAGGCGCGCTATGGTCTGGACCAGCCGCTGTGGAAACAGCTTTGGGACTATCTGTACAACATTGTCGTGCATTTCGATTTCGGCCCGTCCTTCAAGTTCAAGGACCGGGACGTCAATGATATCATTTCGCAAGGCTTCCCGATCTCGCTCACTTACGGGTCATTGTCATTCCTGCTGGCGAGTGTCGTAGGTATTGGCCTTGGGATCGCCGCGGCCATCCGACACAACAGCTGGATCGACTATTTTGCCGTAGGTCTGGGGATCGCTGCGCAGGCGCTGCCGAACTTCATCATGGGCCCGATCCTGATCCTGACCTTCACTTTGTGGCTGGGATGGTTGCCGGGTGGTGGCTGGAACGGCGGTCAGTGGCAATATCTGATCATGCCGGTCATCGCATTGGCCACGTCCTATATGGGGTCGATCGCGCGGATTACCCGTTCGTCGATGCTGGAAGTTCTGAACTCGAACTTCATCCGCACGGCCCGGGCCAAGGGTTTGCCTACCAGGACCGTAATCTGGCGCCATGCGTTGAAGCCCACGCTGCTGCCGGTGGTGTCCTATCTCGGCCCGGTCTTTGTCTATGTTCTGACCGGATCGGTTTTTGTCGACATCTATTTCTCGACCGGTGGTCTGGGGCAGGCTTATGTCGGCTCGGCCCTGTCGCGTGACTATGCGGTGCTGCTGGGGGTCACGATCTTGTACGGCACGCTTACAGTGATCGTGAACCTGCTGACCGACTTGGCATATGCCTGGTTCGATCCGAAAATCCGGTACTAAGGGGCACAAAATGCTAGGAAAATCACAAAAAGCCGCCCATCTGGCCGAGGACATCACCGATTTCACGGCCGTTCAGGGGCGTTCCCTCTGGCAGGATGCGCGGATGCGGTTTGTCCGCAACAAAGCCGCAATGGCGAGCGTATTCATATTGCTGATGATCGTTCTGTTCACAATCTTCGGCCCATATTTCGCCGTTTGGAGCAATGAGGAAATCGACTGGAACGTGATGGGTGACATCCGTGGCATGGGAATGCCGTCGATCGAGACCGGGCACTTCTTTGGCGTCGACGATCTGGGGCGCGACCTTTACAGCCGGGTCATTCAGGCCACAACAACATCGTTGTTGGTGGGGCTTGTCGGGGCGGCCACCGCGTTGATTGTTGGCACCTGCTATGGCATCGCCGCCGGGTATATTGGCGGGCGCCTTGACGGCGCGATGATGCGGTTCGTCGATATCCTTCTGGCCATTCCGACAACTCTGATCATCATTCTGTTGCTTGTAGTGGCCGGTCGGTCGTTCTTTACCCTGTTCATCGCATTGGGCGCGGTTGGTTGGCTGACCATGTCACGGATCGTCAGAGGGCAGACTCTGGCCCTGAAAAACCGCGAATTCATCGAGGCCGCGCGTGCCGCCGGTGTCAGCGAATTCACCATCATGTATCGCCATATCCTGCCCAACCTGCTGGGTGTGGTAATCGTCTATGCTTCGCTTCTGGTGCCCGAGATGATCCTGACCGAAAGCTTTATCTCGTTCCTCGGACTTGGCATCTCGGAGCCCTATACCTCGCTAGGCCGTCTGATCGCTGAAGGGGCAGGCACAATGGGGTACGGAACCCTCTGGCAGCTGATGTTCCCTCTGACATTCTATGTCGCCATTATCATCACGATGTTCTTCATCGGCGATGGGCTGCGTGACGCTCTGGACCCAAAGGATCGCTGATATGAGCCTGTTCTCTGTTAAGGACCTAAGCGTCCAGTTCGACACCCCCGATGGTGTGGTCGAGGCCGTCAAAGGCATCAGCTTTGACATTAATCCGGGCGAATGCCTTGGTATTGTGGGCGAAAGCGGGTCCGGTAAAAGCCAGACTTTCATGGCCGCGATGGGGCTGTTGCCTTCAGCGGGTCGTGCAATCGGATCGGCCACGCTGAACGGCAAGGAAATCCTGAATCTGCCGATCAACAAGCTGAACCAGATCCGGGGCGATGACGTCGGCATGATCTTTCAGGATCCGCTGACCGCCCTGACCCCGCATCTGCGGGTCGGGCAGCAAATGCGTGAAGTTCTGCAGGTTCACGAAGGGTTGCAGGGTTCGGCCGCGCGAGCGCGCTGTCTGGAGTGGTTGGATCGGGTCCGCATCCCCGAGGCAAACCGTCGTCTGGATCAATACCCGCACGAATTGTCCGGGGGCATGCGTCAGCGTGTCATGATTGCAATGTCGATGCTGTGCAGCCCCAAGCTGCTGATCGCAGATGAGCCAACCACCGCGCTGGATGTGACGGTTCAGGCCGACATCCTGGACCTGATGGTGCGCTTGCAAAAGGACGAAGGCACCGCCATTGCGCTGATCACGCATGACATGGGCGTGGTGGCACGGATGTGTGACCGCATTCAGGTCATGCGTCTGGGTCAGTTTGTTGAGGCCGGGGACACACGCGAGATCTTCCGCGCGCCGCAGCATGAATACACCCGCACCCTGCTTGAAGCGATGCCGCGCATTGATGCCGGTGACGCGCCAAAAGCGCTGGAAGAAACTGACGCACCTTTGCTTAGGGTCGATGACGTGAAAGTGCATTTCCCGATCCACGTGTCGGGCGGGTTGTTCGGGCGCAAGGTACCGCTGAAAGCTGTGGACGGTGTCAGCTTTGACATCCGTAAGGGCGAAACGCTGGGCGTTGTGGGTGAATCCGGCTGTGGCAAATCCACACTGGCGCGGGCGGTTCTGCAGCTGATCGAACCCAGCGGTGGCAATGTCAGCTGGTTGGGCCATCCGATAGTCGGGCTAAAGCGGGCCGAGCTGAACAAGTACCGCAAGGACCTGCAGATTGTGTTCCAGGATCCGCTGGCCAGCCTCGATCCGCGGATGACCATCTCGGCCTCTATCGCCGAACCGCTGAAAACCTATCGCCCGGATCTGACAGAGCGTGAGCGCAAGAAAATGGTCGGCGAAATGATGGAGCGGGTTGGCCTGCAGGCCAACATGATCAACCGCTATCCGCACGAGCTGTCTGGTGGGCAGAACCAGCGGGTCGGGATCGCGCGGGCGATGATCAACAAGCCCAAGCTGATCATTTGTGACGAGGCGGTCTCGGCTCTGGACGTGTCGATCCAGGCCCAGATCGTAGAGCTTTTGAAAGAGCTGCAGCAGGAATTCGGGCTGTCGATGATTTTCATCAGCCACGACCTGTCCGTTGTGCGCGCGGTGTCGAACCGGATCATGGTGCTGTATCTGGGCCGCATCGTTGAACTGGGCGATGGTGAGGTGGTCTGTTCGCAACCGCTCCATCCCTATACCAAATCGCTGATCTCTGCGGTTCCGATCCCCGATCCGGATGTGGAACGGCAGCGTCAACGGCTGAAACTGCCGGGCGAGCTGCCGTCTCCGATGGATCCAAAGGCGGCGCTTAGGTTCCTGCCCAGTCGGTTATCGGCCGGTCAGAACGAATATGTGCCTCAGCTGAACGAGGTCGCCCCGAACCATTTCGTCGCCGAGCATGATCCGCTTGAGACAATCCTGGCGAACACATAAATCCCCTGTCCCCGAGGCCGCATGAACAGCCTCGGGGACAGGTTCGGCTTTGCACGACTTCATGACGATTCTTGGCGTATTCTTGCCAATGAATGGACGAAGGGCCGGATTGTACAACAAAACACCGGTAAATGACGGGTTTCAAAGGCATCAAACGGCGGTTCGTTTTGACTTCCCCTACCCCCGGTGGCACCTTCCTGTCAGATTTTAGACTGCGGCCGCGATGTCATTGATTGTTCTGACTGCGCAGCCTAATAGGAAACCCCGGCCTGCCCTACGCGGTCGGGCAAGAATTGAATTTGAGAGGTAACATGGTACGCAAGGTCACCAAGGCGATTTTCCCCGTTGCGGGATTGGGCACGCGTTTTCTCCCAGCGACAAAATCCGTCCCCAAAGAGATCATGACACTGGTTGACCGTCCTTTGGTTCAATACGCAATCGACGAAGCCCGCGCCGCAGGTATTACCGAATTCATCTTTGTAACTTCGCGTGGCAAATCTGCGCTGGAAGATTACTTTGATCACAACCTCGTTCTGGAACAAGAGCTCAAGGCCAAGGGCAAGGATGACCTGCTTGAAGCGCTGAATGCAACGAATATGGAAAGCGGCGCCATCGCCTATATCCGCCAGCACAAGGCGCTTGGTCTGGGCCATGCGGTCTGGTGCGCCCGCCGGCTGATCGGCGACGAGCCATTTGCCGTAATGTTGCCGGATGACGTCATTGCTGCTGATAAACCCTGTCTGCAGCAGATGGTCGAAGCCTATGAGGAAACCGGCGGCAACATGGTCGCAACGATGGAAGTGCCAAACGAAAAAACCAGTTCCTATGGCGTTCTGGATGTAGGCGAAAACGTCGGCTCCGTGGTACGCGCCAGAGGAATGGTTGAAAAGCCCAAGCCGGAAGAAGCCCCCTCGAACCTGGCCGTTATCGGTCGGTATATTCTGGGGCCGTCAGTGCTGTACAATCTCAACCAAAAGAAAAAGGGCAGTGGCGGTGAAATTCAGCTGACCGATGCTATCGCAGAAGACATCTGTAACGGTGTGCCCGTGTTTGGCTATAAATTCGACGGTCAGCGATTTGATTGCGGCTCGAAAGCCGGGTTCCTTCAGGCAACTGTTGCCTTTGCTCTGGCCCGTAGCGATCTGCGTGATGACCTGAGCCAATATCTGAACGAGATAGTCGCCGCCGGGAAGGCCGCTCAATAGCGCCCGCAACCTTCAGCATGTCGTTTCTAAAGTGACAAAGTCCAAGAACCTTCGAGGCAAGCCGCAATGACCACCATCCATCCCATCATACTCTGCGGAGGGTCCGGCACCCGACTGTGGCCCCTGTCGCGCAAAAGTTACCCCAAGCAGTTCGTCCCTCTGATCGGTGATTCAAGCCTGCTTCAGGATTGTGCTGAACGAATGCAGGGACCCAAGGACGCGCCTTATGCCAAGCCGCTGATCCTTACCAATGATGCATTCCGTTTTGTGGTTCCGGAACAACTGGGCGCGATTGGCATAGATCCGGGCCCCATTCTGATCGAACCCGAAGGGCGCAACACAGCACCAGCGGTTCTGGCCGCCGCGTTGTATCTGGCCGCCAGCAACCCGGATGCGATCATGCTTGTCGCCCCATCGGACCATGTCATCCCGGACAAAGCTGCTTTTCATCAGGCAGTTACCGAAGGCGCGCGCGCGATTTCGGATCGTGGGGATCTCGTCACTTTCGGGATCACTCCGGACCGGCCGGAAACCGGCTATGGATATCTCAAGCTCAGCCATGCCCCAGATACGGGCAACACCGCCATTGCGCTGGACCGTTTTGTCGAAAAGCCTGATCTGCAGAATGCCCAAGCCATGATCGCCGATGGCAGCTATCTTTGGAATTCGGGGATATTTCTGTTCGCGGTCAAAGACATAATAGCTGCATTCAAAGAACATGCGCCCGCACTGCTGGACCCGGTCGGCAAGGCCGTCCGTGAGGCAAAGACCGACCTCGGGTTTCTGCGCCTCGACCCCCAAGCCTGGGGCACGGTCGAGGATATCTCGATCGACTATGCGGTCATGGAGAAAGCCAGCAATCTGAGCGTCGTGCCCTATGCGTCGGGCTGGTCGGATGTCGGCAGCTGGTCGGCAGTTCAAGAGCTGAGCAATCCAGACGCCGATGGCGTTGCCACCACGGGCCAGGTTACCACCATTGACTGCCGGAACGTATTGGTGCGTTCAGAAACCCCCACGCAAGAAGTTGTTGCGATGGGTCTGGAAAACATGATCGCGGTCGCCATGCCCGATGCGGTTTTGGTGGCCAGCATGGACAAGGCTCAGGACGTCAAACAAGCGGTTGCGGCCCTGAAGGCCAAAGGTGCCAAACAAGCGGAGTCGCTGCCGGTCGATCATCGCCCTTGGGGCTGGTTCGAAAGCCTGGTCATCGGGGATCGGTTCCAGGTCAAACGCATTCACGTTCACCCCGGCGCCTCACTAAGCCTGCAATCCCATCACCACCGGTCTGAACACTGGATCGTTGTTCAGGGCACGGCAAAAGTTACGATCGACGAAGATGTGCGCCTGATCTCTGAAAACCAATCTGTCTACATCCCGCTCGGCGCCGTTCATCGGATGGAGAATCCGGGCAAGGTGCCGATGGTTCTGATCGAGGTCCAGACCGGGTCTTATCTGGGTGAGGACGACATCATCCGGTACGAGGATGTGTACGCCCGCAGCTAACCTTTAGCGGCGATTGGTAAACTTAAGGGCAGCTTCGGCTGTCCTTTTTCGTTGAATCCAGACCTTTGGCTACGCCCCATGGAATCCTCCAAACGTTAGCAAATGATTATTCGAACGTTCGGTCAGATCAGACCGGATTCATCCTGGGCACGGCAATGTAGCGCGCAATGCAATAGTCGGACCGACAGCTACAGGAGGACGCCGCCCGTGTCACAGAACTCATCCAGATTGGATTTACCTTTCCTGCAACCTTCGCAGGCTCAGAAACATGTCACCCATAACGAGGCGCTGCGTGCTCTGGACCTGATTGTCCAGCTGAGCGTAGCGTCGACAAACGCCTCGGTGCCGCCTGCGGTGCCGGAACAGGGCGAGATTCACGCGCTCGGTGCCAACCCTACCGGGGATTGGGCCGCGCAGCCGGGCGCCCTTGCGGCCTGGTTGGATGACGCCTGGCATTTTGTGACCCCGGGAATCGGCTGGCGGGCCTGGGATGAACAGGCCAACCGGTTGAAGATCTGGGACGGCGCAGACTGGTCCGAACCTCAGGTCGCGACCCAGAACCTGGACGGGTTGGGCATCGCAACCGGGTATGACAGCACCAATCGGCTATCGGTCCGGTCGCCTGCGACGTTGCTCAGCCATGACGGGGCGGGGCACCAGTTGAAGATCAACAAGGCAGCGACCGGGGATACCGCCTCGCTTTTGTTCCAGTCAAACTGGGTCGGTCATGCGGAGATGGGATTGTCCGGCAACACCGGTTTTTCCATCAAAGTCTCGGCTGATGGCGGATCCTGGACCGAGGCGCTGAGCTTTGACCCAGCCACCGGAACAGCCTCAGGCTCTGCCATTCAAAACGATGCCGAAGACATCACCGCAGGTCGCCTGATGCGGGCCGACTATGGCTACTGCCCCGGAAACCTGCTGGGCTCTGTGTCAGAAACCGCCGGGGTGCCAACCGGCGCGGTCGTCGAACGCGGATCAACCGCCAATGGCGAATACGTCCGGTTTGCGGATGGTACACAAATCTGCACGGGCGTTCTGACGGCCACCGATTGCGTGAACGCCGAAGGATCGCTGTATTCCAGCGCCGAGACCACCTGGAGCTTTCCCGCAGCCTTTGCGTCCGGAACCTCACCCTCGGTCGGTGGCAGTGGCGGCGCGACAAGCCGGTTTATAGGTTTAGGCGCGGCCACTGAAACACAAGTGCCCTTTAAGGTTCTATCGGCATCGTCGGACACAAGCAGCCTGTCCCCAACGGTAATCGCAACCGGTCGCTGGTTCTGAGCTTTAGACCGTCCGGAGCTGTGCCCAGGCGGTCATTTGGCGCGCAAATCGGTGTCTGCCTGCTCCAGAAACCACGCATAGGTCTCGCGGATACCATCTTCGAGTCCAACGCGTGCGCGCCACCCCATATCTGCCAGTCGGGACACATCCATCAACTTGCGCAGTGTCCCGTCAGGCTTGCTGACATCCTGAGTGATCTTACCCGTGAATCCGGTTGTTCCGGCCACCAGGGCCGCCAGCTCAGCGATTGAGATATCTTCGCCGCATCCCACATTGATATGGCTCAGCATCGGCTGGGTATTCGCGTCGTAGATATCGCGCGGTAAGTCGAGCACAAACAAGGACGCCTCGGCCATATCATCAACATGCAAAAACTCGCGCCGCGGTTTTCCTGTGCCCCAGATCACCACTTCTTCCAGCCCGTCGCGCTGTGCCTCGTGGAATCTGCGGATCAGGGCCGGCAGGACATGGCTGTTTTCGGGGTGAAAATTGTCTCCGGGTCCGTAAAGATTGGTTGGCATAACCGACCGGTAATCGACACCATGTTGGCGATTATAGCTTTCACACAGCTTGATCCCGGCGATCTTTGCAACGGCATAGGGTTCGTTGGTGGGTTCCAGCACGCCGGTCAGCAAAGCGTCTTCACGCATGGGCTGAGGGACAGCCCGTGGGTAAATGCACGAGCTGCCCAGTTGCAGCAAATGCTTTACCCCCGCTGCAAAAGCCTGATGGATCACGTTGCATTCAATCATCAGGTTTTCGTAAATGAAATCTGCGGGGTAGGTGTTATTTGCGTGAATCCCACCAACCTTGGCCGCGGCTAGGATCACCATATCCGGACGCTCGGTCTGCATAAAATCACGCACGGTGGGTTGGTCGGTCAGATCCAGTTCGGAATGCCTGCGCGTGATCAACTCCAGCGCTTCGCCTTCGTCCTTGCGGTTTTGCAAACGGCGCAGGATTGCGCCGCCAACCATACCACGATGCCCGGCAACATAGATCTTACGCATGAGGGCCTCCTCAGCCGTTTTCCAGGCTCATTGGCAGCTCAAACCCGTGCTCTTTCAAAAGCGCGTGACGTTTGGCCGTCTTCAGGTCTTCGGTCACCATCTCAGCGCACATTTCCTGCACGGTCAGTTCTGGTACCCAACCCAGTTTGTTCTTGGCGTTTGAGGGATCGCCCAGAAGGGTTTCGACCTCGGCCGGGCGAAAATATTGTGGGTCTATCCGCATTACGACGTCACCGGGTTTCAATCCCGGGGCTTTGTCCCCCTCGATCGAAACGACAGTCGCGGTTTCGTCAACGCCTGACCCGGTGAATTCCAGTGAAACGCCAAGCTCGGCTGCCGACCATTCAATGAACTGTCGTACCGAATACTGAACCCCGGTCGCAATCACGAAATCCTCAGGATTGTCCTGCTGCAGCATCAGCCATTGCATCCGCACATAGTCCTTCGCGTGGCCCCAATCCCGCAGACTGTCGATATTGCCCATGTACAGGCAACTTTCCAGTCCTTGCGCAATATTTGCCAAACCGCGTGTGATTTTGCGGGTAACAAAAGTTTCGCCCCGGCGCGGGCTTTCGTGGTTAAACAGGATCCCGTTACAGGCATACATGCCATAGGCCTCACGGTAATTAACCGTGATCCAGTAAGAATAGAGTTTGGCAACCGCATAAGGTGACCTTGGGTGGAACGGGGTGGTTTCGCGTTGCGGAGTCTCTTGCACCAGACCGTAGAGTTCCGAGGTCGAGGCCTGATAGAAGCGTGTCTTTTTCTCGAGCCCGAGAAAACGTATCGCTTCCAGCAAACGCAAAGTACCAATGGCATCCACATCCGCAGTGTATTCCGGGGATTCAAAACTGACGGCCACATGGGACTGTGCGCCAAGGTTATAGACCTCGTCTGGCTGCACTTCGCGAATGATTCGCGTCAGGTTAGACGTATCGCTCAGATCACCATAGTGCAGGTGCAGTTTGGGATTGGGAACGTGTGGGTCTTGATAGATGTGGTCGATGCGTTGCGTGTTGAATGAGGACGCGCGGCGCTTAATGCCGTGAACTTCATAACCTTTTTCCAACAAAAACTCGGCCAGATACGATCCGTCTTGTCCGGTAATCCCGGTGATTAATGCCGTTTTTGTCATAGTTCCGCCCTACGAAAACAAATGTGTATGATTGCCGACCCAAAAACAGCAAGAATCCCCGGAATGCAACCCAAGCACGCTGACAGGCATTGAAACCGGCGGAACTTTCTTCGAATGTGTGCGCGCCAAAGGCGGTATTTGTTAAGAAGGGTATTTTAGTATGCGTATTGCGATGATCGGAACCGGCTATGTAGGTTTGGTGTCCGGGGTATGTTTTTCCGATTTCGGCCATGATGTCATTTGCGTCGACAAGGCCGAACAGAAAATTGAGATGCTGCAGGCTGGCGAAGTCCCGATATATGAGCCCGGGCTTGACGTCCTGATGGCCAAAAACGTAGCCGCTGGTCGGCTCAGCTTTTCCACGGACCTGGCCGCAGCAGTGGATGGTGCGGATGCTGTTTTTATTGCCGTGGGCACGCCCACACGTCGCGGGGACGGTCACGCCGATCTGACTTATGTGATGGCCGCCGCAGAAGAAATTGCGCATGCGATTACGGGCTACACTGTGGTGGTAACCAAATCGACCGTTCCAGTTGGCACCAATCGCAAGGTGCATCAGGTCATTTCTGCCGCCAACCCGAAGGCCGAATTCGACGTCGCCTCGAACCCTGAATTCCTGCGCGAAGGGGCCGCCATTGATGATTTCATGCGCCCGGATCGTGTGGTTGTCGGCGTTGAATCAGACCGCGCCGCCGATGTAATGGCGGAAATATACCGCCCGCTTTACCTGCGGGACTTCCCGATCCTGACCACTGATCTGGAAAGCGCAGAGATGATCAAATACGCCGCTAACGCGTTTCTTGCGACCAAGATCACCTTTATAAATGAGATCGCAGGCCTGTGCGAACGTGTTGGCGGCGACGTGAAAGAGGTCGCCCGAGGCATCGGTCTGGATGGGCGCATTGGCAATAAATTCCTACATGCAGGTCCGGGATATGGCGGATCGTGCTTTCCAAAAGACACCGCCGCTCTGGCCCGGATCGGTCAGGAACATGCCCACCCGATGCAGATCACCGAAACCGTCATCCGGGTGAATGACGAGGTCAAGAAACGGATGATCCAGAAAATCCGAGATGTCTGCGACGACAGTTTCAATGGAAAAACGATCGCTGTTCTGGGCGTGACCTTCAAACCCAATACCGACGATATGCGTGATGCGCCCTCGTTAACTATCGTGCCTGCACTGATCGGTGGTGGGGCAACGGTGCGGGTTGTCGACCCTCAGGGGCGTTCCGAAGGTGAGGCCCTGCTGCCCGGCGTCGAATGGTGCGAAGACCCCTATGCTGCTGCTGCTGATGCGGATGTCGTTGTGCTGTTGACCGAATGGAACGAGTTCCGTGCGCTCAATCTGAGCGAACTAGCTGGCACGATGAAATCCCCCCGAATGGTCGATCTGCGCAATATCTATTCCGAACCCGCCGTCAAGAAATCCGGCTTCGATAGTTACGTCGGTATTGGGCGCTGATCTTCGGATCAAGTTTGGATGGCCGATTCAAAACAACCGGCCATCCGTCATTCATTTTGTCAAAACGCCGCCAGATCCCTGAGGAACAGCGCGATACCTGGGAAGTAGATCAGCATAGCCGTCATCAGCGCCAGGATCGCGAAGAACGGCAAAGTGCCCCGGATCACCTCAAGATAAGGTCTGTTGAAAATCGCGATTGCGGTGAAGATATCGCAGCCAAACGGCGGTGTTGCTGATCCGATGGCCATCTGCAGCGTCACCATAACCCCGACAAGAACCGGATCAATCCCCGAGGCATCCACGATCGGAACGAAGATTGGCGTAAGGATGACAAGCACGACCAGCGAGTCGACGAACATACATCCCACGAAGAAGCACAGCGCTATGATGAACAGGATGTATTCCTGCGACGCGCCTTCCAGGTTCAGCGGCTCTAACAGGCCCTGTGGAATCTGTTCGAAGGAAATATACCAAGAAAACGCCTGACCGATCCCGACAAGGATGAACACAACCGCCGTAATCAATCCTGTGCTGAGAGCGGAATCCAAAACGTCGTTGAGTTTCAGTTCCCTATAAATCACGCATTCGACGATCAGCGCATAAAGCACCGAAAACGAGGCTGCTTCGGTCGGGGTCACTGCGCCGGTGTAGATACCGCCGACGATCAGGACCGGGAAACCAAGCGGCAGTATGGCCTTGCGAAACGCTGCGCGCCGCTCGGCACCTGATTTCTTTGGCACCCGCGCGATCAGATCGCCCTGCAGGACGCTGTAGAAATAGCAATAGACCGAAAACATCAGCGCCAGAACAACGCCCGGACCAATTCCTGCAATGAACAGCTCGCCCACGCTGGTATTGGCCAGCGTGCCGTACAGGATCATCCCGATGCTTGGAGGGATGAGGAAGGCGATGTCGCTGGCATTGATGATCAACGCCATGACAAAACTGTCCTTGTAACCGGCCTTCAGCAGCTTTGGCCGCATGATCTGACCAATCGAAACCACGGTCGCCTGAGTCGAACCCGAAACCGAGCCGAACAATGTGCAACTGATGCAGGCCGTGATCGGCAATCCGGCCCGGCGGTGACCGACAAAGGCTTCGATCAGCCCCAGCAGATTATTGGCCGTATGACCTCTCGCCATGATATCGGCGGCGAATATGAACATCGGCACAGCGATCAGCGCGTTTGGCGAAATGCCGGTGACCATCTGCTGGATGATGACGCCAGTATCGCTTTGCGAGAAATGAACAAGGCCAATCAGCGTGGCAACCGCTAGCGGAACAACCATCGGGTAGCTGAGGAACAGCAGAACCACCATCACCATGACCAGAGCAAAGGTGATGACATAGATATCCAGCTCACCAGCTATGACATCGCCAAGGAAATCAAGGAATCCGGGCATCTCAGACTCCTACATCCACTGCGTCATTGTCCTCGACCTCGTACGAGTGCCAGATGCCGACATGAGTGACATTCATGATGAATGCGATCAGATATTGCAGGCTGGCCATAAACAGGCCGACCGGGATCACAGAGTAGATGATATAGACCGGAAACTGCAGAGCCGGGCTCAGACGGTTCAGCTCTTTGATCTCAAGCACGTAGAACACGGACTTGTAGGCCAAAAAGGCCAGCAGCATGCTGGTCGTGATCGAAATCAGCGTCAGGATCACTTTCTTGGACCGACGGGACAGCGTGTCATAAACCGCCGTCATCCGAATGTTCCGACCTTTCCGAACCGCATAGGCAAATCCAAAAAAGGTCACGCTGACAATCAGAAACTGGTTCAGCTCTTCCGAGAAGAACAGGCTTTTGCCAAAGGCGTAGCGGCCAATGGCGTTAGCGGTCGAATTCACCATCATCAACAATATGGCCAGAATGATAACGAATTTCTCGATGAACTCGGTGCCCCTACTCAGGGCGACCAATGCGCTTTTCATGATTTTCCCTCCCTCGGTCCGCCAGTCAGCGTTCCGTAAATGAAAGACGCGACGTCTGAATGAGACGCCGCGCCTTTCAGTGATGTCAGCTTTTATTGCGACGCATTGCTCACCTCGTTAAGCAGGCCGTCGAGGATCTTCTGGGCTTGCGCGCGCGCCGCAGGTTTCTCGGCGTCGTCATAGGCGTTTTCGACCACATCGAAGAATGTTTCATGCAATGTGGCGCTTTGGGCTTCAAAGACAGCGCGCTCGTCCTCGGTCAGGACAATGACCTGCAGATCGGGGCGCTCTGCCTTGATCTTTTCCATGTTTTCCAAGTTGATCTTGATCTGATAGTCATGCGCGGCCTGCTCACCCTTGGCGATAGCGTTCTTGACCATTTCCTGCTGATCTGCAGGCAGGCCGTTGAACCAATCGCTGTTGGTGGAAACAGTGCCGACGTAAGGAAGCTGACCCGGGAAGATTAGGTAATCCTGAACCTCATGCCACTTGGCGTTGTAGATGAAATAGATCGGGTTCACCATGCCATCGACGGTCTTCAACTGCAGCGCGCCATAGACCTCGCCCCAGGACAAAGGCGTCGGGTTGGCGCCAAACGCCTTGAAGGTTTCCACCGGAATGGTCGAAGTGAAGGTACGGATTTTCTGGCCTTCAAAATCCGCCGGGCTGCGGATCGCCTTGTTGGCACCCCAGGCCATGTCACCTTCCGAGATCATGGTGAGCAGCTTCAGGTTCACCTTCTCGAATTTCTCGCTGAGGTCTTCATAGATGGTCGGGCTGGTGGTCAGAACTTCGCGGATCACGTCGATATCACCGCCCAGAACATAGGGCAGATCAAGAACCTGCGCCTCGGGCACATAAGACCCCAGGTGACCGGTCCCCACCGATACGAACTGGACCGTACCCTTAGATGTCAGCTCGACAATATCGTTCTCGGTACCCAACTGACCATAGTAGTAGATGCGCACTTTGATGTCGCCATCAGACTGCTCTTTGACACTTTCGGCGAAGGCCTGTGCAAAGATATCCTGTACGTCGCCTTTGTCCTCTTCCGAGGCGAATTTCCAGGTGTCCGCAAAGGCAGCAGTCGACAGACCTGCCGCGAAAACCGCCGAGGTTATCAGCTTGCTAAAAATGGATGTCATTCTGTTAGTCCTTTCTTGCCCGCTCATGCGAGCCCTTCTGAGATGATGACAAGAGGACGTAAATCCTGCGTCCTCGCCTGCTGGTTGGTTCTCTTGCACAGGGCGCCGTAACCGGCCGCGCCTGACGGCGTGGTCGCGATTCCAAGTGCTGTGACAGCTTCTGCGGCTGCCTGGCCTTCTTCTTCGGAAAGGGTTTCGTAGCTCACGCCGCAGCGCTCGAGCACATCCCAGGCCACGATCGACGGTGCCTTGCAGTCAAGCCGACCCATATTCGAATCCGGCCCATCGCTGCGGGTGGCCCGTCCGGCCAAGTGACTGGCCCGCAAACAGGACGCAGCGCCGGGTTCGACAACGATCAGTTCAGGCTGTTCCGCCCAGTTCAGACGGATCATATGCGACATTGCGGCGGCCAACCCACCGACACCGGCCTGCAGATAGACATGCGTAGGCCACTGCCCCGAAGCCTCGAACCGGGCGCGCAACTCTTCGGCGATGACGCAATAGCCCTCCATCACCAGTTTCGGAATCTCGGTGTAACCAGGCCAGGTTCCGTCGGCCAAAAGCGTGGCACCGGTGGTTTTGGCGTCAGCAATAGCGGCGGCGACGCTTTCGTCATAAACATCGCCCGAACGGACAACCTCGGCACCGAAGGTTCTAAGACGGTCGCCGAACCCTTGTGGTACGGTCTGCGCCAGATGAATTCGCGCCTTTGCACCCATCGCCCGCGCCCCAGCCGCAACGCCCATTCCGTGGTTGCCTGCACTTGCGCAGACGAATGTGTGGCCAGATGCGAATTCTCGAAAAGCGGCATCCTTCATCCGCGTGAGGGAGAGCGTTTCACCGGTATTCTCGAGCCATGCATCCTCGAGAAGGCGTGCAACCGCATAGGGCGCCCCCAAAGCTTTGAACGCGCCAAGCCCCATACGCTCTGTCTCGTTCTTGACCAGAATGCTCTGACCATCAGGCCCCGTGATTTCAATCAGCGGCGATACAGCGTAGGTCTCTTGCCCCTGAAAAAACTCCTGCGCACGGACGAAATCCGGGGCGAAGCTTAGGTCGTCGGTCGCTGTCATGTATTTTTCATCCGCTTTTTCCATGTGCAGAGATTGTGCATGACCGACCTATTTCTATTTATCGTATTTGACCCTAATCTCGATAATATGTTTCAAACCTGCCTCTTCCATCGCGAGGATTTTTCATGAACCAACAACTTGATGATGCAGACACGATAATCCTCAGAACCCTGCAAAGGGATTGTCGAATCGGGCTGGAACAGCTGGCGCAAGAATGCAGTCTTTCTGTTCCCTCGGTGCAGCGGCGGCTCAAGCGGTTGCGAGATTCCGGGCTGATCCTGAAAGAGGTCGCGGTGCTCAACCCGTCGCGCTTTGACTATAAGATGACCTTCATTGTTCTGGTCGAACTTGACCGGGAATCGCTTCAGCAACTCGATCTGTTCCGAAAACGCGCCAGGAACGAGCCGCAAGTTCAGCAATGCTATTATGTGACCGGTGATGCCGACTTTGTTCTTATCTGCGTCGCGCAGGACATGGAGGATTTCGAGGACCTGACCCATCGCTTGTTTTTCGATAACTCGAACGTCCGCAGATTTCGCACATCCGTCGCGATGGACCGTACAAAGATTGGTCTGGAACTTCCGATCTGAACTTGGCGCTTTTGTGCAATTTTTTCTGCTTTAGGGCCTGAAATTTGATGCGAAACACGCAGCCCTATCCTGTAGAACCGATGCAACTCACACGCGGATGAAGAAATGAGCGATTTAGAAAACCGTATGATCGCGCTTCGGCGGGATTTGCACAGGCACCCGGAACTGGGCTTTCAAGAGAAGCGAACCAAGTCGGTTGTCGCTGAACGGCTGCGTGCCCTTGGGATCGAAGTGCACGAAGGCGCAGGCGTTCTCGGTGTGCTTCGATCCGGCGGTGGCAACAAAGCCATTGGCCTGCGTGCTGACATGGATGCGCTTCCAATCACCGAAACCTCGTCCCATGACTATGTCTCTACCTCACCCGGTGTGATGCATGCTTGTGGCCACGATGGACATACAACCATGCTGCTTGGGGCGGCAGAGCGTCTGGCGAAAGAACCTACCTTTGACGGTACGGTTGTTTTTCTATTCCAGCCAAACGAAGAGCACGGCCTGGGCGCGCGCGCGATGATCGACGACGGTGTGCTAGAGCAATTTCCGGTCGAAGAAATCTATGCAATCCACAATTTGCCAGGGGCTCCAACCGGTCAGATTTCGACCCGCACCGGTATTATCTGTAACAGTGAAACCCTGTTCGAGATCACGGTTAAAGGCCAGGGCGGTCATGCCTCGATGCCACAAACCGGCGTTGATGCAATTACCGTAGGGTCCGAGATTGTGGTGGCATTGCAGACCGTGGTGGCACGAAAGCTTGCGCCCGCCTCTGGCGCGGTAGTGTCCGTGACCGAATTCCTGACGGACGGCCAGCGAAATGTCTTACCGGGCAACGCCACTCTCAAAGGAGATTTCCGCGCCAGATCGCCCGAGGACCGCAGCGCCATCGAAGGGTTCATGCGCCAGATCGCCGAGGGGATTGCGGCGGCGCATGGCATTCAGGCCTCGGTCAGCTTTGACACGCAATTCGTCGAGACCATCAACGCCGCTGCCCCGGCCCAAGCGGTCTATCGTGCCGCCGAGGCCGCTGGGTGTGACCTGATCAAGGATCGGCAGCCGATGAGTTTTTCAGAGGATTTCGCCCAGTTTTCGACCGCCGTGCCAGGATGCTTCCTTTTGCTGGGCAATGGCGAGACCGGGCCACATGGCCAACCGCTTCATGCTTCTGACTATGATTTCAATGATGAACTGCTGCCGATCGGAGCTGAATTCTGGGTCCGATTGGTTCAGGACCGGTTGCCCCTGCGAAAGGATCAAAAGTCATGAACGCCCCACGACGTGGTTTTGACCAACAAGAATTCGCAACGCGTACCGCAGCGGCGCAGACAAAGATGGCCGAAACCGGTATGGCGGGCATATTGCTGACAACTGA
Organism: Ruegeria sp. YTSA219; assembly: GCF_059609985.1. Lineage (NCBI taxonomy): Bacteria > Pseudomonadati > Pseudomonadota > Alphaproteobacteria > Rhodobacterales > Roseobacteraceae > Ruegeria > Ruegeria sp. YTSA219. Next base: position 281,465 of record NZ_JBXWMT010000004.1, read on the forward strand.
ACCGGATGTGCGCTATTTCAGCGGGTTCCACACGCTGTTTTGGCAAAGCCCGACCCGCCCATGGTTCCTGTTCATCCCGGCATCCGGCAAGCCCATCGCAATCATCCCTGAGATCGGCGCAGACCTTATGCGGCGAACCTGGGTCACAGATATCCGCACCTGGGGCGCACCTGCACCAAAGGATGACGGTATCGGGCTGTTGACCGATCTGCTGGCGCCGCTTGCCAGCCGCGGCGAGACTGTCGGCCTGATGAAGGGCCACGAAACCCATTTACGGATGCCGCTTGGCGATTATGAGCGGCTGTTGGTGGGCCTGAATGGGCTAAAGATCACTGACGCGACCGAGATCGTCCGGGGCTTGCGAATGGTGAAATCCGAGGCCGAGATCGAAAAACTCACCTATATCTGCGCCATCGGGTCGCGCACATTTGAGCAGGTGCCCGAAATCGCCCGCGAAGGGCAGCCGCTTGAGGATGTGTTCCGCTCCTTTCGGCGCGAAGGGCTGGCGCAGGGTGCCGATGATGTTCCGTATTTGGTCGGCGGTGCGGATACGGGCGGCTATCACGACGTCATCTCGCCCCCGTCCCGCCGACCACTGGCGCGCGGCGATGTGCTGATGCTCGACACCGGTTCCAACTGGGACGGGTATTTTTGCGACTTCGATCGGAATTGGGCCATTGGCCGCGCCGATGACGCCTCACGCCATGCATATGATGTTCTTTGGCGCGCGACTGAGGCCGGGATGGCCGCAGCTCGCCCCGGAGCGACTTGCCGAGAATTGTTTCAAGCGATGCAGAAGGTGATCACGGAGCTCGACGATCAGGGTGGTGACGTCGGCAGGCTGGGTCATGGGCTTGGCATGCAGCTGACCGAATGGCCCTCGCACACCAGTTGGGATACAACCGAGATCGCCGAAAATATGGTACTGACCCTTGAACCATCGCTTGGCTATGGCGACGGTCGGGTCATGGTGCACGAAGAGAACATCGTCATACGTGCAAGTGGGGCGGAGCTTTTGACCAAACGCGCCGCGCCTGAACTACCAATCATCTGAGGCCAATCATGAAGCTTGATTTCGAAACAGACGAAGGCATTGGCACCCGCGCCAATCTGGGTGTGATTGTTCTTGAGACTGACGAGACGTTAGAGAACGAATTCTCTCGGATCATGTGCCTAGCTGGTGTCGCGCTCTATCACAGCCGGATTCCGATGGTGCCCGAAATCCGACCCGACACATTGGCACGGATGGAACAGGACTTGCCTGCGACGGCACGGCTTTTGCCACCATCGCTCAGCTTTGATGCAATCGGATTTGGCTGTACCTCGGCCTCGACCGTGATCGGGTCCGAGAATGTGGCCAAGGTGATAAAGACGGTCTGCCCGGATGCACGTGTGACAGATCCGTTGGCGGCAATCATCGCTGCCGGTCAGCATTTAGGAGCCCGACGATTGGGCTTCGTCACCCCCTATATTCCCGAAGTTTCCGCTGGGATGCGCACAAAGCTGGAACAGGCCGGTTTCGAAATCGCAGGTTTCGGGTCGTTCGAGGAAGGAAATGATCGCGTTGTTGCGCGGATCACAGAAGGGTCGATCCTTGACGCTATTGAAAAGGTCGCGGCTCAAGCGCCCTGCGATGCTGTCATTGTCTCTTGCACGAATCTGCGATGCCTTGACGTCATTGTTCAGGCAGAAGAAAAGATCGGGATTCCAGTCATTTCCAGTAATCAGGCGCTTGCCTGGCATATGCTTCGATTGGCCGGCATTGAGGACCTCAACCCTCAGTTCGGACGGCTCTTTGGATAGAGCGAGAAGGGTGTCCGCCTAGGGCGCTTTCGTTCAAGCAGGCGATTTGAGGCCAAGCGTTGCCAGAGTTGCAGCCATTGTCTGGCCCCAACGGTCCTGCAATGCGCTGTTTGTGTTGCGACGCAGGCCCATTGATTTCAACAGCTCGAACCGTTTCGGGTCATCGCCGCCGAAGGACACCGCAACCCGAGGCCACCAGTAAGTGACCGAGTTCTGCATGTCGTCCGCCGCACCGTTCTCGATCAGTTTGACCGCCCCTTCCAACGCCAGCTCGCCATGATGTGCCTCGACCGGGGCGATGGATCGGAAGGCTTCGGCCAGAGGCTGATACGAGATGGTGGAATACTCGGCCAGTTGTTCGGCCACCGCGCGGCTCATCAGCAGGTTCATGACCACAGCGTCTGTCCAGCCGGACAGCGGATAGTTGAACACCGCCAGACGCATGTCATGCTCGGACCGGGTGGCCCCTATATCCGCATCCCGCGACAAGCGCATGGTCCAAGGATGGTGATTGGCATAGCGTTCGGTATCTGCGCCAAATTCGCCCATGATGCTGAGAACACAATTTGCGTGGTCTGACTTTTCCAGCACGATCTTTGCGGCGGCGATCCGTTCCTTGATCCCCGGCCCCTGATTGATGATGTCGGCAAACCCGGCAGCCCCAGCCAGTTCGCTGTCGACAAATGTCGCCATCAGCTTCATCAGCTCGGCCCGATAGCGAGGCGGCACGTTCGATGGGTTGGTCAGAACACCGCCTGCGGCCAGATAGCTGTCGAGTGTCATTGAATCGGACATATCTGCCCCCTTTCTACCGGTCGTAATCGACGACCACGCGGTCTGTTACCGGGTAGGCCTGGCAGCTTAGCACATAGCCTTTTTCCACTTCGTAATCTTCCAGCGCGTGATTGGCGAGCATCTCGACCTCACCCTCAAGCACCTTGCAGCGGCAGGTCGAACAGACACCCGCCTTGCAGGCAAACGGGGCATCCATAGCGTTTGCAAGGGCCGCCTCAAGGATGGATTGGTCCTTGGGTATGGTCACGGTCTGAGTGGATCCATCCAGCGTGATCGACGCGCTGCTTTGATTGCCCTGCGTACCCGTTTCTGCCGAAACGGGCTTAGCCTTGGCCCGTCCGGGCTGGGCGCTGGCGAACAGTTCAAACTTGATCTGGCTGTCATCCAGTCCGTGTTCGCGCAATGCGGCGGCAATGCCCAGCATCATCGGTTCCGGGCCGCAGATAAATGCGGTGTCGACATGGTCGATATCGACCCAATGTTTGAACAGCTGCGCGCATTTTTCCTGGGTCACCAAACCGGTGAACAGCTCGATCTCTTGTGAATCCGTCTCAAGAACGTGGATCACGTTGAGGCGACCCATATAGAGGTTCTTGAGGTCTTCGAGATCCTCGCGGAACATGATCGTGTTGATGCCCTTATTGGCATAGATAAGGGTAAAGCGTGATTGCGGTTCCTGTGCGAGGGTCGTTTTGAGGATCGACAGCACCGGCGTAATCCCCGAGCCCCCTGCAAAGCCCAGATATTGCTTTTCCGCACCCGCATCTATCGGAGTATGAAAGCTGCCCATCGGCGGCATGGCCTCGACGATGTCGCCGATATTCAGTTCAGTATTCGCCCATCCGGAAAAGGCGCCGCCTTCAACGCGTTTGATGCCAACCTGCAGCACGCCTTCATCCTTGCCCGCGCAGATCGAGTAGGACCGGCGCAGTTCTTCGCCCTCAAATTCGCGACGAAATGTCAGATATTGACCGGCGGTGAAATCGAACTGATCTGCAGCGCCGTTCACAGGTTCCAGTGTCACCACCACCGCATCGCGAGTGGTTTTGTGGATATCTGTGACTTTCAGGTCGTGGAAACGTGCCATCCGGTGGTCCTCCTCAGATGCACTTGAAATAGTCAAATGGTTCCAGGCAGTCGGTGCATCGCCAATGCGCCTTGCAAGGCGTCGAACCGAACTGGCTGACCTTCTCGACCGCTTTGCTGCCGCAGCGTGGACAGCGATCCGGGCCGCCTGCCGGTTGCGGCGGGGCAATGCCATAGTCTTCCAACCGGGCGCGGCCCTTTTCGCTGAGCCAGTCGGTGGTCCAGGCCGGGGCGATGCTGGTTTCGATCTGCACGTCACTGATCCCGCGATCGTGCAAGGCGGTTTCGATATCCAGGCTGATAATGGATGTTGCCGGACAGCCGGAATAGGTTGGAGTGACCGTCACCTTCAACGTCTCGTCCTGCCACTGCACATCGCGCACAATGCCAAGATCGACCACCGAAATCACCGGAATTTCAGGGTCAGGAACAGCATCCAGCCATTCCCAGATTTGTTTGGTCGATGCCCGATCCATCGGCGTTACCAGCTTGCTTCGGGATAGGCGCGTTGCAGCCACTGCATCTGTGTCAACAGATGACCCAGATGTTCCGTATGCATCCGCCCGTCACGCCCACCTTTATGGGCAAACGCGCCTTCCGGGATCGTCAAGGTCGCCTCGGACAGGATCCGCTGCACCAAAGCGTCAAACTCCGCGCTCAGATCCGCGGGGTTCGGCGCAATGCCCGCCGCGACCATCTCGGCGTCAACTTCGTCGCTGGTGAACATCTCGCCTACATACGGCCACAGGTAGTCCAGAGCCGACTGCATCCGGGCGTGGCTTTCCGCTGTTCCGTCCCCCAGACCAACCACCGTGTCGCCCGAGCGTTCCAGGTGATATGCCACCTCTTTACTGGCTTTCGCGGCAATGGCCGCGACACGGTCATCCGTAGAGTTGAGCAAGCGTCCCAGCATGATGGAATGCCATGCATCGAACAGGAACTGGCGCATCAGGGTCCGGCCAAAATCCCCATTGGGAACCTCGACCAGCAGCACATTGCGGAAATCCCAGGCATCGCGCAGAAAGGCCAGATCGTCAGCAGTTTTGCCGCCTTGGATTTCCCCCGCCAGACCCAACCACATCTGAGTCTGCCCGATCAGGTCCAAGGCCGTGTTGGCCAGTGCGATATCCTCTTCCAGCACCGGCGCATGGCCGCACCATTCGCTGACGCGATGGCCAAGGACCAGGTCGTTGTCGCCCATCCGTAGAAGGAATTGTACAAATGCCGTGTCCCGGTCCATCACATGGCCCCCACTTCATCGGGGATGTCGAAAAAGGTCGGGTGACGATAGACCTTGCTTTCGCTGGGCTCGTATAATGGGCCCTTGTCGCTGGGCGAGGAGGCCGAGATATTATTCGCCTCGACCACCCAGATCGACACACCTTCGTTGCGGCGGGTATAGACATCGCGCGCGTTCTTGATGGCCATCTCCGCGTCAGGGGCATGCAACGAGCCGACGTGACGGTGACTCATACCATGCTGACCGCGGATAAAGACTTCCCACAAGGGCCATTCGTTTTTCATCGGGTTTCCTCCTCAGGGTCGACTTATTCGGCAGCCACTGTGCCAGAGCGTTTCTTTTCGGCATGGGCCATCAGCCCGTCGCGCACCCATTTGCCGTCGTCCCAGGCTTGGTTTCGGGCGGCCAGCCGGTCGGTGTTGCAGGGGCCATTGCCACTGATGACATCGAAGAACTCAGACCAGTCGGGTTCTGAGAAATCATAATGGCCGCGATCGTCGTTCCAATTCAGCTTTGGGTCAGGGATGGTCAGGCCCAGATACTCGGCCTGTGGCACAGTCTGATCGACGAATTTCTGACGCAGCTCGTCATTGGTGTTCATCTTAATCTTCCATTTCATCGACTGCGTCGAATGCACCGAGTCCTTGTCGGACGGTCCAAACATCATCAGCGATGGGTACCAAAAGCGGTTCAAAGCGTCCTGCGCCATTCGTTTCTGGTCCGGCGTGCCTTCGGCCATCTTGCGGATGGCGTCATAGCCCTGACGCTGATGAAAGCTCTCTTCTTTGCAGATGCGGATCATGGCGCGTGAATAGGGACCGTAAGACGTGCGCTGCAACGGCACCTGGTTCATGATCGCGGCGCCATCCACCAGCCAGCCAACGGCACCAACATCAGCCCAGTTCAGGGTGGGATAGTTGAAGATGGACGAGTATTTCATGCGCCCGTCCAGCAGCATTTCGGTGATCTCATCCCGGCTGACACCCAGTGTTTCGGCGGCGCAGTAAAGGTACAGACCATGCCCGGCCTCGTCCTGAACTTTTGCCAACAGGATCGCCTTGCGTTCCAGTGTGGGTGCCCGTGTGATCCAGTTCGCCTCGGGCAGTTGTCCAACGATTTCGGAATGGGCGTGCTGGCCGATCTGGCGGATCAGCGTCTTGCGATAGCCTTCGGGCATCCAATCCTTGGGTTCGATCTTTTCGTCAGCGTCTATGCGCGACTGAAAGGCAGCGAGCTTTGCAGGATCTTCCTGTGTCGCCTCGGACTTAACCATCTGAGCATACATGTCCCGTCATCTCCCCTATACGCGTTCAAGAATAAGCGCTGCGCCCTGACCGACGCCGACACACATGGTGCACAGCGCGTATCGCCCGCCCGTGCGCCGCAACTGATAGGCCGCGGTCATAACCAACCTTGCGCCGGACATGCCCAACGGGTGGCCAATGGCAATCGCGCCCCCATTCGGGTTCACCTGTGGCGCGTCGTCTGGCAGACCCAGTTCGCGCAGTGTCGCCAGACCCTGGGACGCGAAGGCCTCATTCAACTCTATCACGTCCATTTGCTCGATGCTCAGCCCGGCGCGGGCCAAAACTTTGCGGCTAGCCGGAACCGGGCCAATGCCCATGACACGCGGCTCAACCCCGGCGACAGACATGCCCACGACTCGGGCCATCGGGGTCAGGCCGTTCTTTGACGCTGCCGCCTCATTGGCCATCAAAATGGCCGCAGCGCCGTCATTGACGCCCGAGGCGTTGCCAGCGGTCACCGTCTTATCCGGCCCGTTGACACCTTTGAGACCAGACAGTTTGTCCACGGTAACATCTGGGCGCGGATGTTCATCCGTATCAACAATGATCGGATCGCCCTTGCGTTGCGGGATCGTGACCGGGGTGATTTCATCCCGGAACAGACCTGCCTCATGCGCGGCGGCCCATCGGGCCTGACTGCGCGCCGCAAAAGCATCTTGGTCATCGCGGCTGATACCAAAGTCTTCGGCCACATTGTCGGCCGTTTGCGGCATCGAGTCGATGCCATAGGCCTGTTTCATCTTCGGGTTCACAAAGCGCCAACCGATTGTGGTGTCATAGACCGCATTGCTGCGGGTAAAGGCCGAGGTCGCCTTGGGCATCACAAAGGGCGCGCGCGACATGCTTTCGACACCGCCGGCCACAGCCAGATCATAATCGCCCGCCTTGATGCCCCGCGCTGCCATTCCAACCGCATCCATTCCACTGGCGCACAATCGGTTCACTGTTGTTCCAGGCACATCAACCGGCAATCCAGCCAACAAGGCCGCCATCCGCGCCACATTGCGGTTGCTTTCACCCGCCTGATTGGCATCGCCATAGATCACATCATCAACGCTGGCCCAATCAACCTGCGGGTTGCGCTCTTTCAGGGCGGCCAATGGAATCGCGGCCAGATCATCTGTCCTGACTGACGACAAAGCCCCCCCATATCGCCCAATCGGAGTGCGCGTCGCGTCGCAAATGAATGCGTCCATCACTTAATTCTCCTGTAGGTGCTGATCCGTATCATTGACCGCATGGTCGGTTTTTAGGGCGTCCATCGATTCGAGGCAAGCTTAATGTTACGAGTTCTTTTTCTTTTTTTGCTTTTCTGTAACATTTGGCGCGAGAGAAACGCCGCAATAATCGCCGAATGACCAGCATCGGGCGGATCAGATAGGTGACGCTAAAGAAAACCTAGCTGTCCAGCTCGGCTTCCAAGGATTCCAGATCAGGGCGCGGCAGTTTTTCCAACAACTGAGATACAGCCGCCCGGCATGTAGGGCCTTTCCAGTCAGCGGGCAGAAACGCTGCAGGAAAGGCGGGATGGCGCAGAACAATACGGCGCCAATTATGCACGATCAGGACACGCAGAATGGCCGTCTTCATCGGGTCGCCCGCCCCCTCAGATGGCATCTCTTGGTCGATGATCTGTGTCGATCTCAAGAACTGATCATAGGCGGTTTTCAACGCCTCTGGCCCGCAGAGATCCCGAAGCCAGCCAGGAACAGAGATAGCACTGCTTTCCACGCCCATCAGCTCTTCAAGACCCGCCGGAACCTGACCCGGAGCCATCGACGTTGCGGGATTGAGAGAGATGTAGTCCCCAGTCAGCATCAGGTCAGCCAATTCTTTGCGCGATGGGTCCGAATTGCTGGCGATAAGTACATGCCAGAGGCCGGGTTCCGGCGCTTCCTTGGCATAGATACGCGGTGCGGCGGTCACACTCTGATGACGGCCAAACGCGGTCAGGCGGTGAAAGCTGCTGCGCCCTTTGCGGGTGCTTTCAATCCAGCCATCCTTGCGCAGCCGATGCAGGGCAACACGCGTGGCTTCGGCCTTGATCCCGGCAAGGCTGGTCAGTGCGGTGATCACCGCACCACTTATCTGATCTGTTTCTTCCTGCGCCAGATCACCGAATATCGTCACCAGCACGGACCACACCCGTTGCGTACCCTCAGAGGTCAGATGGCTAACGCAGGTTTCAAACCAATCAGGGGCTGAATCTTTCATACGGCAAGTATAATCGGGCCAGATCGAATTACCATCCGGCCCAAGAATCTTAGTAGGCCACCATGGTCAGCAGCTCATATTCGGCCACAGGCTCATCATCTTGCTGGGTCAGGGTGACATGCCAGCGCACCTCGCCATATTCATCATTGCGGCGGGTTTTCTTTTTGACCGTCAGGCGCACCTTGATGCTGTCGCCTGCCTCTACCGGTTTCATAAAGCGCAGGTTATCGAGCCCAGTATTGGCCAGGACCGGCCCCTCGTTCGGTTCCACAAAAAGACCCGCCGCGAATGACAGCAAAAGATATCCATGCGCGACCCGGCCCGGAAAGAACGGGTTACGCTCAGCTGCGGCCTGATCCATATGGGCATAGAAGGTGTCGCCGGTGAATTCGGCGAAATGTTCAATGTCTTCCATGGTCACGGTCCGCGGTGCGGTGTGGATCGTCTCACCAATGGCCAGATCGTGATAGCGGCGTGTAAATGGATGGGCTGGCGCATTGATCTCGGCTGCACCCGGCACCCATCTCTCGCCAATAGCTGTCAATATGTCCGGCGATCCTTGAATCGCCGTACGTTGCATATAATGCATCACACCGCGCACACCGCCCATTTCCTCGCCACCGCCAGCACGGCCGGGACCGCCATGGACCATATGCGGTAAAGGAGAGCCATGGCCTGTGGATTCTTTCATCGAGTCTCGGTTGTTGAAATAGAGCCGCCCATGATAGGCCCCTGCCCCCATAACAAATTTGCGGGCAACATCAGCATCATGTGTGATGACTGAGGCCACCAGAGACCCCTGCCCTCTGTTCGCCAGCTCAATCGCGTGGTCGGTATCGCGATAGCCCATGATTGTACTGACGGGCCCAAAGGCTTCGGTATCATGCACACGTAGCGCGGCATCGGGATCGCTGCAATGGAACAGCATCGGTGGCAGAAAGGCGCCCTTATCTGCATCGGCCCCATCGACCACGAAGTCGTCCGGGTTGCCAAAGACGCACTCGGCCTCGTGCCCTATAATCACGGCCTTCTCCAAAACATCGCGCTTCTGACTGGCCGAGACCAGCGCACCCATTCGGGTGGTTTCCAGTTTCGGATCCCCGATGGTGGTCTTTGCCAAACGCGCGGACAGCGCCTCAATCACGGCCTGCACATGCGGCTCGGGCGCGATGATCCTGCGGATGGCAGTGCATTTCTGACCCGCCTTGGTGGTCATCTCGCGCTGAACCTCTTTGACGAACAGATCGAATTCGGGCGTTCCCGGCGCGGCATCAGGGCCCAGGACCGAGCAGTTCAAGCTGTCCTGCTCCGCCACGAACCGGACCGAATTCTCCAGGATTACGGGGTTCGCGCGCAGCTTCAGCGCCGTATCCGCCGAGCCTGTAAAGCTGACCACATCCTGCATGGTCAGGCGATCGAGCATGTCGCCCAGCCCGCCTGACACCAGTTGCAATGCACCGTTGGGCAATATGCCCGACTCGAGCATCAGCCGAACGCACAGCTCGGTCACATAGCAGGAATTTGTGGCCGGTTTGACGATAGCCGGAACCCCCGCCAGAAGAGTCGGAGCCAGCTTTTCCAGCATGCCCCAGACCGGAAAGTTGAAAGCGTTGATATGGATCGCAACACCTTTCAACGGGGTGCAGATATGTTGCCCCAGAAAGGTGCCATTGCGCGAAAGCTGCTCGACCTCGCCGTCGAGATAGACATGGCCGTCCGGCATCTCGCGCCGCCCTTTTGAGGCAAAGACGAACATCGTGCCAATACCGCCGTCAATGTCGATCAGATGATCCGCCTGGGTTGCGCCGGTATTGAAGGACAGATCGTACATCGCCTGCTTGTGCTTGCCCAGATGAACAGACAGCGCCTTGAGCATCTTGGCCCGCTGGTGAAACGTCATCTTACGCAGCGCAGGACCACCAACATTGCGCGCATGATCCAGCATTCCCTGAACGTCCAAGGCGTTGTTTCCGGCTGTTGCGATCACCTCTCCCGTCACCGCGCTTGCGATGTTGCGGGCACCTGCCCCCGGCGCAATCCACTCGCCCGCAGCAAAACTGGAAATCTGTTGGATCGTCATAGGTTTCTCCTTACTCGCGGCAGGGCTAGCGCGCGGGGCATTTGCGATATCTTATTATTAACCGTACGGTCGGTCAATAAATTTCAGAACAAGCAGCACGGCTAGTTCAAACCTGCGCGGGCAGGTGGGCGAACCCCCGAAACCGGATACGCCCCCCACGCTGAGCACTTTCCGTGATCTGGTAATCAGGGAACCGGTTCAAAAACCGGCTAACGGCAACCCGACCTTCCATCCGGGCCAAGGTCAAACCAACGCAAGTATGCGGCCCGCCCGCAAACGCGTGGTGCTTGTTGGGACGGCGATCCAACATCATGTCATCGGGGAAATCAAATTGTCGCGGATCGCGGTTGGCCGCGCCGATGCAAAGATGCAGATCGGTTCCTGCTGGAATGACATGTCCGTGAAATTCCACCTCTTCAGTGGTCAGGCGATTGCCGAACTGGTTCGGGCTTTCCAGACGCAAAAACTCGTCCACTGCGGTAGAAATCAGGTCTGGATTAACCAACAGCTCGGTCCGCTTATCCCTGTGGCGGTCCAACAGATCCAAAGCGTTGCCTATCAGGTTTGTCGTGGTCTCATGCCCGGCATTCAGAATGAAGATGCAGTTCTGGTACAGTTCAACCTCGGTCAGGCCGCCCTCGGTGTCATCCTGTATCAACCGGGTCAATACATCGGTCTCCGGGTTGCCCGGGTTGGCCCTGCGGTCGTCGATGATATCGCGCAGAAAGGCTTTGAACTCGCGGACTGCGCGGTTGCCCCAATCTTCCTGCTCGGGCGTCAGCTGCGGTTCCAACGCCCCGAGAATGGCCAAGGACCACTCACGCAACGGCTCACGCTCGGACCGAGGGATGCCCAGCAGGTTGCCGATGATCTCGATCGGGATCGCCCCGGCAAAATCCTCGATCAACTCAACTGTGCCCTTGGCCTGCATTTGATCCAACAGCCCGTCGACAAGTTCAATCAGACCCGGCTCCATTTGCGCCAAAGCGCGCGGGTTCATCGCGCCGACCATCACCTTGCGGACACGCGAGTGCAAGGGCGGATCATTGAACACAAGACTGGTGGTGTGATGTTCAAACAATGGGCTATCCACCCCGTATTTGGGGCCAAACACGGCCTTCTTGTCCGAAATGAATCGCGTTGTGTCCCGATAGATGATGTCCAGATCCTGATGTCGTGACAGGATCACCGACCCATCGGGTTGCAGGCAGACGGGCGTATCTTCACGCAGCGCCCTATAGGTAGGATAGGGATCATCGTGGAACCCGTCAGGCAGCTTGGTCAGCGCAAACATCAGTGGCCCATCGCCCCCATCTGTTCCGGCAGAACCAGCACAAGCCAGGGCACCAGAACGATCAGGGCCAGCCGAAAGATATCTGCGATCCAGAACGGAGTTACCCCTCTGAAGATCGTCCCAGTCGACACATCCCCGACCACACCCTTCAGAATGAACACGTTCAGTCCCACGGGCGGGGTGATCAGGCTGATTTCGGTGACGACGACCACAACAATGCCGAACCAGATCGGGTCATATCCCAGCGATGTGACCAGAGGAAAAAAGATCGGCACGGTCAGCAGTAGCATCGACAGGGATTCAAAAACACACCCCAAAATGATGTAGATGCCAAGGATCATCAGGATCACCACAAAGGGCGCAACGTCATACGCTGTGACCATGGCGATCAGCGCTTCGGGCAAACCGGCGAGGTTGATGAAGTTCGAAAATATCTGCGCCCCGATCAGGACCGAGAACAGGGCCGCAGCGGTCGCGGTGGTTTCCTTCAAAACCTCGAATGTTGAACCCAGGCTAAGCCCGCCGCGCGACAAAGCAATCAAAAAGGCGCCCATGGCCCCCATCCCCGCCGCCTCGGTCGGGCTGAAGGTCAGGTTCAGCGGTTGAAAATCGAAGGCACCATAAAGCCCGCCAATGACCAGAAAGAACAGCAGCAACACGGCCCAGACTGAGCGCAAGGCCCTCAGGCGCTCGACCCAACCGTGGCGTTCGCCTGCCGGTCCCGCATCTGGTTTGCGCCAGACGGTCCAGCGCACCGCGAGAAGATAAAAAAGAATGCCAAGCACACCGGGGATAATGCCCGCAACAAACAGTTTGCCAATCGAGGTTTCCGTCAGCAGGCCATAAATGACCAGGATCACCGAGGGCGGGATCAGGATGCCAAGCGTGCCACCCGCTGCAATCGACGCAGTCGAAAGCTCATCCGCATAACCATACCGGCGCATTTCCGGCATCGCGACCTTGGACATGGTGGCCGCGGTCGCCAGAGACGATCCGCAAATTGCCGAGAACCCGCCGCAGGCCGCGACAGTCGCCATGGCGATGCCGCCCCGGAAATGGCCGAGAAATGCATTGGACACCGCATAAAGCTCGCGTGCGAGCCCGCCTTTGTTCACGAACAGGCCCATCAGGATGAACAGAGGCACCACCGACAATCCGTAATCCTGTGCCGTATCGGTGATCTGGCGACCCACCATCGACATCGCCGCCTTCAAGCCGCGCTCCGAAAAGATGCTGCCGCCACGTTCGTAGGCGAACCCAAGCGTACCAACCAGACCCATCGCGAAGACGATAGGCAGACGCACCAGTACAAGCACCAGAACAAGGGCAAAACCGATAAGTGCGGCGGTCATTGAGAGGTCTCCGACAAGGATTGGGGGGAGAAGATAGTAATTAGGCCCGTGACAATCATCGCCATGGCCGTGATCGCAGTGAACCCGGCGATGAACCAGCCGACATAGAATACCGGGATCGATAGGTATTCAGTCACATCACCATAGTCCCGTGCGCGCTCGGCAAGAATCCAGACGCGTTTGATCGGCCAGATGAGCATCACGCCCGACACAATATATACAACAGCGTCACGTGCTCGGCTCAGCCGCAAGCGGGAAAATACTCCGTCCGTCAGGTCGACGGCGATCTGACCCTTTCCGGCTGAGATCATCGGCAGAACCGAAAACACCATGATCGCCATGAGAATACGTGTCAGCTCAGTCGCCGCCTCAATCGGGGCGTTGAAGACAGACCGCAGTATGACGTCAAAAAAGGTCATCACCATCAGGATGAACAGCGCGATACAGGCCAGCAGCGTCGGAGCGATGCTGACGCGACGCGCAAAAGTCACGAGAGATTGCATGATTGGGTCCCGACTGGTGAATATGGCTGGCGAAGAGACCCCGCCAGCCGGACTGCGTTACTGGGCAGCCATTTCATTTACGATCATGTCATAGGCCGCCTGTGCGTCAACACCGGTGCCGTTGACCTCGTCAATCACCTTGGCGCGGACATCAACGGCGATCGCGTTGAACTTTTCCAGATCTTCCGCCGAGGCCGCGTTGATTGCGTTGCCCTCAGTGGCTTCGGTCGCCTCGCGGCCGATCCCGTCGATCTCGTCCCAGATCTTGCCGATTTCGCGGCTCAGCGGTTCACCGAACACATTCTCCTCCAGCGCCTGTTGCAGCTCAGGGGGCAGGTCGGCAAACGTTTCTTCGTTCATGATAAAGGCGAACGACCCGCGATACAGACCGCCCGGAACCTCGTAAACGTTCTGGGCAACCTCGGTCAGCTTAAAACCCTTGCGGGATTCAAACGGCATGACAACGCCATCGGCTGCTTTCGAAGCAAGGGTTTCATAGACCTTCGGTGCAGGCACCTGGATGCCGGTCGCGCCAAGCGCTGTGCCGACGTCACCGCCAACCCCACCCGGGATACGGACCTTGAGGCCCGACACTTCATCCAGCGTGGTCACCGCGCTGCTGGAATGCAGCTGCGCCGGACCATGGGTATGCAGGGCGATCACTTTCACGCCGCGATGCTCGTCCGCGGCCTTGAGATGCGCGTCATAGGTGCGCCAATATGCAACCGATGCGGCCTCTGCCGAGCCTTCATATCCGGGCAGTTCTATCATCTTTGTGGTGACAAAGCGCCCCGGCTGGTAGCCGTGGAAAATGATCGAGGCATCCGCCGCGCCATCCATGATCAGATCCATCTGTGCTGGTGGCGGAGCGATGCCCAACTTCAGTTCGGCGGTGACCTGACCGTCTGTGGCCTCTTCAACCATTTCCACGAATTTTGGCCACATCTTCGCGTTGATACCGTGGGTCGGCGGTGCCCAGCTGGATATGGTCAGCGTATAATCTGCGGCCAGCGCCACGGTGCCCGAAACGGCCAAGGCGGCTGAGGCCAATAGCGTGCTCAAACTGTTGAATTTCATGGTTTTGTCTCCTCCCTCTGAAACATACATTGAATCTGCGTTAATAGTCCGTTTTGTAACCATCAATAGTCATGGTGATGTGGTCTGCCTCGCAATCCTCCAAGACCCGGGGCTTTCAGAGGCGACGGTCTCCATTATTTCCCGCGACAGCTGCGCCCCAATTTCATCTCGATAGTTCATCGGCCCCCCGCGCCAGCGCGGGAATCCGTAGCCATGGATCTGGACCATATCCACGGCCATCGCGTTTTCGGCGATACCCTCTTCGATGATCAATGCGCCCTCATTCGCAAGTACCGCCATCAAGCGCGACGAAATCTCGGTGCTCGCAAACGCGCGCCGGGTGATGCCATGTTCAGCCGAGTTGGCTTCGATCAAAGCCTCGACCTGTGTATCACGGATCGGCGTACGGTCGCCGTCATCATAACTATACCAGCCTTTTCCGGACCGCTGCCCGAAACGCTCCATCTCGCAAAGCTGGTCGGCCACAGAGACATAGCGCTCATCCGGTGGGCGTGTTGCGGCATTGCGCTTGCGATTGGCCCATGAGATCTGAAGACCGGTCAGATCCTGCAATTCGTACGGACCCATGGGCATACCAAAGTCGCGCATGGCCTGATCCACTTGATAAGGCAGCGCACCATCTGCCAGAAGATAATCAGCCTCGCGCCGATAGGCGGCCAGCATGCGATTGCCGATAAAGCCATCGCAAATGCCCGATAGGACCGCCACTTTGCCCAGCTTTTTGCCAAACGCAAATCCGGTGGCGATGACCTCTGGGTCCGAATACCCGGTATGTACGATTTCAAGCAGTTTCATGACATGGGCTGGGCTGAAGAAATGTAGACCTATACAGCGGTCCGGACTGTCGATACCGGCGAAAATCTGGTTTGGATCCAGATAAGATGTGTTGGTGGCAAGAATTGCGTTTGTGTCCATATGCCGGGCGAGTTCCGCGAAAACCTGCTGTTTGACAGATATGTCCTCGAACACCGCCTCAATGGCCAGTTGCGCATCCCGTGCGTCGGCATAGCTGTCAACGGCGCGAAAGGCGCTCAGACGGCTCTGCATCTGCGCCTCAGTCAGCTTTCCCCGTTTGGCAGCGCCTTCGAGCAGACCCTTAACACGCCCAAAGGCCGCCGCGGCGGCTTCGGCGTTCTGCTCAATCAACGTGACAGAAAACCCCCCATTCAGGGCGGCGGTTGCAATCCCGGCCCCCATCAGACCGCCGCCGACCACCGCGATACGGCTGATGTCGCGCGGGGTTACGCCTCTGATCAAAGAAGGTTTGGACACGCTCCGTTCGGCAAAGAAAGCATGGCGAAGGGCTCGGCTTTCGGCACCTTGGCGCAGGGCTAAATGGCGGACGCGCTCTTTTGGCAAGGCATCGGCAAAGGGTTCGGTCGCCCACCCCAATGCCGTCAGATTTTCCAGCGGAGACTGCTGACCCTTTGACCGTTTCAAAAGTTCCGCGCGCGAAACCTCGATCAGGTCCGGTGCAAAGCTGGTGAGGCTACGCTGACTGACTGGCACTGGTCGCTGCGGCAGTTCGGCCGCAAAGGCCTCAACGGCAGCCTCAGGCTGTTCAGCGACAAGATCAAGGCCACCCAGCCCTAGTAACGTTTCTGCAGTCAGGATCTCGCCCCGGCAGGCCATGTCAATCGCGGCCTCCATCCCCACAAGACGGGGAATACGCTGGGTGCCCCCTGCCCCGGGGATCAGGCCGACATTGACCTCTGGCAGACCAAATCTGGTGCCCGACGCGGCAATGCGCCAAGCGCAAGCCATGGCAATCTCGAACCCGCCGCCCAGAACAGTACCGTGCATGCAGGCGATAAAGGGAACTTCACTGTCTTCGATCATCTGTACTACGTCAGGCAGATGTGGCTCAACCGGTGGGGCGTCGAACTCTGACATATCGCCACCGGCAACAAAGGTTTTACCCGCACATCGCAGGACAGCCACGCGCGCGCCTTTGATGGCACCTACCGCGTCGGCCAACCCCTGACGCACCGCAGCGGATGTCGCGTTCACTGGCGGATTGTTGATCGTTACCCAGGCAACGTCACCCTTCCGCTCAACGCTCACCACCGGCGATTTTGCCATAACCCATCCCTTTGATTTGCTCAGATTCGGCTTGCGTTTATATATTGACCAACCGTTCGGTTAATGCAATCATAAAGTTGAAACGATACCGGCCGAGGCAGTGATGAGCGATACGATTCTTGTAGAAAATCACGGGAACTGGGTCGAGATTACGTTGAACCGTCCAGACAAGCTGAATTCGTTCAACGAAGACATGCATCATGCGCTTCAGGCTGCCTTGAATTCCGCGCGCGATACAGGCGCGCGGGCAGTGCTGCTGACGGGCGCCGGGCGTGGCTTTTGTGCCGGCCAGGACCTTGGCGACCGCGATCCGTCGAAAATGGACGGGCCGCCGGATCTGGGCAAGACCGTCCGCAGTTTCTATGCCCCTTTGGTGCGGCTGATCCGGTCGCTGAACTTCCCTATCATCTGCGCGGTGAATGGTGTCGCTGCCGGCGCCGGGGCCAATCTGGCACTGGCCTGCGACATGGTTCTGGCAGCGGAAAGCGCGAAATTCATCCAGAGCTTTTCTAAGGTCGGCCTGATACCGGACACTGGCGGCAGCTGGCACCTGCCCCGCCTTTTGGGCGAGGCGCGCGCCAAAGGGCTGGCCTTTACCGCACAGCCCCTGCCCGCCAAACAGGCCGAAGACTGGGGCCTGATCTGGAAAGCCATACCCGACGATCAGCTATTAGCAGAGGCTCGTACGCTGGCTGATCAACTGGCCAATGGCCCGACCCTTGGGTTGGGCAAGACCAAACACTGTATCCAAGCAGCGGCGACGACCTCTTTGTCTGATCATCTGGAACTCGAGGCTGATGCGATGAAAATCTGCGGCGAAAGCGCGGATTATGCCGAGGGCGTGTCCAGCTTTCTTGAAAAGCGCGCGCCCAATTTTCAGGGTAAATGACGATGACACCAAAGGAACGTGCCAGCAAATCAGCCGCTGCGATGTGGGCGAGTGACGAAGCCAGCAGATGGTTTGGCATGGAGCTTGTCGAGGTGGACGAAGGCTGCGCAGTTCTGGCGCTGACCGTCGTTGCGCATCACTGTAATGGGCACGGCATGTGCCATGGCGGCGTGACCCATGCCCTGGCCGACAGCGCCTTCGCCTTTGCCTGCAACAGCCGTAATCACGCGACCGTTGGCCAGCACACGATGATGAGCTATCTCGCCCCCGGCAAGCTGGGGGATCGCCTGACGGCCACCGCGACCGAGGTCTCGGTTACGGGTCGCAGCGGCATCTATGACGTGCGCGTCACCAATCAAGACAGCAACGTGGTCGCCGAATTCCGCGGCATGTCCCGCGCGATTGGTGGCACGAATTTTCAAGAATAGCTTCGCGACCGAAGGAGTAACGCGATGGAGGACCTGTCCCCTAACAAAGCTGACCTGGACCCGATCGAGATCGCCTCGGTTGACGAAATCCGCGCCACCCAGTTGGAGCGTCTGAAATGGTCCCTGCGTCACGCTTACGAAAATGTGCCAATATACACCCAGCGCTTCGACGATGCCGGCGTGCATCCGGATGACCTGCAACAGTTATCTGACCTTTCGAAATTTCCCTTCACCTACAAGAACGACCTGCGTGACAACTACCCGTTCGGCATGTTCGCCGTGCCGCGCAGCCAACTGGTTCGGCTGCATGCCTCATCCGGGACAACCGGCAAGCCAACCGTTGTGGGCTATACCAAAGGCGATATCGACAACTGGGCCGATCTGGGTGCTCGGTCGCTGCGGGCCGCAGGTCTGCGCAAGGGCGATATCGTGCATAACGCTTATGGCTATGGCCTGTTCACCGGGGGTCTGGGCGCGCATTACGGCATCGAACGTCTAGAGGCGACCGTGGTTCCGATGGGTGGCGGGCAAACCGAAAAACAAGTTGGTTTAATCACAGATTTTCAACCCGATGGGATCATGGTGACCCCATCCTACATGCTCAACATCCTCGAACAATTCCATAAGGTGGGCCTTGATCCGCGCGAAAGCTCTCTGAAGGTTGGTATCTTCGGCGCGGAGCCTTGGACCGACGCGATGCGCTCGGAAATCGAGGCTGCATTCGACATGCACGCGGTCGACATCTATGGCCTGTCGGAAATCATGGGGCCCGGCGTTGCCAGCGAATGCGTCGAAACCAAGGATGGCCCTGTGATCTGGGAAGATCACTTTCTGCCAGAAATCATCGACCCCGCCACCGGCGAAGTACTGCCTGACGGTGAAACTGGTGAGCTGGTCTTTACCACCCTGACCAAAGAAGGGCTGCCGATGATCCGCTATCGCACGCGCGATCTGACCTGCCTGCTGCCCGGAACGGCCCGTTCCATGCGTCGCATGGCCAAGATCACCGGCCGCAGCGACGACATGATGATCCTGCGCGGCGTCAATGTCTTTCCCAGCCAAATCGAGGAACAGGTCATGGCGACTGGAGGCCTTGCGCCTTATTACCAGGTCGAGCTGTATAAATCCGGCCGGATGGATGCCATGCGGGTCTTTGTCGAAGCCTCTCCGGGATCTACCGATGAAATGTCCAAGACGGCGGCCGCCCGGATGCTGACCAAACGCATCAAGGACATCGTTGGAGTTTCAACCGAAATTGTTGTAGGTGAGCCGGGCGACGTCGAACGCTCTCAGGGCAAGGCGAAGCGCGTCATCGACAACCGCGATAAGGATTAAGCCTTGGCCCGGACAATCGCAAAAGACCACGACCAAAAGCGGGAACAAATCCTGAAAACGGCAGCCAAAGTGTTTGCCGACCAGGGGTTTGATCGCGCCTCGATGACCCTTTTGGCCAATGAGTGCGGAATCTCCAAGGCTAACATTTACCACTATTACGACAGTAAGGATGCCATCCTGTATGACATCCTCGAAACCTATCTGCGCGAGCTGCGCGACCGCATTTGCGAGGTCGATTTGGCGGGTCTTACACCCGAGCAAAAGCTGCGAAAGACCGTGCGTGAGATCCTGTTCGCTTATCAGGGTGCGGATGATGAACACCGGGTGCAGATCAGTGGCATGAACGCCCTGCGCGACGATCAGCAAAAGCTCTTACGAGGGTATCAGCTGGATCTAGTGAATTTCGTCCGGGACATCCTGAAAGACCTGTCTCCGGACTCGTTTGGCGATGACAAGGACAAGCTGCGCGGTGCCACGATGTCAGTTTTTGGCATGCTGAACTGGTATTATATGTGGAACACAGGCGCAGGCACCAAAGCACGTGAGGATTACGCTGATCTGGTCAGCACCCTAACGCTCCACGGAATACGCAAACTCTAGACCCAGGACGGGCCGCTTCGCAGGACAGTTGCCTAACAGAATAATTTTGGCTCACCCCCCAATTCCGATCCATACCATTGGGTCAGAAATAGGGGGATAAGCCTGCTTTCAATCTGTTACAGCTGGATGCGGAAGGCCGCAAAGCCATCTGCGCCCTCACCGGCATCCTCAATCGAAACACCTTTGACGTCACTCATATAGTCACGCGCCTTCGGGCCTGTTTCGAACAGGACCGTGGTGCCGTCCAGCGGCGCAAACGACCAGTTGGCATCTGCTTTGGGGTCAATCGTGCCCTGTTCGACGATATAGCGGACAATCACGTCGCGGTTGGTGTCCGGCGCCTCGAACACAACCGTGTCGCCCATCGCGCCGGGGAAAGATCCGCCACCGGACGCTCGGTAATTGTTGGTGGCGATAATGAACTCCATGTCATCCGTGACCGGAGAACCATTGAAGGCAAGGTCCACGATCCGGGCCGCGCCAGGGTTGACCTCTTCACCCTTGGGTCCAAACCGCGATGGCTGGGACAGGTCGATCTGATAGGTGACACCGTCCATCACGTCGAAATTATAGGACGGAAACTCTGGGTTCAGCAGGACCGCGTCGCTTGCGCCCGGTTCGACCTGATTAAACATTCCGGCAGACCGCTCCAGCCAACCTCGGACCTGCGCTCCGTTCACCCGTACGGCGCGCACGGTGTTGGGATAAAGGTAAAGGTCGGCCACGTTCTTGATTGCCACGTCACCCACCGGGACATCGGTGTAATACTCGGGGCCACCACGACCGCCGGCTTTGAAAGGCGCCGCGGCTGACAAAATGGGCAGGCCTTCGTGTTCCGTGCCCTTCATCATCTCTTCGACGTACCATTTCTGCGCTATCGACACGATCTGAACGGACGGGTCATCTGCTACCAGCGCAAAATAGCTGTGCAGCGGGGCCGACGTCTTGCCGACCGCTCTGCGCACATAGGCTAGGGTTTCGTCATGGTCTTTCGCGACCGAGGCCAGCACGGCCTGATCGTCCTCGACCAGCGCCGTGATCGAGCGATCTTCGTTGCGAACCGAAATCGGGCGCGCCTCAGACGTTGTGGTCACCACACGCCACTCGTTCCCATCGCGCTCCAGCAGCAGGTCCAGAAGGCCAAGATGTGATCCCCAGAACCCGCCCATGACGGCGGGTTTGCCCATCAACGTCCCTTTTGCAACGTCAATACCGGGACGGTCGGCAAATGTCTCGGACGGGAAAACAAGGTGGTTGTGACCGGTCACCAGCGCGTCAATCCCGTCAACACCGGCCAGCACAACCGAGGCGTTTTCCATACCGTCGGAATGGTCGGCATCGCCAATCCCCGAATGCGAAAGCGCGATGATCAAGTCGCAGCCCTGCTCTTTCATCTCAGGCACATAGGCCTGCGCTGTCTCGACAATGTCGCGGGCCTGCACGTTGCCTTCGAGATGCTTGCGGTCCCAGTTCATGACCTGCGGCGGCGTAAACCCAATGACGCCGACCTTGATCGGGTGTTTGCTGCCATCGCCCATTTCAATCTGGCGGTCGAGAATCGCATAGGGTTTGACCAGCGTTTTATCCTCACGCGGGTTTGCCCCCTGTTCCTTTGCGACGTTGGCCAGTACAATCGGGAAATCCGCGCCAGCAAGCGCCTTTTCCAAAAAGTCCAAACCGTAGTTGAATTCGTGATTGCCCAATGTGGCGGCGTCATAACCGACTGTGTTGAAGGCGGTGATAATCGGGTGGCTGTCGCCCTCTTTCATCCCCCGCTCATAGGCGATGTAATCGCCCATTGGGTTGCCCTGCAGAAAGTCTCCGTTATCGACCAGCAGAGAATTCGTCGCCTCGGACCGGATGCCGTTGATGATCGAAGCGGTGCGGGAGAGGCCTACCGTGTCGCGAGGCTTGTCGGCGTAATAATCATAAGGGAAGACATGCACATGAATGTCCGTCGTCTCCATTATCCGTAAATGCGCCTGATTATTGGCAGCCGCCGCAGAAAAAGGGTGAAGTGTAATGGCCGCGGCGCTGGCGGTGGTGGTCGCAAGGAACTGACGGCGGGACATCAAGCTGGGGTTGGAAAATGGCATGTGACACCTTTCATTTTCGTTTGTCGACGCGACTTGTGCAGGCCCTGCGAAACAGTGGTGTGACACTGGCTGGCAGGTCCTGCCACGCGTCGAACTGGGCATGAACCAAGTCAGTTTGCCCACAAGTTTCAGGGCGCGTAAAGCAATCCCGGGGTCTCAATTCGATTTTTGTAAAATCTTGCCAATGCCCAAAGCCGCGTTCAGGCAATCAATCGGGCAACGCTTGCGACTGTATCCAGCTAAGGATCGGCGATGAAAGGTCCAAGGCTGTCGCTGAACTGTTCTATGAATTCCAGCGTGACCAGCGATGGTTGCTTCAAAACCGGTCGCACCAGCGACAGCGTATGAGGCAGAAATGGCCTGAAAGACCGATAGCTCAACCCCCTGTTCTGATATTGTACTGCGTCCAGTTCGCTAACGACAGACACCCCAACGCCCTTCACCACCAATTCGCAAGCGGCCGTGAATTGCCGAACCTCGATATGCGAGTTCAGTTCGACATTCGAGTTTTGAAATGCACGCGACAGGCGCGCGAAAAAGTCGCTGTCGCGCCGGGTGTGGATGATCTTCTGATCGGCAATATCTGCCGGTGTCACGGTCGAAAGGTCTTCCAGCGCATGGCCTGCGGGAAAGACGCAAACTGTGCGGATATCAATATGGGTGCTTTCGACAGCCGGGTGGCCATTAAACCCATCTGTGATTCCGAAATCATATTGCTCGCCGATCATCCACTCCAGGATGCGCTCGGGCCGATCCGGCTCTATCGTCATGGTGACGCCAGGCCGGTCGCTCAGAAATCCAGCAACAACGTCTGGTAAGTGACTGGTGGCGAAGCCAGGAAGGCAGGCGACGCGAATATGCCCGGCTTTGCGTTGCGTGATGTCCTGACTCACATCCGAGATCTGCCGCATCAGTTCCAGCACGCGCTCTACGCTGGGTTGCAGATAGCGAACTTCCTGCGTTGGGACCAATCGACCTTCGCGGCGGTCGAACAGTTGAAACCCAAGCGATTTTTCCAAGTCTGAAAGCAACCTGCTGACCGCAGGCTGGCTGACCCCCAGATCGGATGCGGCAGCCGTGACCGAGCCATTGACGGTCACCGCCATAAGTGCCTCAAGCTGCCTAATTCTCAGGGTTTGGCTCATGGAGCGTCCTGTTTTGCTGCAAACCTCGGTCAGTTCATAACATCGTATTATATTTTTTGCCAGAAAATCAGGCTTGAATTATATTTCTGTAACGTTAACGTCGTGAAATCGTCATGTGTGCCGATTACGCGTAGCGCTCGGTATTCAACGAAGCATCGCCTTTGATGCATGGGAGGAATCATGAAAACGAAATTGCTTGGCGCTCTTGCCGTATCGACAGCCTTGTCCCCGATCGCGGCAATGGCGCAAACCGAAGTTCAGTTCTGGCATGCCTTTACCGGCCGCCTGGGTGAGCTTGTGAAAGCTCAGGTTGAAGAATTCAACGCCAGCCAGGATGAATATGTCGTGGTTGAAAGCCACAAGGGCAACTATTCGGAAACCCTGAATGCAGGCATCGCCGCCTTCCGCGCCGGTGAACAACCGCAGATCCTGATGGTATTCGAGGTTGGCACCGCAACTATGATGTCGGCCCAGGGCGCGATCAAACCGGTCTATGAGGTGATGGCTGAAAGCGGTGCGTCATTTGATCCGGACGCCTATATCGGCTCGGTCAAAGGGTATTATACGACCACGGATGGCGACATGCTGTCCCTGCCCTTCAACTCGTCAACACCGGTTCTTTGGGTCAACCGCAATGCGTTCGAAGCGGCGGGCGTTGATCCTGACACCGATCTGTCGACCTGGGAAAAGGTCGGGGAAACGCTGGAGCAGCTTAAGGCCGGTGGTGAAGATTGCCCGTTGGTCACTGCATGGCAAAGCTGGATTCATCTTGAGAACCTGTCAGCCTATCACGACGTCCCCTTCGCCTCGCAGGATAACGGCTTTGCCGGTCTGGATACCGAGCTGATGCTGAACGGTCCGGCCCAGGTTGCGCACCTGACCGCGATGGGTGACTGGGCCAAGGACGGCAAGTTCATCTACACGGGCCGCCGCAACGAAGGTGGTGCGAACTTCCGGTCCGGCGAATGCGCCCTGTTCACCGAAAGCTCGGCAGGATACGCCGGGATCAAAGCCGAAGCCGAGTTTGATTTCGACGTGCGCCCACTGCCCTATTGGGAAGCTGTCACGGCCGAGCCGCAGAACACCATCATCGGTGGTGCCTCACTGTGGGTCATGGAAGGTCATGAGGCCGATGAATACAAAGGCGTCGGCGAGTTCCTCAGCTTCCTGTCCTCGTCTGACGTTCAGGCGGCCTGGCACCAGAACACCGGCTATTTGCCCATCACTACTGAGGCAGGTCAGGCGACCCGAGCGTCTGGTTTCTATGACGAAAACCCGGGCACTGACATCGCCGTCATCCAGATGACCGCGAAAGAGCCGACGGCAAACTCGAAAGGTCTGCGTCTGGGATCATTCGACCAGATCCGTGGCATCATCGACGAAGAGCTTGAGGCCATCTGGGCCGGTGAAAAGACCGCCCAAGAGGCGATGGACAGTGCGAAGGAACGCGGTGACGCGCTGCTGCGCCGGTTCGAATCCGCCAATCAATAAGTCGTAATCTGATGCGGGCCTCGTTGGGCCCGCATTCTACTCTGGTGGGCCAATAGAATGGAAAAACGCGTCATTTTTCGCGGCTGGCTGCTGCCGCTTGCGCTGATCGCCCCGCAGGTCATCATTTCCGCCGTCTTCTTTTTCTATCCTGCTGGTCAGGCCGTATGGCAATCGTTGTTCATTCCCGACCCGTTCGGGCTGTCGTCTCAGTTCGTCGGACTGGGCAATTTCGAATTCCTGCTGAGCGATAAATACTACCGAGCCTCATTCGTGACGACGGCGGTGTTTTCTACGCTTGTGACCCTGTGCTCGATGATCCCGGCCTTGTTCCTGGCAGTCATCGCAGATCGACTGATCAAGGGCTCGGGCGTGTATCGGACCTTGTTGATCTGGCCCTACGCCGTTGCCCCCGCGGTGGCGGGTGTGCTGTGGCTGTTCATGTTCAACACCCGCGTTGGTGTGGTCGCATGGTATCTGGGCCAGCTCGGCTATGACTGGAACCACGTCCTGAACGATGCCGAGGCCATGGGGCTGGTCGTTGTCGCCTCGGCCTGGGGTCGCATCAGCTATAACTTTCTGTTCTTCTTTGCCGCGCTGCAATCCGTGCCTCGCTCGGTCATCGAAGCGGCGGCGATTGATGGGGCCCATTTTTGGCGCCGGTTCTTTACCATCGTACTGCCGCTTTTGTCGCCGACCGCGTTCTTCCTGCTGGTCGTGAACATTGTCTATGCCTTCTTTGAAACTTTCGGCGTGATCCACACGATCACCGGAGGGGGTCCGCAACAAGCCACAACCATCCTGGTCTACAAAGTCTTTTCCGATGGGTTTGTGGGCCAAGATCTGGGGTCGTCTTCGGCCCAGTCGGTCATCCTGCTGGTGGTTGTCGGCCTGCTGACAGTGATCCAGTTCAAATATGTTGAGAAGAGGGTGCATTACTGATGGCGGCCCAACAACATGGAATGGTCGAGAAACGTGGTGCGGGCCTGTGGCTGACCCATGCGTTTATGATCCTTGGCGTTCTGGTCATCTTCTTCCCGATCTGGCTGGCCTTTGTGGCCTCGACCGTCACGCAGGCCGATATCATTTCGCCCCCGATGCCGGTTGTGCCAGGTGATCAGTTCTGGGTGAATTACAAGGCGGCCCTGTTCTCAGGCGTGAACGTCCCGGTCGCAACGATGCTGTTCAACAGCCTGGTGATGGCGATTGGCATTGCCGTGGGCAAGATCGTCATCTCGCTCCTGTCAGCCTTTGCCATCGTCTATTTCCGCTTTCCCGGGCGGAACACGTTTTTCTGGCTGATCTTCCTGACCCTGATGCTGCCGGTTGAGGTGCGGATTGTCCCGACCTTCGAGGTGGTGGCCGGGTTTGGTATGCTCAACAGCTATTCGGGGCTGATCTTTCCGCTGATCGCCTCGGCCACTGCCACGTTCCTGTTCCGCCAGTTCTTTCTGACCATCCCGGACGAACTGGCCGAGGCCGCGCGCGTGGATGGCGCCCGCCCCATGCGGTTCTTTATTGATATCGTGATCCCGATGAGCCGAACCAACATCGCGGCCCTGTTCGTGATCCTGTTCATCTATGGGTGGAATCAATATCTCTGGCCGCTGCTGATCACGACCGACCCCGAGATGAACACCATCGTGATGGGCATCAAACAGATGTTCCCCTCGGGCGATGATTTTGCCCATTGGCCGACGATCATGGCGACCTCGATCCTGGCAATGATCCCACCGGTCCTTGTGGTGGTGTCGATGCAAAAGCTTTTTGTCCGCGGCCTTGTCGATAGCGAGAAATAAGAAATGGCAACAGTATCCCTTGCGAACGTCAAAAAGAGCTTTGGCCCGACGGACGTCATTCATGGCATCGACGTCGATATCGCGGATGGCGAGTTTATCGTGATCGTGGGCCCCTCCGGCTGCGGCAAATCCACTTTGCTGCGGATGGTGGCCGGGCTTGAGACTGTGACATCCGGCGAAATCCGGATTGGCGAAGAGCGCGCCAATGACAAGGAGCCGATGGACCGGGACATTGCAATGGTGTTCCAGAACTATGCTCTGTACCCCCATATGTCGGTACGCCAGAACATGGGCTATGGTCTGAAAATCGCCGGATTGCCCAAGGCTCAGATTGACCAGAAGGTGACCGAGGCCGCTAAGCTGTTGCAGCTTGAGCCGCTGCTTGACCGCAAGCCCCGTCAGCTTTCAGGCGGTCAACGCCAAAGGGTTGCCATGGGCCGCGCTATTGTCCGTGAACCTGCCGTGTTCCTGTTTGATGAACCGCTCTCAAACCTGGATGCAAAGCTGCGTGTCCAGATGCGCCTGGAAATCCGCGAACTGCAAGAAAAGCTGGGTATCACCTCGCTATACGTGACCCATGATCAGGTCGAGGCCATGACCATGGCCGACAGAATGATCGTGATGAACGGTGGTGTTGCCGAACAGATCGGCACCCCGCTTGAGGTCTATGAGACGCCGCGGACGCTGTTCGCTGCGCAATTCATCGGCAGCCCGGCGATGAATACCTTTGATGCAGAGCGACAGGGCGGAAAGATCAGGATCAACGATACCGAGATTGGCCCATCAGGCGGGCCCGATGGCCCGTTCAAATTGGGCATACGGCCAGAGCATCTGTTCTTTGATGAAAACGGGCCCTTTGATGTCGTAGTTCAGATATCCGAACCGCTGGGGGCGAATACTTTGCTGCACGGTCAGGTGTCAGGCTCTGGCGCGGCAATCACGATCAGCCTTCCGGGTGTTCATCCGATCGAAGGCCGTCATCCCAATATGCGTTTTTCTGTTGCGCCAGAGCATATGCATCTGTTTGACCCTACCTCTGGCATAAGGCTCGAGGGCTGATGCCTTTCCCTCAGGTCGAGGCGTTTCGCGGCGGTAAAAACCTGATCCGTGTAGTAGGGCACCGGGGGGCACGCGGCGTCCTGCCCGAAAACAGCATGATCGGTTTCGATTTTACGCTGTCCATCGGGGTTCCACTTCTTGAGTTTGACGTGGTGCTGACGGCGGATGATGTACCTGTCATAACCCATAACCATCGGCTGCACGCGCCGACCTTTCGGGATGCCAGCGGTCAGTTTTTGACCGGAAAAGAACCCAAAGTCTCGTCCCTGTCCTTCGACCAGATTCAACAGTTCGAAATCGGGCGCTTGGACGGACACTCGGATTATGGTCGACGGTTCCCCGATCAGGCCCAACTGGACGGCGTTCGCGTGCCAAAGCTGCAGGACCTGCTGGATCTGATCAATCGGCCGGAATACGGCAAAGCCAATCTGATGCTCGAACTGAAATCTGATCCGGATCTGGCCCATGACGCGGCCTATCTGGACCGCTTTGTCGAACGCGTGGTACAGCAGGTTCGGGCCGCTGGCCTATCCGATCGCGTGTTGCTGCACAGCTTTGACTGGACCCTGTTGGAAGTCTGTCAGCGGCAGGCACCTGACATGCCGTCATCTTACCTGACGCAGCTTCCCGAAAATGCCGATGACCTTGGCGAGGATTCCTCCAAGGCCGTTTGTCCGGACTTTCGAGGCCAAAGCGAAAAAATCCCGCAAATGGTCAAGCAAGCGGGCGGCGCGCTTTGGTGTCCGTATTTCGCAGATGTGATTTCTGAGGACGTCGCGCTTGCCAAAGAACTTGGGCTTTGCGTAGCCGTATGGACGGTCAATGAACCGGCGGATATCAGCAGGATGATTGATCTGGGTGTCGATGCCATCGTCTCGGACTATCCTGGACGGGTTCAAAGGCATCTGTCGGATTTGGGCATGAGATGGGTGTGATCCAGCCGTGATTTCCGACACAATCGCCATCGCTAGTGACGGGCCAATTCAGGATCACATCGGCTCGCTGCCGGGTTAGTCTATGGCTGGGCCGCGCGGTTGTTGCCGCATTTACGTGCGCGAGGCTTCGAACGCCGCCCATGCTTGTTCAAAGGCCTCAAAATCGAACTCTGACGCGCGTGCTGGGCCAAGAATAAGCTTTTCGGTTTCAAGCAATTTACGGATCGCCTGTTCCAGGCTGTCCACCACTTCGGGCGGGATCACCAAAGCGCCGTGCCGGTCCGCATGCACCAGGTCCCCGTCCTTGATCGAGAGGCTGAAGATGGTAACCGGAGTGCCCACCTCTTTGACATGCACGAACCCGTGGCTTGGACCGACCGAGCCCGCCACAACCGGAAACCCATCCGGCAAATCGCCCAGATCCCGCATCACGCCGTTGGTCAACGCACCGCTGATGCCAAACCCTTTGTGGACCGTGGTATTGATCTCACCCCAGTAAGCACCGATGCAGTCCGGGAAATCCAGATCTTCGACAACCGTGACAGCCGGGCCTGTGCCCGTTGCCATATGCCGGTAGTAATCCATCCGGCGCTCACGGATCACTTCGGGAGGGTCGTCGGGAGGGTTCACCGCCGCGATCTTTGCCGTTCTGGCATAACCGACCATTGCCCCCGCATCGGGATCCGAGCACAGCATTGTGCCCCGCGTGAAATTGTCGAACCCACGCTTGCCTTGCGCCACTTCAATCGCATTGCAGACGGTGGGGGTGTCGACGGATTTCAAAAGATCCAGCAAGGGTTTTTTCATAGTGCCTCCAGCCAACGGCACAGAGCCGCTGTCGTCCGTTCGGGTTGTTCAAGTGTAGGCAAATGCCCCGCCTGCTCGATGACCTCGAAACGGCTATTCGTGAGAAGTTCATGCATCAAGGCGTGTCGCGAAACCGGGCACAGAGCATCATCTTTCCCGCACAGGATCAGGGCCTGCCCGGTATAACCGCGCAAGGTATCGCTTTGGTCGGGGCGATCTCGCAGTGCTTTGGACTGGTTAATAAAAACATCCGATCCAAGACCCAAGGCCATATCCATGCACAGGTTCAGAATTGCCTCGCGGTTCGGGCCATCGGTCAGGTAGTTTGGTTTCATCTCCTCGGCCATGACCCGGCCCAAGCCCCCACTGGACACAGAGGCGATTTGTGGACCACGCCTGGCTTTGACGTCATCCCGTTCGGCCATGTGGTTGGTATCCATCAGCGCCACGCTGACGACGCGCTGCGGTTGCTGCCGGATTATTTCCATCGCAACGATGCCACCCATGGACAGACCCGCAAGGACAAAGCGCGGGGGCGCATAAGACAACACTTCGGCGGCCAAAGCCTGCACCGTGTCATGCCCCCCAATCGGCGCATAGAGGACAGGATTGCTGCTCGAAAGCGCCGCGATCTGCGGGGCAAAAAGCCGGGCATCGCACATCATGCCGGGCAACATTACAAGTGGCTTCATGTGACCAATGCAGCCCCGTCGGCCAGAGAACCAAGCTTGGCAAAGGCGATATCAGGATCAACCGCACCAAATCCGGCAAAAGTGCCAAATCCGCAATCCGAGCCCGCGATCACTCTTTCGCGGCCGACAATATTCGAAAACCGTTCAATACGTTGGGCGACCAGTTCCGGATGTTCGACAAAATTTGTCGTGGTGTCGACAACGCCAGGTACAAGCACTTTGTCCTCTGGTATTTCGGCTTTGCGGTCACGGAACACCGTCCATTCATGCGCATGACGGGGGTTCGAGGTTTCGAACAGGACATAGCGGGATTTGGTCGACATCAGCGTGCCGAACACTTTGTCCATTCCAATGTCGCAACAATGCGGTCCTTCGTAATTGCCCCAGCAAATATGGACGCGCACCTTGTCAGCGGGAACGTCCTGCAATGCGTAGTTCAGGGCCTCAACATGCAAATTGGCGATCTTGACAAATTCTTCGTCCGAAAGGTCAGAGAACAGCATATGGCGAGACAGGGCCAGGTCGGGGCAATCCAGCTGTAGGTCCAGACCGGCCCCCACAATGGTTTCGTACTCTTGCTTCATCGCATCGGCGAGTGCAGCCAGATAGGCTTCACGCGTGGGGTAGAAATCATTTTGCAGAAACAGCGAGATGACACCCGGGCTGGCCGCGTTCATAAAACCACGCTCGACATCATGCGTGGCCATGGCGGCCTTGAGGTTGTCGATGTCTTTTTGCAGTTCACCTTGCCCTTTTGACCGCACCGCACCCACACACATTGGGCGCGCATATTGTGGCGTACCGCCATCATCAGCCAGGCGTTTCAGGAAGCCGGGAAACATCTTCAGATCCGCTGGCGCGTTGCGCGGGCTGTCCCCGTCAAAGCCGGTATAGCGGTCTTTGACATAGGTGGCGTATGAGATCTTCGACGTCTCGCCATCTGATACGATATCGACCCCGGCTTCGACCTGTTTGCGCACTGTCTCGGACACGGCCGAGGTCATACAGGCATCAAACGCAGCCGCGTCAAATGGCTCTGCACGCTCGCGCGCAAAGATGAAATCCACGACCTCCTGACTACGCGGAAGGCTCCCTACATGTGTGGTTGAAATGCGGGTCATTCCTTCTTCTCCCTCTGCAAGTCTAATCTGCGCCGCCCGGAAGGCAGCGCAGTTTGTTTCATGCACCTGTCCAAGTTGTACCGGCCGGATCTTCGGTTGCGGTAACGCGATAGAGCCCCGCGTCACCGGTCATCGAAGGCGTGACGCCATAGCTTTCGCCGGGCAGAACCAGTGCGGTATCCCCATTTGTCAGGGTTGTTTCGACATCCTCAATCGTAATCCGCCAGTGGCCACTGGCCGGCATCAAGACCACAGGCTTTTCGGCTTTAACCGGATCAGACACGCACGAGCCGCGACCAAGGAAATCAACCTCGAAACCCGGCTTGTCCTTGATCAGGCCGTTTTCGCCGATCACAACGGCAGGCCTGTTTGATGACAGCGCCATCAAATCCCAATAGCGGGCCACGTAATTGCCAATCACATTTTCGACGGGGACCTCGGGATAGGCTTTCAACTGCTCTTCAGTCAGCAAGGGCATGGGCTGTACGTTATGCGGCAGCGTTTCCCCTTTTTTGCTGTCGTAAAGAACCCCATTGTTTCCCAGCATCAAGCCATGGGCCTGCGCATCCTGAATAACCTGCGGCGCCCAGGTGACCCCGCCCCCGGCATCGTCACCACCAAGGACCGCCATGATCATCCCATAGTCCTGCCCCACATTTTCAAACCCGCGGAAGATACCGGTCGGGATGTTGAAGATGTCTCCTTCTTCGGCAATGAACTCACCAGCCGATCCGTATCTGCCCCAGAAGAACCGCCAACGGCCTTTGGCGACAAAGAACACTTCGGCCGTGGTGTGGCTATGCAGAGAGTTCCGGCATCTCGGCGGTTGGCCTGCGGCACCGATGTTGAAACCAATCTTGTCGGTGATGTGGACATGCTGGTCGGGGCTTTCAGATACGCCCCCGCCGATGATGGTGAAGTTTTCCTTTTGATCTGACCCCGGGGTATGGGCGTCGATGAACGCGGTTTTACAGGGTTTCAATTCGCCATAACGGACGATGCGGCTTTGGATGATACTCATTTCAGTCTTCCTTTTGGTTGGAGTTCGCTGCGGTCAAACTCCGAAACCAGGCGGGCGGTTGTTCAGTCGCCGGGCACGCAGGCTGGCCCGGTGGGCGTGAAAAAGCCGCAGGGCCTGCCCAGCCTCCAGATTTGAGAGACGATGCGACATTTACAGATCACCGGTTTTCAAAAGGATCTGTTTCCAGACCGACGTTTCATCAAACAGAGTGTATTCACGGCGCAGGCCCCAGGGGCCGAATTCGGCGTGGCTGATACCCAGCACAAAGACCTCGGCCCCCGTCGGCGTGCCGAACACACCCCATCCATCATGCTTGCCATGCAGCGACCAGCGGATCGCGGCGCGGGGCGGCATCATTGGGTCATCGCGACCGATCTGATGTTGAATTTTGAACTCGGCATTCGGGAAAGAGGCGCGAAGCCCCATCCAAAAGCGATCGACCGGAGCCCAGCTGTGACCAGTCGTGCCGCGCGGATATTCCGATTGCACGGCGCGGTCATACTCGGCAC
Organism: Ruegeria sp. YTSA219; assembly: GCF_059609985.1. NCBI lineage: Bacteria > Pseudomonadati > Pseudomonadota > Alphaproteobacteria > Rhodobacterales > Roseobacteraceae > Ruegeria > Ruegeria sp. YTSA219. The sequence continues at coordinate 314,243 of NZ_JBXWMT010000004.1, forward strand.
TGATCACGCTCAGGTCTGCAGACATGACCCGGTTCAGAATGTCGGCGTATTTCTGACCCCATTCATTGTCATTACCACGCCCTTTGTAAGGTCCAGGCTGATCATTCGCCGGCGTGTAAGGCTGGGCGCAAGCCTCTTGGCCGCCTTCGCGGGCGATCAGATCGCGGGCATATTCTTTTGGGTCCCAACCCATCTGTTGGACAATCGCACCCTGGTCGCGGATCAGCCATTCATCGTTGATCTGGTTGTTGATGGCGTGACAGTCAGCAAGGATACGGTAGACCAGCTTTTTCCCGGTAGCCTTCCCATAGACACCGTCGCCCAGATGGGTCGCAGTCGACAAAAGCCTGTGCGAGGACAGCATGCCATTTTCCGGTGTGCCGGACCAAATCACATCCTCACCCAGCAATGTGCGGTCGGGGAACTCGGCAAGCGTTGCCATGGTAGCGGCAATGACGCCCTGATTGCCAACGACAACTGACCCCGGGGATCGAACCACGATATCGGGTGCATAGTAATGGTGCAGCGTGGCAATGCCCCGATCTTCCCAGATTTCTTTTGTGATCCCAATAATATAGTCAGGGAAATCTTTGAATTTCGGGTCAAATCCCTTCATGTCTTCCATCCTTCAGGTATACGTGCAGAACCGCGAACAATCAGCGGTCCATCTATTTCCAATCGGTGCGGACCAACATCGGGCCCTTCGATTTTGCTCAGCAAAATGTCCACGGTTTCGGCAACCATACGGTTTGCAGGCTGTCGTACAGTGGTCAGGCTATAGGTTGGCCATGCTGCAACGGCCACATCGTCATATCCGACAACCGAAACATCTTCGGGAATCCTTAGGCCCAACTCGAATCTGAGGGTGTCCATCACTGCAATAGCCATGTGGTCATTGGCCACAAAAACGGCGTCGGGCGGGTCCGAAGCAAACATCTCAAGCGTTGCCGCCCGCGACTGTTCGCTGGTGAAGTTCCCAACGCCGCGCGCATGCAGTTCCGCCCCCGCATCATGCAAGGCGGCCCTGAAACCTGCTTCGCGGTCGCGCTGGGTCGACGCGCCTTCCCAACCGGCGATGTACCCGATCTTTTTATGCCCCCCGGCCAAAAGGAATTCGGCAGCCTTGCGCCCACCCGCGATATTGTCCGAGGTGACCGCCGACATGGCCGGGTCGTCCTGAACCCGGTTAAACAGCACCATCGGCACACCGGCAGCCAGACAACGATCCGACAGATCCGACGACAAAGCCACCGAAGCCGCGATAATCCCATCAACCTGAAAATCCAGTATTTCTTCGATCACGTTGTCTATGTTGCCGGCTTGATGCGACGCCATGAAGACCAGCACGTGGTAGCCGCGCTCTTGCAACTTGTTTGTCAGCTTTTCCAACGCTTCAGGATAGAACTGATTGTTCAGATAGGCGACCACAAGTCCAATGATCCGGCTTTTGCCCGAGACCACCGCACGGGCCAGAAAATTTGGCCGATATCCCAGTTCATCCGCTGCCTTGCGCACTTTCGCGACCGTTTTTTGCGAGGCCGATGCACCAGGCGTAAAGACCCGGCTAACGGCGGATTGGCTTACCCCGGCCAGCCGGGCAACGTCCAACGATGTAACTTTCTGAGTAACCATCAGTCTGCCGTCCAGCCTCCGTCCACCAACATTGCTGTTCCTGTAACCAAAGCCGACGCCTCTGATGCCAGGTACACTACCGCGCCCATAATATCCTCAATCTCTCCCGGGCGGCCCAGCTTGATCTTGTCTAGAATCCAGGCCCGTTTGGTCGGGTCTTCGAATGTAGGCCGGGACAAATCCGTCAGGATGAAAGTCGGGCAAATCGTGTTGACACGGATCTTTGCGGGCCCGAATTCCAGCGCCATCGCCTTGGTAAAGCCCTCGACCGCAAACTTGGAGGCGCAATAGACCGCGCGTTCCTGCCCGCCGACATGGCCCATCTGGCTTGAGATATTTATCAGCGATCCGGGACGCCCGGCCTCAAGCAACCCTTTGGCAACGGCTTGGGTTAGGAAATAGGCCCCCCGGACATTGACGTTCATGACCGAGTCAAAGTCTTCGGGCACCGTTTCGACCGCCTTGCTATGACGTGCAAACCCTGCCGAGTTCAAAAGGATGTCAAACGGCCCGTTTTCGGCGACAGCCGCGGCAGTTCCTGCGACATCGGTAACATCCATCTCAAGCACCTTGGCAGACCATCCCTTGGCAGTCATCTGATCGGCTATCTCTTGTAACGCACTTGCGCGGCGCGCCGCCAATGTGACCTCGGCCCCATGCTCTGCCAGCGCTACGGCGCAGGCCAGACCTATGCCCGACGATGCCCCGGCGACTAGCGCACGTTTGCCACCTAGACTAAAACTGGGGGTGCTGGGAAAATTGAGCATATCAGACCTCGCCGACTGGGTATGGAACTTCACCTGCGACACGCGCTTTGTTGAATTCGCGCAGGCGGGCAAAGACATCTACGCCCAGTTGCCGGTACACGTCCAGCAGGTCGACCAACACCCAGTTCTCCCGGATCAGGCCATCTTCCAATCGCCAAAAATCCAACGATCTCATAGTGATGCGCTGGCCAGAAGGGGCGATACCCATCCAGCCGTCATGAGTGATGGTCTGGATCATGTCCGGCCAGCCGGTAACAGCTGCATAATCACCGTCACCAAAGAAATGAAAGGTGATCTCGTCGGCGTATTTGCCTCGGTCCGGCATGCCACCCAGGAAAGGGATCTGGTGCCAGTTGCGAAACCCTGCAATGCCGCGCCCGGTGCCGATCCCAGCGGGCCCGTACCAGTTCATGCGCGGATGCCAGAACCTTTCCATCTCCATCACTTCGGGGCCACCCTGACTGGGATGCTTTTCCAGATGTTCAAGCATGGAAACGATATGGTCGCAGGAGGCCTTCGATTTTGCCTCATCCCAGGGGCCCCGCACGATACCGTCCAGCGTCGCCGGGCCGGGAATACAGAACTCCTGCCCCAAAGACGGCGCCATCGGCCAGGCCTTCGCCTGCATCATCACTTCGGGAATGTCCCAGAGTGCCTGGATTTCGACAACTTTGCGATTTTCAAAGCGGTAGAATTCGTGGAACCGCATATGGGTCAGATGCCCGGTCGGCGGGATGTCCAACCAAGGGGCGACGAAGGTGCCTACGTAGTGGCCGCCACAGCAGACCCAATCATCACCATGTTGCGTCGGCCCGCCCATCACAATCCAATCCCGGCGTTCCAGATCGGGCATGGATTTCAAAAGCGGTGTGTAGCAGGCATCATAGAGTTCCTGCGGCCCGGTCAGGTCGCCGAATGGATGGGGCATGTGGATGACGGCATCGGGCGCAATCACCGCCTGCAGTGCAGCTCGGACGCCGGTTTCGTCAAAGTTATACATGGCTTCGCGCAATGGCGCGATCAGGGCCTTATGGGTAGAATGTGTGTCCATTGCGAAATCTCGCATTGTGTTATCTGCTTTTCTTTCAAAACCCGTGGTGCCCGGGCAAACCCCAAGCGCAAGTTCTGCAGCAATGACCTCACTCTTATGAGGACGCGTCTGCAGCCTCGCGATAAGCCGCACCTTCGCCGTAAGGTACGTTGATGCCCCCATAACGCCGGACGCGAATATTGCATTGCTCGGCATGGCCGACAAAGCCTTCCAGCATACACAGGCGTGAGCCGTATTCGCCGATCATTGCCGCAGCCTCGTCAGTAACAACCTTCTGGTAGCTGTGAGTTTTCATGAACTTGCCGACCCACAAGCCGCCGGTATAACGTCCGGCCTTTTTGGTCGGCAGCGTGTGGTTCGTGCCGATCACCTTATCACCGTTTGCAACATTGGTCCGCGCCCCAAGAAACAGCGCGCCATAGCTGGTCATGTTTTCCAGGAACCAGTCGTCACGGTCGGTCATCACCTGCACATGCTCAGAGGCGATATCATCGGCAACTTGCAGCATTTCGTCATAAGTGTCGCAGACAATGACTTCCCCATACTCCTCCCAGCTGACTTTTGCGGTTCCGGCGGTAGGCAGGATACCGAGGATACGGTCGATCTCGCTCAGCGTTTCTTCGGCCAACTTGCGCGAGTTGGTGACCAGAACACAGGGGCTGTTGTAGCCATGCTCGGCCTGCCCCAACAAGTCGGTCGCACAAAGTTCGGCATCGGCAGCAGTTTCGTCGGCAATGACCATCGTCTCGGTCGGGCCCGCAAAAAGGTCGATGCCAACGCGACCAAAGAGCTGCCGTTTGGCTTCTGCCACAAAGGCATTCCCGGGGCCGACCAGCATGTGGACCGGATCAATGGTTTCCGTACCGATCGCCATGGCACCAATCGCTTGGATACCACCCATGACATAGATCTCATGCGCCCCACCCAGATACATGGCAGCGATCACGGCCGCATTGGGCTTGCCCTGAAACGGTGGCGTACAGGCGATGATGCGAGGCACACCGGCCACTTTAGCGGTCGCAACCGACATATGCGCCGACGCAACCATCGGGAATTTACCGCCAGGAACATAACAGCCAACAGACTGCACCGGGATGTTCTTGTGGCCGAGGATGACCCCCGGCAAGGTTTCAACCTCGATATCCAGCATTGAGTCGCGCTGCGCCTGGGCGAAGTTTATCACCTGTTTCTGAGCGAACTTGATGTCGGCGAGCTCGCGTTCGGTCAATGAGGCAATCAGCTCGTCGATCTGTTCCTGGCTCAGGCGGAAACTTTCCGGCGAGTAATTGTCAAACTTTTCCGACAGATCGCGCACCGCCGCATCACCGCGAGTTTCGATGTCTTTCAGCGTCGCTTCAACGACAGTGCGGGTTTTGGCGTCATCTTCGGCCCGGTCGGCCTCGGGTTTGCCGCTTTTCAGATATTCGATAGCCATTGTCCTAATCCTCAATTTTCGGGCCGGGGCGGAATTTCTTCTCCCCGGTCAAATGTTTCCCACCCTTTGCCCTGGAACAGATCGACTCCAAGCTGCGAGGCGACATGGGCAAAATCGACATTCACCCAGTTGTCGACGATCTTGCCGTCGACAACTTTCCAGAAATCCATGTAACGGATCTCGACGCGCTTGCCGGTGGGCGCAATCCCCAGAAATTCGCCAGAATGGGTTGCTTCCTGGCGGCCAAAAGCTGCCGCCCACTCGCCCATATAAAGCCGGGCCTCGTCGATGCAGGTCTTGTCGGAAAACGCAGCCTGGAACGGGCGTTGCCAGTTTTCCTGGAATTCCTTCAGGCCCGTCTTGGTGCCGCAACCCTGGTTGCCAAGCCAGCGGAACCCTTCGGCGAAGAATTCGCCGATGTCTTCGATACGGTGGTCGTTCAAACCATCGACCATCCCCTCGATCACGGCGCGGGTCTCGTCGGTTTTGCTCATGTCCGTGTCACGTGTCAGCACGGCCTGTTCGGGGCGGGAGCCCTTCATGTTTCTCTTCCTTTTATGGTTACCAAGGGGTCTTCTGTGTGGAGGGCGAGGATTAATCCGCCGTCAGAAAATCCCTTGGCATCCGGTTGAGCGCCGGATGGCGCGCAACGGCGTTATGTCTGGCAGAGCAGCTCATGCAGCCTGCTCGGCGATTTCAGCAAAGAGGTCATAGCCCAGTTGCAACAGCACATGCGGGACATCGACAAAAACCCAGTTTTCGACCAGCAGATCGTCCTCGCGGCGCCACCAGTCGCAGACCCGCATGAAGACGCGTTTGCCACTTGCGGACTGGCCGAGGAAAGGTTTCACCTGGACGCCAGTTAACGAGGGCCAACCGCCCGAGCATACGTAGTTACCTTCGCCATAGCGGGTGAAATGCGCCGTCATACCGTTGCCCGCAGTGCCGCCGGACCAGCCTTCAAAGGTGGCTTCGAAAGGCACCTGGAAGCTGGCAAAACTCTCGATCCCGACGAAAGAACCGAAGGCGCCGGGGCCGTACCAGACCATGTTGTCATGCCAGTAGGGGCGCCAAGCCTCGTTCTCGGTAGCAAGCCCGGCCAGCATTTCTGTGACCATATGATAGCTCTTGGCACCCTCGGCAGGATCCTGCGGAGTGGTCAAGATGCCATCATGGCTGGCAGGGCCCTGAATCATGCCGGTGAAGCCGCGGGTCTTGCCCGGGCTGTCGGGGATCGGCCATTGTCCAGCGGCCAGCATCAGCTCTGGAATATCGAGGAAGATATAGCTTTCCACCGCCTTGCCGTCCTGCATCCGGTGGAACTCGCCAAAGCGCAGATAGGCAAGCTCGCCTGTGGCCCGGATGCCAAGCCAGTCGCGCGAGAACCGACCAACGAAATAGCCGGTGGCGCTGATCCAGTCCTGCCCGTCAAATTCGCCGGCCATGACGATGTCATCGCGCCGAAAAAGCCCGTCGAAGGCAGCGGCGAGCGGGGCGATGACGTGATCGTGCAGCCCGAGGCCGCCCGCGACCTCATTGAAGGGATGCACCACGTTGACATGTGCACCGGGGGCGAAGAAAGCGTCAAATGCCGGCCGGAAGTTGCCAGGATGGCGTTGTGCTTCGGTGAATCTCAGAAAGGGTTTACGGTCGAGGTTTTTCATCTTCTCTGTCTCAATGGGGTCTGTTCGGGGCGTGTTCGGAGAAGCGCCCCGCAAGGTCCCGCGCGCATCAAAGCAAATGGAATTCGTCCCGGCCGCCGGGTCCTGCGCGCAGCCACATTCAGTCTGGCAGTATGCGCATGGGCAGATACGGACTGAGGATGAGTGCGTCCCATCAGAGTTAGCCTTTCACAGCCCCGGCCGTCAGACCGCCCACAATCTGTCGCTGGAAGAACATGACCAGAATGAACAGTGGAACTGTGGCTGAAACCACAGCCGCAACCGCGAACATCACGTTACCTTCGGTCTGCGTTGTACCAAGAAACGCGGCAATGGCAGGCACCATCGTGCGGTTACTTTCGGACAGAAGCATCGCCCCGACGGCAAAATCGTTATAGGCCAGCAGGAACGAGAACAGCCCGGTGGTGATCACCCCTGGCCACATCACCGGAATGATCACCCGACGAAATGCCTGGAACTGGTTGCATCCGTCGACCTTGGCACTTTCATCCAGCTCGCTTGGGATGTTCTTAAAGAAAGAATGCAGCATCCACAGAGTGAACGGCTGGTTTATCGCCACAAGCACGATGATCGTGGTTGGAAGGATCCCCCAGATGTTCCATTCGAAGAAAGGCAGCAAATATCCCGAGACCAGCGTAATCGGGGGCATAGCCCGGAAGATAAGTGCCGTGATCAATAGCCAGAACGTATAGTTGTAGGTCGACCGAGACAGGGCATAGCCCCCCAGCGTTCCGATTGTGAGCGAGATGGTGACAACAAAGAAACAGATGATCCCCGTGTTGAGAACATTCCGCCAAAATTCTTCCTGTATCCAGGCGCCCTCGTACCCTGTGGTTGTGAAGGGCGAGCCATAGACGGCTTCGGTCCGTGCTCCGGTGATGGCATTGGTCCAGTCGGCGATCGAAAAGAAATCCAACTCTACCTTGAACGAACCCCAGACCGTCCAGAGGAACGGGAAAGCGGCCAGAACGAACCATAGGATCACAAATAAGGACGTGGCGATCCGGAGACTTCTAGGCATTCTTTGTGCGCGGCTGGCCATATTATCTTGCTCCTTTGAAGTCGCGCCAGGTGCGGACAAGCACCGGTGACAGCAGAATGGCGACTCCGATTATCGTGATCACAGAGGTCGCGGCCGCGGAAGAAAGCTGCCGGGTTTCACCGCCTAAGTCGTTGAAGATGAATGTACTAAGGGATTGTGCGTGCGCACCTGCGCTGAACCCGATTATCGGTTCAAACACCTTGAAGTTGTCCATCAACTGAATCAACGCAACAAATGTGACCAGTGGCATGAGATGAGGAACGACCACGAACTTAACCTGTTGCCAGCGGGTTGCCCCGTCTATCTGGGCGGCCTCGATTTGATCCTGGGGCAATGTTTGCAACCCCGCATAGAACACGACAAATGCAAATGGAGCGGCGTGCCAAACTCCATAAACCATCAGCGCCACCCACATCAGCCCGGTTGAGGCCTTCAGGCTAAAATCCGGATCCCCGGCCAGATATACTAGGGCGTTGCCGATGACCCCGCGGCTGTCAATCATCCAGAACAGGATAAGCGAGCCAATCAACGGAGTGACGATCATCGGCAGAAGCGAAAAGAAGATCAGCAGCCCTTTGAGATTTCGGTGCAGGGAGTTGATTGCCAGCGCAATCACCAGCCCCAAAATGATTGTGAGCGGCGTCACAACAAACGTGAAGGTCAGCGTAAAAGCCATTGCCCTGTAAAAGGGCAAATTACCGATCTTTGAGAAGAAACCGCCCCAGGTTTCATTCGCAGCCCAGATCTGTCCAATTTCCTGGATCGCCAGGTGGCCACGGTCCAGGTAAATGTCCAATCCGACAAATCGGCCCAGTGGTTTCTCGGCGCGAAGGGCGGCTGTTGCCTCTTGATCAATCGTGGTCTCTGTCGTGCAGCCGATCAGGGGGGTGCAGCTTTCGACCTCTAACAAAACGGCCGGATGAGGCGCGAAAATGGATTGGGTCACCACCGAGACTATCGGCATCGCGATGAACAGCAGCATCGCAAGCCCGGTGGGCAGGAAGAACCACAGGAAGGTCTTATGGCGCATGTCGCAATCCCCACGTGAATTGGTTTGTGCGGGCGGCCCTTACAGACGCCCGCACGAGTCAGGCCCTACTGGAGGAAACCTTGTTCGATGGCAGCGGCGCGATATGCGGCTTCGACATCGGCCAGCGCCTGCTCAGCGCTTTCCTTGCCTTGCATGAAGTCTGAAAGTTCATTGCCTAGCGCGCTGTGCATCAGGCCCATGTAAGGCAACATCGGATAAGGCGGTGTGCCCATTTTTGCCGCCTCAAACACGCCTTCGGCGTCCGCACCAGGCTCGTAGCCTTCGATCAACCATACCGCCAGCGGCGTGGTTTCATCGTTCAGCATGTCAGGACGGATACCGTGTTTCATCGCGATGAACGTAGCCTCGGCTTCTTCATCCGAGATGTTCTTGCCGACGGTCCAGCCGTCCCACCACAGGGTCGATGCAGGCGTCGACCCGCCGCCGACTGTCAGTGGTGCGCCGATCGCATGACCGTCGATCACTTCCTGAAGCACGCCTTCGGTCGTGGTTTGCTGCGATGCGCGTGAACCCCACATATTCATGATTGCAACGTTACCAGCACGGTATTCGGCATTAGTGGCATTGGAATCGTGGGTCAGGAAGTCGGGGTTCATGTATTCCGACAAAGCCTTCATCATGTTCAGCGCATTGACACCAGCCTCAGAATTCACGTTGGGCTCGGCTGTTCCGGCTTTGAAGTGGCTGCCGCCATAGCCAAGAAAAATGTTGTTGAATTCCTGTGCCAGATTCCAACCCGACGCATAGGCGCCGCCAACCGGGTTTTGCATGATGCCCTGCTCGCGAATGGCTTTGGCCGCTTCGAGCAATTCTTCATAGGTTGTCGGCACTTCGACACCGGCCTGTTCCAACACGTCCTTGCGATACATCAGGTGCTGAGCATTCGCCATGAACGCCACGGCCATAATGTCATCACCAATCTTGATCAACTGACCTGGCTGCAGGTCCTGACCATGCTGTTCCACCAGATCGTTGAGCGGCCGAATAACATCTTCGTTCATCAACGCCACGATCGAGCTGTTGGCGATGATGGCACTGGTGTATTCAGACGGGTTTCCGGACAGACCAGCCACGTTGATGGTCTGGTGCTCGGAGGTCAGGTTTGAATCGACCGATGCGCCTGTGCATTCTTTCGCGCCGGTTGCGACGGCCTGAATGGCCGCAAATTCGTTACCAACGATATTCACGCGCCCGCTAATTTCACAGGCATAACCTGCGCTGGCGGCAAAGGCGGCCAAGGACCCAGCCAATGCAATTTTCTTCAGAAACATTTGTATTCCTCCCTAGGTAGATGGGTGCATCTTCGAAGTCTGCACCTGCGTTAAACCCGGCAATGCGGGTTTGGATTTTCTGTTCAGCGCTCCAAACGCGTTCCGGTTTGCGCATCAAACAAGTGGCAGTGATCGGTGTGGATATGGATTGAAACCTGATCATCGATTTCAGCGCGATAGGTTTTGTCGGCTTTGACCGAAACCAGCGCGCCACCGATCCGAACCGAGACCATCGTGCTGTCGCCCAAAAGCTCCTGCGTGTAGATGGGCCCGTTAATCTCGCCGCCGCTTTCCACGACATTGGCGTCCTCGGCGCGAAAGCCCAGCGTAATCGGGCCGTCCGACGCATTCAGCCCATGCACCTCAGTGTTCTGAGCCCGAAACACCCCATCCTGAACCTGACCATCGATAAGGTTCATTGCCGGATTGCCAATAAAGCTGGCCACAAAAGTGTTTGCGGGTGCATCGTAAATATCGGTCGGAGAGCCAACCTGCTGCACGATACCCTGCTTCATGATCACCACACGATCTGCAAGAGTCATCGCTTCGATCTGGTCATGAGTCACGTAGATCGTGGTCACGGCAAGCTCGTGGCTGAGGTTCTTGATCTGCGCGCGCGTCGAAACACGCAGCTTGGCGTCAAGGTTTGACAGCGGTTCGTCCATCAGAAAGACATTTGGCTCGCGAACAATGGCGCGGGCCAAAGCGACGCGCTGACGCTGGCCGCCCGACAGCTCTGCCGGTTTGCGATGCAGAAAGTCATCCAGTTCGACCATGGCCGAAGCGCGGCGCACTTTTTCGTCATGTGTGGAAGGGTCGATGCCGCGCACCTTCAGCGGGAACCGGATATTCTCATAAACATTCATGTTCGGATAGAGCGCGTAGGACTGAAACACCATGGCAACATCGCGGTCCTTGGGCTCCATGTCATTGACACGCTCGCCATCTATCAGAATGTCGCCCTCGCTGGCGTCTTCCAAACCCGCAATCATGCGCATGGTCGTCGTCTTGCCACAGCCTGATGGGCCAAGAAGAACCAGAAACTCTTTATCGGCAATAGTCAGGTCGAAATTATCCACCCCCACAAACGATCCCCAACGTTTCCCAACACTGCGAAGTTGAATTTCGGCCATTCTGTCCTCCCATGTGCACTTGTCGTGCATACGTTTGCAAGAGCATAGACATCTGATGGAACATCAGGCAAGCTTTTTTTGCATGCGTTTGCAAATCTACGTTTCACTATACAGAAAACCTGTGCTCAATTCCTGGTAAAGCACTGAAAGAAAAGAATATGCCTTACGAAGCCGAGAAAAATATTGTTCTGGATCTTTATGAAGCTCTGAGCCGAGCTGAAGAATCAGCGGTCCCTGACGTGATCTCGAAATATTGCGCCGATGACTATCTGTGGCGCGGATTCCATCCCTTTGACGAACTGCATGGCCCCTGTGACGTAGGTGCCCAGTTCTGGCTTCCGCTGAAACAAAGCCTGACCCGAATGCAGCGCCGCATGGACATATTCATGGCCGGAGAAAACGAGATGGACGGTTTCACCTCGGTCTGGGTTGTATCAATGGGCCATCTCATGGGGCTGTTCGACAAAGATTGGCTAGGTATCTCGCCAAACGGCAAAATGACATTTCTGCGCTATTGCGAATTCAACAAGGTCGAAAACGGGAAAATCACTGAAACGGCGATGTATTTCGACATACCTCATTTCATGATGCAGGCCGGATTGCAGCCGTTCCCGCCTCAGACAGCCGCGCAGCTCGTGCAGCCGGGGCCCATGACCCATGACGGCCTGATGGTCGGTCCGCAACCTGCGGCGGAAGGAGAGCGGACCCTGGCGGCCATCAACTCTATGATCTCCGATCTGGGCCAATGGAACAGCGGCCTCAGCCTTGAGGACGAGCTACGGCGCACATGGTCCGAAGACATGATCTGGTGGGGGCCATCCGGGATCGGGGCGACCTACACGATCGAACGCTACGCCCAACAGCATGCAGGCCCTTTCCGTGCTGGTTTCACTGACCGGTCGAAAACCAAACACATATGCCGCCTGGCAGAGGGTCATTATGGCGGTTTTTTTGGCTGGCCGAACTTCACAGCCCGTCCAACTGGCGGGTTCATGGGAATGCCTGCGACTGACAAAGCCGGTGAATTTCGGGTAATAGATATCTATCGGCGAGACGGGGATAAGCTGGCCGAGAACTGGATATTCATCGACCTTTTACATTTCTGGAAACAGCAGGGCGTGGACATCCTTGCCAGAATGTCCGAGCTACCGCGAACATAACCGGCAGGATTGACGCACATCAGACCTTGGCTCTGTGCACTACCCCTGGCTCATGGCGCGTAGGGTCAAAAGGTTCTTTGGCGACCCAGCGCCGATTCACCTGGAATACATGCTGAACGAGTTCCGGTCCGACGCCGCCCCAATCGGGGCGGCATTTTTTGTTTGCAAACGGAGCAAGCGCTGGCTCATATCCTAAGCCTCACATGGGCCCCGCGCCTGAGCGGGATTGCGTATCCGAGCGAACGAGAATGGGCCAAGCGGCGGCGTTCAGGGCGTCCCATTGGTCGGGGTCAACCTCAATCCCCTGTTCCAAAGCTTGGTTATAGTTGGCTGCTAGCTGCGCCGCCGAAATCTCAAACCGCTGAAGTTCGGGTTGCTCCACCTGACGTGTCACCGCGTCCGCCAACAATGCAGGCTGATTTGTGCAGATGATAGTGACGGTCGAGATTTCTTTTCTGTCATCTGCATTATCCAATCGCCAGTAATGCGGGAAAGTCGCGCCGCTTTCAAAGCTCGCTCCGTGTGATCCAACCTGATCTTTCCGATAGGCTGAGATATACACGCCCAACTGCGCGACCATCGACAGGCTTCGCAGGATTAGACCAGGATAGCGGCAGTTGGCCAGTTCGATGATCGCAAAGCCCGACTTGTTGGCCTTGGAGTGCATCAGATAGGCCGCCAATGAGCCGTGCTCGCAGACATCCGCGCCACCTGCATCAAGAACGGCGATGTCGCCATTTTCGAACACCAACCGCGGAGTCGCTCCACCCTTGGGGGCCCGTGGTGGCAGGCTGATACGGTCGAACCCGCTCAGACCCGCCATTTGCAACCAAGTGACCAATTGGCCAGCGTCCTCATAGTCACCGATCTCGTGCCCGGCTCCTTCGTAGGCGCGGGACAGCGCGGTGATCATTTCGTTACGGGATACTTTCATGCCTGTGCCTCCTCAATCTGCGGTTTCAGTGGCAGGAACCAGCTTTCATAGGTCTGGCCGATGTCATCAATCAGCGGTGCCCCCTGATACATTGTGTTACGTAGCCATAGCTTCGAACGAGGGTCGAACTTGCTGACGCCAAAGAAGGCAAGCTTGCAGCGCAACAGGTCCATGGGGCGCACGTTCCGGTCCGCAAGGTTGGCTCGGATTTCGGCGTATTTGTGCCTGCTCATGGTTTGGATGCGGCGCACGATGCTTTTCAGAGCTGGGCGGCGCAACAGGAAATGAATGACGTCACTGCCTGGATGCTCTTCAAGGTCTTCCAACAACACGTCATAGCAGGCGCGAACACGGCACCCGATGGGCAGCGGCATTTGTTTCTCAATCCCCGGATCAGCACCGGCAAAACCCAGTGCTGAGCCTCCCCAACTGAACTGGTCCCCCGTTATGTTTAGGAAACGGAGGACCTAGAATGGCAAACAAGCGACCGAAGCCGGAAGAGATTGTCTCGAAGTTACGGCAAGTTGAAGTTCTGATGGGTCAAGGCATGTCCCGTCTTGATGCGATCAGGCAGATCGGAGTTGTTGAACAAACCTATTACCGCTAGCGGAAGAAGTACGGTGGAAT